>NZ_JAFCXJ010000006.1:0-439969 GCF_049898265.1 Pseudomonas sp. PSPC2-3 | reverse complement strand
ACTGCATCATCTGCGCTCGTGAGCATTTTTTGCGAAACACCTCGCGGCCCGACTTATCCTGGCCGTGCAGGTGGAAAGTATGTTTGCCGAGATCGATACCGATCAGTGCTGACTCGCTCGTGACGATGGCCTCCGAAAACAAAACACCCCGTGAAAGCATAGCCCTCACAGGGTGTTGGGGGTGACCATCTCATTAACCCCGGCATGGCCGAAGTCGGATTTTTGGTAAAAAAAAGGCCTGCACTGAGGCAGGCCGACAGAAGAGAACGCTATAAAAGAAAAGCTTGATATTTGCTCACTGAAGAACGAAAATTCACTCACTGAGCGAGTAATGATCGCTCAGTGAGCATTATTTAGGGCGCTTCCGCCCTAAACAAATCATTCAAAGGTAAACAGACATGACTTCAAAAGCGCAATTCATTTATGACGACGAACAGCAACCGCTGTTCGCGATTCTCCCCTATGCCGAGTATAAGCGGCTGCTGGGAGAAGACCAACCTGCTCCGCAAAAACCATCGCTCCTGAGCGAAGACAGGCTTTCGGTCCGCCTTCCAAATGGGGGGCCCGGAGCCCACATCGATCTACCTCGTTTTGTTGATTACTGGTGCAAGACAGGCCTTCTCAGCATGCCAATCAATCAGCGCGCAAAAAAATTCAACGAATTTGAAGTGACCGAGCTTATGTCTCTTGAGGGGCTGATCCGCGGCTGCTTCCTCAAAAAAGATTCGTCGTACCGGAACACCATGCAGGCAACGAACGACGTAATGGCGGCACTAGTTGAAACAGGCATGTTCAAGGAGGTCCGCTTCTATAAAGCGAAGCTTCGGAATAACGAAATTTTCAACCGGGCCGCTGCCTTGGTTCCCGATAATGACCCTCGGGCAATCGATGAAGATGATCCGCTAAGCGACTCCGACTTCCACAAGTTTAGCCGCACCGTAAAATGCATTGAGGGAGTGGAATCGGAGCTCGTTAAATTCAACAAAAAGCATCCTCACAAGGGCCTTAGCATCAATAATCATTGGTTTCGCGACCCCGCGTATAAGCCTTCCTTCCTGAGCTAAGAGAAAAAGGGTGTCCTTAGGACACCCTTTTTTATTTAATCAGTGACAGCCCGCGCATCACCAGGTAATCGGCGAACTGCGTCCTGCTCGGCGCATATGGCGGCGGGCGCATGCGTTGACCTGGCGTATCGCGATTGAGCCGTGAGCGCTGGCCATTCGGCTCGGTGCAGTGCGTCGGCTCTTCGATCTGGAACCCTTGCTCGGCGGCATACAGCTCGACCGCCAGCCGCACATGACCCCATTCAAGCTCAAAGGGTACGAATATCTCAGACAGCGTCTGGTATTCGATCTTGCAGTCACGCCTGGGCCAGGCCATTGCCTGGTCAGGATTGGCCTTGTGGCCCTTCCATTGCCGTCCGTTGACATCAGCGGCAGCGCGCAGCAGCAACTCGACCTGCTCCGCCTCTGCCATAGGTATCCGGAACCCGTAGTAGTCGCGGTAGAAGGTCAGCTTCTCCAGCGGCACAAAGCTGTTGGCGCGTGATCTGCCCTTCCCGTCCTCAACGATGATCTGCATGCGCTATCTCAACCTGATGGAGCGCCGAGTGTAACGCCTGCTCGGGTGAACATGTCGGGTTCTACTTCTTTCAGTTGCGCGAGGGTCAGCGGCTTGAACGATTTGTCGAGCTGCAGCTTGGCGAACTTCTCCAGCGTCAGCCCACCATCGCGGAACAGCTTGCCCCGGACAGGCCCAAGGGCGTGATCCTGGAAGCTCGCCGGCTGTGTCGCCAGCCACTCGTAATAGTTCAGGCCTGCGTCGACCTGGGCCCCGCCGTTTTCGCCCACCGAGGCGCCCGTAGCGTCCTTGGCGAACATCTCCGAAAGCCTGGTAGTCGGCACCGTTGTCGACCGGCAGTTGATGTGCGCCGGTGGCAGCGGCCCCTTGCCCAGGTCGAAGCGCATGCCATCCAGGCCCTTGCATTGCTGCGAGGTCTTGCGGTCGAGCGTCGACACCCAGCGATAGCCCAGTACCACGTCGCTATTTGCCTTCAGCGTCTCCATGCGTGCCGTGGTGGCAACATGCTGGATTACCGTCTGCACCACTGAGGCAGCGTTGCGGTTACTCACCGCAAGTACGCCGTCCGTGAAGTTCTGCGCTGCGGTACCGCGAATCGCCTGGATGATCTTCGCATTGGTCTGACCCTGGCCGAAGCCGAGCCGGATGGTGTTCGTGACCCGCATCGTCTCGGTCCGCGTCCAGCCGCTGACGAAACTCTTCAGCAGCTTGCCGCCATCGATGCCTTTCACCTGCAGCGGATAGGTGAACACCGCCGCACGGATAACCGTGTTGGTCGGCACCACCGCATCGATGGAGAGCGCGTTGCTCAGGCTGTTCGCCTCGAAGGTCGACTCATATAGAGCAATGTCGACCAGATCCGCCTGCACCAGGTCGCCGTAGGACTTGTAGATGTCCAGCAGCTTGCCGTCCACCCGGGCCAGGAATTGCTCAAGGCGATCCCGGCTGTAGGTGGTCAGCTCCTTGCGGGTCAACTGCTCCCGCACCAGCGTGTCGATCTTGGGAGTCAGCTTTACCGGCGGGTCAAAGGTACGGGGTATGCGGCATCCCCTACCGCTGGACGATCTACCTCAGCGCGCTTTGCATCGACGCCCGCGGCGACCGCTACAGCAAGTCAGTAGAGATCGCGCCCGATGGCGTCTACCTCTCCGACCACCTGGAAGACGTGATCGAGCACTGCTACAAGGAGCTGCGCGACTCGGCAAACCAGAGCCAGATGGTGGCCTCAGGTTGGATCGCCATTCCCGAAGCGATGTCGCTGGACGAGGCGCACGCCGCGCGGATCTTCGAAGCGGTAGGCGCCTGGCACCAAGTGAAGGTCGATTCATGCGCCGCATAGCCCGCACCCAGCAACGCAAACGACAAACCTGGCTCGCACTGCCGGCCAGCGGAATAGAAGAGGTAGGCCATGGCCAAGACTAGGCAAGAGCGATCAGCGAAAGCCGCCGAGAAGCGGATCGAATACGACGAGAAGGAGTTGCGGCACCGCTTACGACTGGGAGCGCGACAGAAGCTTGAAGAAGTAATGGCCTGGAACGATATCGAGGAAATCAGCGAGGCGGTGCAAAATCTGATTCTGAACGCTCATGCTCTCGGACCGACACCATCGTATCAAGCGATTCAGAGTCCGCGCCACAAAGTGCAGATTAGCGAAAACGTGGCGCGAATGTTTCGGAGTCAGAGCCTAGCCGAGCTGAGGCGTGATACGGGTGATGATATTGTGAATACAGATAACTAAAAAACTCAATAAAACGGCCCGGACAGTTTACCCGCACTACCACCTTCTGGAACGTTCATAACGTTGAAAAAGCTCGTGCGCTCTTCTGCATCATGAAGATCAAAGTTTGCAATATGGTGATATCCAGCACGCATCACCGGAGAGTACATCCTGCAGTTCAGCTCTTCGCTATTAATCTCAACACTTAACGCCGCTATATTTACGCCATATAACTCTTCAAGAATCACGTGCGTCGGATGTGGAAATCTTTGCTTGTACTTGTCATTATATTTGGGCTGGAAATACTTAATCAAACCCGCCTCTATCAATGCAATCTGCAAGTCCTTGGATAGATTCTGATTAACTGCTTCAAGGTCGCCCATGAAATCCCTATCATCGTCAGCATCAAGTGTCTTGTCCCGACCATTGAAAACCATCATAACCCGCGGCGGAGCGTATCTAAACAAAGCCAACAATACTTCCTTATCCGGGGCCTCATGATTCAAGTCCGCAAGCACAGTTTGCAATGTTGAGTGGCTTAAGAGACGATCCTTAGCAGATCTGCGCCCTTCAGCATATGACATGCCGACGTACTCTACTTCCAGATCCGTTATTTCAGAATTGTCAAAATCTGCAATAAAGCTCATCAAATGCGCTGGAATGGTGTGCACCACCTCACCATTATGAGAAAGATGCATTTTAGAGTGTGGATATGCGCTAACGGACAATGAAAGATCTGGATTCATCTTTCCCGACAGCTTGAACTCGGTATTCCTTTCAGATCCTTCAACCAAATACTTGAAAACACCGTATGTTGCTTCTTCCTCCACACGGAATCCGTCGGTTAGATAACTAAGTCGAGGACGCGAGAGAATCAAATAAATATGACATTCGTCAGCTAGTTCTTTGTTTTCATCTCCAGAATCGTCGATCGCCTTTAAATCTTTTGCATGGAGGATAAGAGATCCTGAAGAAAAGAAGCCCACGGACATATCCGTAAATTTACGCTGTCCAACTCCTCGAGTCCTTTTTGCCACAATGCTCTCCTAGTTAATTTCTTAGCCATCTGCCAAAAACAACTTATCTACGCACAGACATAAATACCCCAACCTAAACCAAATTGCCACCACCGGTCACGGAGGGCGGCGCCTGACCGGAGATAATCCATGAGCAACTACATGTACAAGACCACCACCCCTGCCGTGGTTGCCGCAGTAAACGCCTGGGGAACCAAGCGCAAAGAGTGGGATGACCAGCGCGCCAAGCTTGGCCAGGTGTTTGGTGGCGCGGCCTCGCCGATGCGGTCAGGCAATCGGAGCTATGTCGGTGGCGTGAAACTCAGTGATAGCCGCGACCTGGACGTGCACTGGTGCCGCCCCGATCAGTACGACTACCGCGCTCTGCGTTCCAGCGCCAAGCCGGCGAAAGGGACGCCAAAGGAAGCGCGCGCCGCCCAGGTCGCAGAGCATGAGCGCCTTTCGGCACTATGGAAGGAGCATTGCCCCGCCAGCATCGACATGGACGAGGCCTGGGAGGCGATCGGTTTGAGCCCAGGCGCGCTGTGGATGTGCGGCGGTGTGTTCTTCGAGCTGGATGGGGTCGTGTACCTGAATCTCGGCCTACGACTTGAGGATGGAAACGAGAGCATCGAGGGCGCCGCCGAGATCCTCGGCAGCGAGCTTGAAGCGGCGCGCCAGTCGGTACTTGGCCAGCGCAAAGCGGCCTGAACTTGTTTCAGATAGGACGAGTAGCGAATTTAGGCGCCCAACGGTCGTACAGTGTCCAAATGTTTCGCATGACGTTGTGAACATCAACGCTCGCTTTGTCATCAAGATCAATCCTGCCTTCGGCCGTCTTGATGATTTCAAGCATCGTTACATCGATTGAATGCTCGAAGTCTGCCTTCTTTAAAACACGCAGTTCGCTTACGGCTCTTTTGAGCCTTTCGTAATCAATACCTTGCGCAGTTGCCAAGGCCTCGACTGCGTTTTTCAGCGCGTAGTGAACTTCACTTTTGCCGTTCAACTTCCTCTCCTTCCGGCTCCATGCCGGTCACCCGTAATACCCCATATCAACGAACTGTGCCAGCCGGCAGCGCCCTATCGCCTTCCGTTCGTATCGGGAATAAAGCTACCCAAGAAAAAGATAGTCGCAGGCCCTATGAGCCAAGCGGTGATCGTTCCTGGACTGAAAAATGGCACGGCAATAGCAATTGCAAACAGCCCTATGCCTGTCCATAGCCGCTTACGCGGCGTGAACCACTCGCGGAACGCTTCAAGCTTTCTACTGGCCATTGCCAATCTCCCTGATAACCGACTCGAAAAGATTATCACTTCTATCAAACAATCACGCCAGCCGGCGAGGCAGGCGCACGCTTGGAGATAACCCATGAGCACTTTTGCAGTGTTTGGAATGACTCTCGATGTCGCCAAGACCGAGGCCCGCAAGAAAACAGCCGGAACCCGGAAGAACCCAAAAGCGCCCGGCGGCGTCGAGCCTATCCCCGATAGCTGAATGGCTGGAGCTGGTTGGCAAGCGCACAGAAAAGATTATGGGGGGGGCACGGTTCGCCAGTTATCGCCGCTCTTCGACGCTCCGCAGTACGCCGAGCAGTTCATTGAACTGGCCTGCAAGACCCTGAGGTGCCGAGACATGCAAATCAGGGCCAGGGCCGTGCTTGTGGACCTCAAGGGCAAGCCAATCATTAATCCTAAGACAAAAGCGCCGAAGGTCGGTTTTTCGGAGTGGCCGCCAAAACCTCATGGGCTGGCAGCATGATCAAACCGTAATTAGTCGAAGAGACACCCAGGGAAACGACTACGACTGATCACTGTTTCCTTCCCGGCGATTACGCCTTTTCTTCCAGAGGCATTTGTGTACGCTCGCAAGCTCTTCCCATCAGGCGCTGTGACTAAGACTTGATAGCTGTCCTCTGGTGCGCCGGCCGTTTTGGCCCTAGCGGCGATCATCGCATCAAACTGAAGCGCATCAAGACAGCAAACCTCTTGAGCTTCCACGCAAACCAAACCAACGAACACCTTCTGCTTTTGATAGTGCTGACCGGCCGCCTCAACGCTCTGAAGCTGCTCGGTGGTGAAGGTGAACTGATATTCCCCGGTAGGTTTTGGCTCCTGGCCATATTTCAAAAAAACGCAAGTATCTGCGTTGATCAGGAACGCATTATTCACATTTCCGCCGTTTAAACGGAGAGGATTGATTGCTGTGAAATTGTCGTTTTCAGCAATTTGCATCAGCGCGGCGCCGAGATTCTGGTGTTCTGTACGAATTTTCATCTGACTAATCCATGAGTAAGTGCGGATGAATATACGGCCAAGCCCTCGCGACATCAAACTGCCATTGCAACACTTCTAATCAAAAATCACGCCACCAGGCGAGGTGTCCCCTATGCCCGAGATCACCTACGGCTCCGTTTGCTCCGGCATTGAAGCCGCGACACAAGCCTGGCACCCGCTGGGCATGCGCGCCGCCTGGTTCGCCGAGATTGAGCCGTTCCCCTCGGCGGTCCTGGCCCACCACTACCCCGACGTGCCGAACCACGACGACATGACCAAGTTGGCCGCCCTGGTGCTGGCCGGCAAGATCCCGGCGCCGGACGTACTGGTCGGCGGCACCCCGTGCCAGGCCTTTAGCGTTGCAGGTATGCGCGAAGGCCTCACCGACCCGCGCGGTACCCTCACCATCAAATACGTGGAGCTTGCAGATGCAGTTGACTATGTTCGCGCCGGCCAGCGAAAGCCCGCCAGCGTTATCGTCTGGGAGAACGTCCCCGGCGTCCTCAGTGACAAAGGGAACGCCTTCGGATGCTTTCTAGGCGCGCTTGCTGGGGAAGACTGCGAGCTGCAGCCTCCAGGGAAGAAATGGCAAGACGCTGGTTGTGTGTATGGACCCAAAAGAACAATCGCGTGGCGGGTCTTGGGCGCCCAATATTTCGGCCTGGCCCAACGACGCCGTCGTGTGTTCGTTGTCGCAAGTGCTCGAGACGGGTTCGATCCCACCGAGGTACTTTTTGAGCGCGAAGGCATGCGCCGGGATACTGCGCCGCGCCGAGGCGAGAAAGCGGACGCAGCACTGACGGTGGCAGCGATGTCGACCACGCAGTAGCTGGCCATTTTCAGTCAACTGCATTTGGAGGCGGCGCCAACTGTGAACAGACCGAGGTAGCGACTGCTCTCAGCGCGCATCCTGGCGGCACACGGATGGATGCTGAAACCGAGACCTTCATAGTCTCAGCTCCTCTCACCACAAACCCATATGGCGACCACGAGAGTCGGGAAAGTCTTCTTGTCGTGGCGGGCACATTGCAAGCGAATGGGAAAGCGGCCGGAAGCGCAACCAATCAGGATGCCGAGCAGGGCCTGCTGGTGGTACATGGAACGCAAGACCCTGGCGTCAGCGAGAGACTTGCGTTTGCCCTGGGAAGGAACAACGGCCAGGAAAACGCAGTACTGGCTTTCTCCTGCAAGGATCATGGCGCTGATGCTGGGGTGATCGCCCCTACTCTTCGTGCAATGAACCATTCGGGAAGTCACGCGAACGCCGGTGGTCAGGTCGCGGCGTGCATCACTGGCGGTATCCCCCCTACGCTCAAGGCTGAAGGGTTTGATGGAAGTGAAGACGGTACCGGGCGCGGGCAGCCAATCGTTCCAGCTTACTCGACCAAGCTTCATCACACATCGGCTCTTGGAGCCGGCAAGTGGTACGAGGAATACACCGCCTCTCTGGACGCCTGCAGCCCTCCTCCTGCTCTGCTTGCGCCAACGCAGGTTCGCCGCCTCGTTCCCGTGGAGTGCGAGCGCCTCCAGGGCATGGCCGACAACTACACCCTGATCCCCTGGCGCGGTAAACCTGCCAGAGAATGCCCAGACGGTCCACGCTACAAGGCGATCGGCAACAGCAAAGCTGTCACCGTGGTTCGTTGGATCGGCGCTAGAATTATTCGTCAATTACTCCAGTAAATCTTCGTCCCAAGTTTCAATAATTGGCTCGGGCACAGTTGATGCAAGTTTCTTTTTACGCTCATCCAATAATTTCCGCATTTCATGCATAGGAAATTTGCGACCCTGCATCAAATCGATCAATATTTTGGAGATTTTATAAGTGCCACAGTATTGGCAGTCGATAACCAAATAGTCTTTGGTAGTTCGTTCCTCTAAAGCATCTTTTTCACAAACATAACATTTCATATCAAATCAAATCCCTTTGCTTTTTTTCAATTCTATCCATTTTTAGCTTGGAGAGCTCGCCATGCTTACAGAAAACCCAACCGCCGCGCCGCTGCAAGTGGAGCGATCGACAGTCACAAAGCTGGTGATCACCGGCGCGCCACTGCTGGACCCGATCACCGTCTTCCTCGAGGACTTCGGCCGGCGCGACTGCCCGACCGAATCCGATCCGAACTACCAGACCGCCCAGGGCAAGATCACCATCAACTGCTGGGACAACAGTTGGAATGCGTACTGGAGTGGTATGGGTCCGCGCACCGTCGCCGAGTTCGTCACGAACTACGGTTGGGACTATGTGCTGAATTGCCTGGATCGTGGAATCAGCTCAACCGTGTTCAGCGGAGACGCGCTGCACACCCTGGCCAAGAAGTGCATCGTGCAGCGCCGCCGGCAACAGACCGGGCGCCACGAATGGGAGCTGGGCGAGCTGAGCAAGGATGAAGCGCGCGAGCTTTGGCACGACATCGACTCATTGCGCAGTATCGAGAGCCCGAACGAATGCTGGTACCAGAGCAGATTGTTGACCGAGCTGTTCGGTGAGGAATGGCACTACCCGCTCGACGGCAAAGCTGTCGAAGAAAACCACAAGTTCACGTACCTGCGTCGGGTTGTGGAGGCAGTGCAGCAGTCGCTGCGCCAGGAACAGCAGGCCGGCATGACGGCTGTGAATGCCCATGATCTGGTAACGAGGGAGGCCGTATGAGCGAAGCCTTAACCACCCAATAGGTGCATTAATCCCATTATTTAACCAATCGAAGGTACGGTCGCTCCTTCGGTCCTAAAAGAAACTCTTTCTTGGTCGCGGCAAGCAGATTCGATAGTTTGTCGAGGTAGATGGAACATAGCTCATCTGTACTTAGATCCCTGAGTTCCTGCGGAATATTATCAGGCAAGCTATGAAACACCTGACGAAACTCTCCAATAGACTTGGGGATGCTGATGTAGTACTTGACCGACTCTCCGCCGCCCAAATCAACCTCCCACCCTGATCCGCCGGTCTGATCCCCCATAAAAAAAGAAGTGGACTCGAACGGCGGCTTTTCCAACTTTTCTAAATCATAGCCGTTAAAACTGTTGATCGATCCTGAAGCGGCAACATCTAAACGTCCCTGCTTCTCCAAGTTGTTTCTGGCATCTACGAAGTACCGCATAAGAGGATCAGCACGCATCTGATCTTGTAATGGTGCATACCAACTATTGAATCGAGATTCACCAACAATAGATCGCAGATTCTGTATAACAAATGTCACGGATCTTCCGAAAACCAATACGTTCCTCAAGCCGGCTGATCGCTCTGAGGGGTCGCCACTTTTGAGAACCTTAAGTCCAAAATAGGCGGTATCGAGCACTTGCTCAGCGCGTTTGATCGCGAGATTTGTCAACTCTACATCCATTTTTTTGGCCGGTTTTTTCCTAGGGTTTACGAATGTAACCCCGGAATTGAAAGGCCGAAAGAAAAACCTCCACTCCCCCTTCAAAGTCAGCCGCTACAGCGGCAAGGACGAAGTCATGCCTGAAGAAATTGCAATCAGTCTCAATCGCGCGGCGCGGGACGTTCTCGCCGAACGTAAACGCCAGGTTTCAGCCGAAGGCTATTCACTGCACCGCGATGACCTGTATGTGAAGGGCGAGCTGGCAGAAGCCGGCGCGACTTACGCAAGTCTTGCCGGAAAGCTGACAACCCGGAGCACGGCCTGGCCTTGGGGCCAAGAGACGTTCAAGCCAAGTGCCGATCGGCGCCGTGACATGGTGAAGGCTGCCGCACTGTTGCTGGCAGAAATTGAGCGCCTGGACCGTGTGGGCCTGATAAATCACTGGCCGGTGAGGCGGGACGAAAACGGAATGTTCCAACACCCCGACATGCCGGACTTTGAAGAGGGTGATGGCGATAAGTGCAAGGCCTGGATCGCTGACCAGGGCCTGAAAGTTCAGATGGTGAGCCTTGAATATGCAGACGAAGCGATTGCCACCCGCTACTTCGAATCCCACGACGCTGATTGCAGCTACTGGGAGCCTGAGCGCCCTGAAGGTGAAGGCTGGTTCTGCTTGGCCATCCATGACACCGACGACGGCCCGGTCTGCTGGTGGGCGCGCCGCGAGGTGACGCCATGATCGCAACGAAACTCACCCTGATCCTGCTGGCCGCTCTGCTGTACCTGGTCGGCACCGGCTACTGGTTCATCTGGCTCGGCCCTGACCTGCTCAGCACCGGCACCACCGAAGCGATATTCAGCGCATTCACCGGAACCTGTGCCTGGATGCTGATCACCTTCGGCCTGGTCATCCACATCATCAAGACAGCGCGGCCCACAGCGGGCGGCGGGAGGTAGTATGCAAGCAGAAATCCTGTCGGACGATGAACTCGCCGACCTCACCGGCTACAAACACCGCGCCCACCAGCGCAAGTGGCTGAAGGACCGCAATTGGGTGTTCGTCGAAAGTCGCGGCGGTCGGCCTTTGGTGGGTCGGATGTTTGCCCGTATGAAGCTGGGCATGGTCAGCCCCACCATTGTCGAAAACAATCCGCCGCCGGCACGACCGGTTTGGACGCCAGACTTTTCCAGAGTGAACTGATATGCGCCCCCGCAAGACAGAAAACAGGGACCTACCGCCAGGTATGGTGCGGCGCAAGCGCCCACGCAAGAACGGTACGGTGTGGGTGGGTTATTACTACAGGGACGCGAACGGCAAAGAGCTTCCGCTGGGAGGCGATCTCGATAAAGCCAGACTCAAATGGGCAGAACTTGAGTCCAAGGCAAAGCCGGCAGACCTGAAGATCATGAAGGGGATTTTTGACAGGTACGAGCGGGACATCATCCCGAAGAAAGCGCCGCGGACGCAGAAAGACAACAAGGCAGAGCTCAAGCACCTGCGCAAAGGGTTCGAGGCAGCGCCCATCGATGCAATCACCCCCTCCATGGTTGCACAGTACCGGGACGCCAGGACGGCGAAGACCAGAGCAAACAGAGAGATCGCCCTGCTCTCCCACGTCTACAACATGGCGCGAGAATGGGGCTTTACGGATCGGGAAAATCCTTGCGCCGGGGTCCGAAAGAATAAAGAGAAGGTCCGCGACTACTACGCCAATGAAATGGTTTGGAGCGCCGTCTATGGAAAAGCCCCACAAGAACTTAGGGACGCGATGGACTTGGCCTATCTGACAGGCCAGCGCCCGGCAGACGTGATCGCAATGAGGCGGGGGGATATCGAAGGGGATTACTTAACCGTGCAGCAGGGAAAAACAGGCAAGCGCCTCAGGATTCAAATGCAGGCAGGCGGCGTGAAGAACACCCTCGGCCTGCTCATTGAGGACATCATGGCCAGGAACAGTCAGCACAACTCGCAGCACTTCATTCTCAGCAGGACCGGGATGCGTGTCTCTCAACAAATGCTCCGTAACCGGTGGGATGACGCCCGAGAAGCCGCTCGCTCTTTGGCCGCCAGTGAGGGACGAGTTGATGACGCGGAGAAGATCCAACAGTTTCAGTTCAAGGATATCCGCCCCAAAGCCGCTTCCGAAATCACGGATATCGCCGACGCAAGCCTCCTGCTCGGTCACTCGGAACAAGAGATCACCAAGCGCGTGTACCGGCGCATCGGTGCGGTCGCGCAGCCTTCAAAATGAGCTAGTTTCGGAACTCCACCCCCTAAAGTTTCGGAACTCCAGCGCTTTCCCACAGGCAATAAAAAACCCCGTAGACGTTAATCTACGGGGTTCTTAAGAGTGGAGGCCGAGGTCGGAATCGAACCGGCGTAGGCGGATTTGCAATCCGCTGCATAACCATTTTGCTACTCGGCCTCAAACGATCAGTACCCTGGTTGCTGGCACTCACCGCATACAAACTTGAGTGGGCTATGTGAAGCGTGCCTCTACTCTAACTCATTGAATACATTGAAGTTTTTAATGCTTCATTGCGTTCGATGGGCGCCATTATGTACTCATTTGCTTTTGCCTGCAACCCCTTGATTTCAAAAAATATTCTGCCCTGGCATCAAGGGGTTGCGTGCGCGCCCTACTCTTTGATGACCTGCGATTGGTACTGCGGATCGGCCTTGATCTGCGCTTCGCTGAAGGGCAGCGGGCGGAGGTTTTTTTCGGAGAATGCGTGTGTCTGGTCCTTTGCGTATTTCGATGCAGGGTTGCTGGACAGGGAGAATGTCAGTAAGCCTTGGGCGCGGGGGCCGTTGGCGTCGAAGGTGACGATTTGCAGGTAGCTGCTGCCGCTGACCACTTCGCGTTTGCCATCGGCGCGGGGCACGGTTTGCATGGCGTTGTAGATGCCAAGCTGTTGCGGGCCGCCGTGGATTGGGGTCTGGCCGGAGACTTGTAGGTCGCCCCAGCGGCTGTTGGCGGTGAGCCCGAGTTGGCCGGCCTCGACGGTCGAGGCCAGCATGGCTTCGCGCAGGGCCTTGGCGACGGGCGCTCGCTCGATGGCCAGGCCGCGTGGGGTGGTGAGGGGTTGGGCCGGGTCGAAGGCGACACGCCAGGCGTCAGGGCTGTGCTGCAGGTGTTGCATCAGGTTGATGAAATGCACCAGGCCCAGGCCGCTGTCGAGGTTGGCGCGCTGGTCCCAGGTTTGCAGGCTGGCGCACAGCGGTTGCAGCGTGGCGGTGTCGGCGCCGAGGTGCTTGGCGCAGAATTCGAGCAAATCGGGCATCACCTGGCTGGCGAGGTAGACCTGGTTGTCCATCACCATGTTTTGCAGGTCGGCAACGCTGATCGGCCGGTTGTCCAGCGACTGCAGGCGTTGCACGGCGAAACGTGCGCGGGGGCCGAGGCCGGTGTTGTCCTGGCTGATGACCGGGGAAAAACCGGTGAGGGGCGCCTTGGGGTTGACCATCCAGGCCGAATCGTTGGAATGCTGCACGTAGTCGGTACGTTCCAGTTGCGGCAATTGGTCGGCCGCGAAGATCCCGGCTTGGGCAGCGCGCGGGTCGACGTCCCAGGCGCAGGCGCTGCGGGCACCGTCGAGCACGATCAATTGCAGGCCGGCCCGTGGGTCACTGCATTGCGCGAGTTTGGCCGCGTTGACGTTGGGCACCACCGACAGGTTCATGAACAGGCTCTGCCCCTGGTCATCCGCAGCCAGGGTATTGACCCACGGGATGCCTTGCAGGGTGTGTACCGCGGTTTGCAGCTCCTTGACGCTGCCGGCGCGATTCATCGCGTACCACTGTTGCAGCACGCGGTCGTTGCCCAGGTTGGCATCGCGCAGGCTGAAGGCGTAACGGTTGTTCCAATCAAGCTTGCCAGGCCATTGCACCACCGGGCCGAATTGCGAACGGTAGACGGTATGCGCCTGCTCTTTGAGGCTGCCATCGGCTTGTTTGACCTGCACCGTCAGCGTGGTTTTATCCAGCGGGATGGATTTACCGTCCAGCAGGTAGCGCGTGGCATCCTTGGGATCGAGGGTCAGGCGATACACGGTGAAATGCTTGGACGTGTCGACGGTATGGGCCCAGGCCACATGCTGGTTAAAGCCGATATTCACCAGCGGCAAGCCCGGCAGTGCAGCGCCCATCACATCCAGCTGGCCAGGGATGGTCAGGTGCATCTCATAAAAGCGCATGCCGCCGATCCAGGGGAAATGCGGATTGGCCAGTAGCATGCCGCGCCCGTTGAATGAGCGGTCACGGCCCACGGCGACGGCGTTGCTGCCTCGGTCCAGAGTGAAACGCTGTTGATGCGCAGCGGCCAGCTCAAAGGCCTTGGCATCGCCCAGTCGATGGGCGGTGGTGGTGGGCGGCGTGGCGCCGACAAGGGCTTCGGCGAATTGGCCGACGCCGCCTTCCACCAGCAGCCTGCGCGTCAGCTTGATCACATCCTGCGGCGTGATCGGCCGTACCCACGCCGCCTGGCACTGGGCCGGAGCGCCCTGCTCTGTCAGATAACGGTTGTAGCCGGCGACGTACCCTTCGATACGCTGCTGGATCGGTGGGCTCTGCGCCGCCCAGAACGAGGCCACCGCCTCTGGCGTATTCAGCCAGGCAAAGAACACATCGCTGGTAACGTTGTTGCGCTCCTCCAGGGTCGATTGTTCAGGGCCAAAGAACCTGGCGCGCTCTCCGCTCACCGTAACCACCTCGTTGGCCAGCAGGCACAGGTTGTCCTGGGCATAGGCGTAACCGATGCCGAAGCCCAGGCCGCGCTCATCACTGGCGCGGATATGGGGCACACCGAAACTGGTGCGTCGGATGTCCGCCGCCGCATGCACCACCGCCTCGCGCGCGGATGCGGCCAGGCTCACGCCCAGCAACAGCGCCGTCACACACACCCTGGACAACCCGTTACAAATAATCACGCAGACCCCACCGTCAGATTAAACCGCCTCACAGGGCAATCACCCCAACGTAAGAACGCAACAGCCCGCGAATAATTTAGGTACGAATGCGGCCGCGTCATTTTCTGCGCTACGAGGGTGGCCAGTCCAAGTGCCGATGGCCTCCGTTACACATACTGACAACCCGCACCGCCCGCAAGCGGAACACAAGCACCTGCTTTCAACACCCAAACGAGCGCCTTCATACAAAGGCATTCGTCGGCAAGGACTGCCTCACCGTGTGAAAGAAGGTACTCAGCATGACATCCGTCACCCTAACCTCCGGCTCGTCCCAGCAACCTGTTTACCCGCTGTTGCCCACGGCTTTAGCGACCGACGACATGGCTCCGGTCGCAGACCCGCCTACAGAGCAAGAAGTCGACAGCAATGACAACCGCCAGGCCCTCAAAACCGCATTGGCACACAAGCGCAATCTGCAAACACTCGCCCGCCAACTCAAGCAGGCCGCCCAGTCACTGGCACCGCAAGCCAGCGCCGAAGCAGTGCTGCGCGCACTGCAAGAAACCCTGATGGACGTCGATCCAGACTCGGCGCTTCAGCATCAATCGCCGCAGAAAATCAGCCTTGAGCGTTTCATCACACACCACGGCACGTACATTCCGGCCACGCGTGAAGACCTTTTCGACATGGCCGACGCACTGATCAATCATTCGTTGTCGCACCCATTGGGCAACTTGGGCGGCGGGCTCAGTTGGGCATTGCCGCTGAGCGTGGAACACCAGCGCGTGGTGCGCGACGTCGTTGCCGACAACACCGAGAAACTGCCGGGCCTGCCCCTTTTCGACGCTCGGCGCGGAGCATTGGGGTATCTGCTGGAAGGTAATCCGCTATCCGGTACCGAGCTACAGGACCCGGCCAAGGCACTGGAGAAACTCCTCGATACCCCCAAGGCGCAGGAGCTGGGCCAGGCGATACAGGCCAAGGTCGGCGGCATCGCGACCGATACCAGCGCAAACGACTATGTACTGAGCGCGATCCATTTGGGGCTGGACCCCGAATCCATCGAACAGCCTGGCAGAAATACCGTCGCGGGCTTCAACCTCGCTGCCGAGAGCCACTGGGGCATGTCGCCAGCCAGTATGATCAGCGCACTGGCCAAACACCTGAGCGACAGCGGCAAGACTTCCCTCGCTAGCGCGGATCTCGGCGCCAGGTTGCTGCTGGCACGGGTGGCGCCGCAATATCTGGTCAAGGATATTCCCGCCACGGTGGTGTACGGCAGCCAGGCATGGGCCAACTTGTGCATCGCCGTGGCTGCGATTGAAGCCCAGGCACCCGGCAAGGCAATGCACATGGATTTTGCCGAAGTCATGCGCCATGCCGACTCAATAGCACCGGCGGGTGAAGCGGCGCAGAAGGCCGCCTTGATCGATTGGGGCGTGGTGAACGGTTTTCTCTACGCCAAAGACGATGCGGCGTACAACAACGCAGAAATCGAGTACACCCGCGAAGCCTTCAATACCCAACACAGCGAATTGAGCGCCGCGTCCAAAGAAGTCGGCGCGACACTGCCCAGCCGCAAACAGATGGCGCTGGATCTGCTGAAAGCCACCTTCGGCGAACGCGGTGACTTTGAGGATCGCGTGTTGCACATCAATTATAAATCCAACGACCCCAAGGCCCCGCGCTTCAGCCAAGCCTATTCGATGCTCGACATCACTCAGCAGGGGCTGGAAATCGACGCGCAGAGCTGGCTGGTCAGAGGCGCGCGCGCCGACATCGATCTTGAGGCGTTTGCGCAGTTCACCCGAAGCCCGTCTTTCAATATCCCGCAGGCGTTCGACACGGCATTTACCAACGCGCTGGACACTATCAAACAGGTAAAAAAATACTCACTCATCAGTGCCATTGACCGCCTGCCGTTGGCCGATCGAACACGCCTCAATTATGGAAAAATCAGTTTTTTCAAGGAAAACGACTACCGCACCAGCTTGATTCCTTTCGCCCAAGACAAGCTCTTCCACACCAGCCCAAAGATCCTCGTACACAGCGAATATCAAAACAGCCATCAGACATACGAATTCGATACCACAACCGGCATCATCTCCAAGGTTGACCAGGGCAGGATCAGCCGGCCCCACCAATACGTGTCGGACGAAGTCAACAAAATCGAAGCGTTTCATCCCAATCGCTCAACCCACAACTACGACGCCGAAGAAAAGGAACCGCAATACCCCACCTTCAACACGTTCCAAAGTCCGCGAACGCACTACATCGCCGACGCACTGATCAAGGCGTTGGGGTTTGATGAGCCTGCCGTCAAGCAATACGCCGCAGGCGAAACCCCGGACGAGGCGCGACGCGAATGGGTGAGTTCAACAACGGACGCATTATTGAACCTGATCCCCCTCCGCTCGGCCATCACCCACTTGCGCAACGGTCACTACAAGGACGGCGCGATTGACCTGGCGCTGGATATATTTGGCTTTGTGACGGCCGGGTTGGGCGCTACCGCAAAGCTCGGCAAGGCAGTGACAAACGCGGGTTCAACCCTGGGTGCCTTGGCGCGCGGCGGCAAAATCCTCGGGGTCACCGCACTCAACGCCTTCAACCCGTTGAGTGGCAGCGTTGACCTGGCGGTGGGTGCAGGCAGACTTGTCACGGATGGCATCAGCGCCAGCGCGCAAGGCATCCGCAAGCTGCGCGGCACTGCCAACGGCCAGTCGCTGGTCATCGCCAGCAAACGTTACGAGGCCGCCGCAACAGGCGTTTTACAGGTGGGTACGCAGCAAGTGGAAGGCTCGGCCATACGCCAACACGGTAAATGGTATGCCTTCGATTCAGACGCCATGCAGCCTTACGGGCCCGCACTCGACGCATTCACCCCTACCCATACGCTGATGCCGCCCTCACCCACTGCCCAACACCCGGGGCGATCGGCTCGCGATCATCGCTTCAACCCGCTGAGCCGACCGTCACGTCCGCCACTCAGTCAACCGCCGGCTGGGCTGCCAGTCGAGCCGGTGCGTAAAATCGACCATTTGCCCGACGCCGAGTACGTGAGCAGCATTCGTGGCCGCCCCATCGAGGGCCATTTCACCCCCAGCAGAAAGCAGGCAACCCATGAGAAATTCGCCCAGGAAATGCGCGATTTTTATACACACATGGCCGCAAACGGGCTGCCCCCCCGCCCCGAGTTTCCAAACATTCCCGCGCCAAAGAAAACGAGCGATGTGATTGCCGATGCTTTTCGCACGGCGCCTGGCCTGGTATTCGGCGAATCCCACAGCAGCTTGGCGGCTTTCCGAACTTTGTATGACAACGTCGATGTGTTTGTTCAGAACAAGGTAAAAAAGCTATTCGTAGAAGGTCTGGTGTACGACAAAATCATGCGCTGGAAAGACGATGGCATGGGCCGGATCGGGCTCATATACCGCCCTCCCAACCAACGCCCGACCCTGGGCGAACTGTTGAAGAAATTCGAAGACAACGGGATCGAAATCGTACCGCTTGACCATTTTTACCTGACGCGGCACAACGACGAACGCCACCTGTTCGGCGGCCCCATCAAGACGCCTGCGCAGGCCAAACGACGACTCGAAGAGTTCAACTACTACGCCACCCGCACCATCGAGCAACACGCAGGCGAGGACAAGTGGGTTGCCCTGGTAGGGCGCCATCATCTCAATACCACCCAGAATGTTCTGGGCCTCTCCGAATTGACCGGCGCCACCGGCATCGCCGTGTATGGAAGAGCCGGACGCGTTAACTACGGCGTTCGCTCGGCAGACCCACGCCCCGGCCCCTCGGGCACCCTCACCCCTGCGGATGACTTGACCGGCGACCTGCAGATTTTCGCCGGCGAAGTGTGGCCGGTGTGACGGGAACAGCAGCCAGAAGACGTCTATCCAGAGCGATTGCAATGTGACAAAGCGGATACCGACAAATTTTCTACATCCGGCACTTCATGATTTGCATCGCTCGTTCGTCTTATTAGGTAACAGCGCCATCATTTTCCTGATCAGGCTCTGATAAGGAGTTTTTTGCATGTACAACTCGCAACTGCCCACGGACGGACATTCACCGACCGCCGAGGCCGCTCATGGCAGAGGCGCCCAAGCGTTCGGCAGCGCACCTGAACAGCACGGCAATCAGCGCATCCGCCATTTGCTCAAGTGTTTTGGTTTGCGCACCAGCCTGATCCGGCTGAAGGTCATCGACGCCCTCCTCACCGCCGCCGACAACCAGCGCACCCTTGGGGTACGCGGGGTACACAGCCATTTGCTGGAGCTGGGCATCCCGTTGTCGTTTCTCAGCGTGCGCGAGGTACTCAAGCGCCTGTGCAGCGAGGGCGTGATCACCCTCAATGCCGACAAAAGCTACAGCCTCCATGAAGAGGCTGCCAAAGTGCTCGAAGGCCGCGCCTGACCCACGCAGCAGAATCAGAAGTTGGGCTTGACCTTGCGCCGCATCACACCGTTGATCACGACCACGGTGACCGCCACCGCAATGGCGATGTACTGGAACGTTTTTTCGCTGATAACCCCGGTGTTCTGCAAGTAGGACAGGCCAAACATCGTCCCCAGTACGACCAGGGAGATCAGAATCGAGTATTTCAAACGTTGCTTTTGCGTCATGACGGGTTCCTGAACCTTAAGAATGTATCCACTTTGTATCGCCGAACATGCCAAATACATACCCGCTGGCGGGGATGGAATCGGGTCGGCAGGGTCTCATGTTACAGGCGATGAAAAACTTTGGCTTGCCCGTCGCCTGATTCAATCTATGAGTACCCTAGAGGATTTTGAAATGTTCCGTCGAATCACACTGCTGATTCCCTTGTTGATCATCCTGAGCATGAGCGGCTGCATCATTTTCCCACACGGTGGTGGCTGGCATGACCACCGTTACTACGGTGGCGGCCCGGGTTACTACCACCGCTGATCACACGTGCGTCTCGCTCTCCCTGCGCAGAGCGAGACCGCTCAAGCCGTCGCTTATCCACCTGCCTTCAAAGGGCGCGTTTGGCCCGCCGATCACCGCCGGCACGAAACATTTTGCACCAAGCTTCTCGCCATCCTGCGGAACACTTTCAGCCAACCCACCACGGAATGGGCAGCCCTGATGCGCAATCAGATGCTCATCTCATTGAATGTGAAGGCCCCGCCGATGCTATTTCCTCTCGTTTATTTCGCAGCCACTCATACCCACACGCCACAACCTGCCCCTCGCGATAAACCCTCGCCTTACGATCCCCCATCCGATCTGACGCCAGACGGCAGTAACCGCAGAAAACACCCGCTGCACACTGACGGCGAGGTGACAATCAGTCGACTCATTGACTGGGATACATCGACCCCTGAAAAGCCGGAGATTATGAACAATTGGCTTTTAGTGGAAAGCGGTAACCATTCGGACCGTATCCATGTACGCAGTTGGCCCGGCGACAAGCTGCAAATCCTGATCAACGACAAGCCCTATTTTTTCGACATCAAAGAAAAACAGGGCCCGGAGCAGCACCTCTGGATCGAAACCCAAGGGGGCGATGACACGGTAATAATCGACGATGACGTCAAGCTTCGTGTTGACGTTGAAGGGGGCGATGGCAACGACTACATCCGGGCAGGCGGCGGCCGGAGCAGACTCTATGGCGGGAACGGCAAGGACTTCCTGCAACTGGGCAGTGGTCTCGGCTATGCCGAGGGCAATGACGGCGACGACACCATCCTTGGGGGAAGCGGCCATGCCGTGATGTATGGCAATAAGGGCATGGACCTGCTCATTGCCGGCGACGGTCCCGCCACCAAGCAGAGTTATCTGGACGGCGGCGACAACGAAGATGTACTCGTCTCAGGCAGCGGGCATACGGTTTCACATGGCGGCAATGACGATGACCTTCTTATAGGGCGCGACCGTACCACCTTCTATACAGGGAAAGGCCACGACACCATTTTGAATAATCAGCGCAAAGACCGTATCTACGCCAACGCCAGTGATCATTTCGACCGTACCCAAGGCTCGGCTTTCACCGAGGTCAAACCCAGCAACGCCGGCGAGCAGGCGTTCATCGTGAAAGACGGGCACCTGGAGTTCAAACAACGGGTAACCGACGACCTCGAATTCCTGCGCAGTTCGCCGCTAGGCCAACAGACCCTTGCCAAAATGGATGAACTCGCCGTGCTGAACGGCGGCAAAGTCACCATCGAACGAGGTGACTCGGGCAACACGTCATACATTTTCTGGAGAACTGATCAGGACGAGCTGACACCTGAGGCATACGAAGCTCTCACCCCATCGGAGCAGGGAATCATCCAAAATGGTGTGGCCGGTTTGGGCGCCAATAGTGCCCACATTTTTTATGACCCCCAGTCTACCCGGGAGCGAGCTGACGGTACCTTTACAGGGTTTCCCGTAACCGGCCTCTTTCACGAGATTGGGCATGCCTACAATGGCGCCACCGGCACGTTCCTGGCGGGTGAGAGTACCCAACGTCGGGAATCAGGCAGAACGGACGTCGTCCCGCATTTAGAACACCAAGTCGTTGGCCTGCCCAGCGATGCAGAACCTTTTGACCTCGATAACGACCCCGCCACGCCACCAAGCACCATTAATCCAAAACCCTTCACTGAGAACGGTCTGCTCGAAGAAATGGGTAAACCGCTTAGGAAAGAATACCTATTTGAAGCCAGTGCTCAGGGGGACGGTCTCTAGAACATGCTTCACACGCCGGCCAGTCAGCCATATCAACAACCTCAACCACGGCTGCCGAGCAGCAAAGCGCTGTGACCGAGTGGATCAACCGCAGCATGGTCCATATCCGACATATGGTCGAAGAGCGGGTGTAAAGCGGCCATGCCACTGAAACCAATACGCAAAGCCTGCTCAACGCCAATGCCTGGGTGATCGCGCTGATGAGCCGCTTCAAGGTGCAGTGATAAATTAATGAGACACTCCCGTGCAATGCATGGGAGTAGGTCTATCCTGACAGCTCCGGGTGCAGAGTTTCACCACACAGGAGGTGTTCCATGCGCGCTGTCGAGCAGTCGGTCCGCCTGGAGCGGATCAGTCAGGAACGCTTTATCCAAGCGCCTATCGAGGCTGTCTACAACTATGTAACCCAGCCCGATCGCTGGCACGAATGGCACCCGACCTCCCTCAGTGCCGACACCGGCACCACCGGTTCACTCTCCGCCGGCACGCGCTTTACCGAGGTGATCGACCTGCTGGGCGTGCGGGTGCCGATGAGTTACCGCGTGCAGATCGCCCGGCCGCCGGAAGAATTCAAGGCGGTATTCACCTCCCTGGCCGTCGACGGCTCGATTCACTACAGCCTGCACGCCTGTCGTGACGGCACGCTGTTCAAGCGCGTGTTGACCTATGAAACCGAACTGCAACTGGCCGGCTTGCACGAGCGCATGGTGGAGCTGTCCACGGTTGCGCTGGACCAGCTCAAGCAACGCTTGGAAAACCCCGCCTTCGTCGAATGAGCCAACATACCGTCGAGCTTCCGCACGGCCGCGATGCGCCTTAGTCTCGACGGCGAGCCTATCGACCCAACGACCGGACAGCCTGCAAACATCTCCGGCAACATCTTGACAAGGCAAAAGCGTAACCTCTATTGTCTGACAACCTGACTACCAAGGTTTTTTCCATGCTTGAGCTCCAGCGCCCTGACTCGCTCGTTGTACGGGTCGTCAGCGCCATCCGCGCCGAAATCGATTCTGGCCAATTGGCGCCCGAGTCGCGTTTGCCCACTGAACAGCAACTGGCTGAACAACTGAACGTCAGCCGCTCAGTGGTGCGCGAAGCCATTGCCCAACTCAAGGCCGACGGTGTGCTGACAGCCAAGCGTGGCCTGGGCTCATTTATCTCGCAAACCCCTGCGGGTACGGTGTTTCGCTTCCCGGAAAAAAACGGTCGTCGTCCGGACCTGGCGCAGATGTTCGAAGTGCGCCTGTGGATCGAAACCCAGGCCGCCTCGATCGCCGCCCAACGCCGTGATGCCGACGACCTGCAGCGCATGCAGAAGGCGCTGCAGGAAATGCACGACCAGCGCGCCGACTTCGAGGCCGCCGCCCTCGCCGATGTCGAGTTTCATCGCGCCATCGCCGAAGCCAGCAAGAATGACTACTTTGTCGCCTTCCACGACTTTCTGCGCAGCCAGTTGGCCAGTGCGCGCAAAACCGCCTGGGAAAACTCGGCGTCGCGTTTTGCCAGTGGCTCGGCCGACGCCACCCAGGAACACCAGGCGCTTTACCAGGCCATCGCCGATGGTGATGCCCAAGCGGCCGCAGCCAATGCCGAAGCGCACCTGCGCGCAGCGGCCAAACGCCTGCAACTTGAGCTGCCTGCCACGAATTGAATGATCCAAGCTTTGTGCAGCGTGCCTCAGGCACGCCATTTTTTTAACAAAAACATTAGTCTGACAACCTGATAAGCAGACTGAAATGTGCAGCCCTTAGGTACTCCAAACCATGATTTACGACTTCTGCATCATCGGCGGTGGCATCGTCGGCCTGGCCACTGCGATGGAGCTGCTCAAACGCCAGCCCAACGCCTCACTGGTGATCCTGGAAAAAGAAGCCTCGCTGGCCAAGCACCAGACCGGGCATAACAGTGGGGTGATTCACGCTGGCATCTACTACGCCCCCGGCAGCCTCAAGGCCGATCTGTGTAAACGCGGCGCCGAGGCCACCAAACGGTTTTGCCGCGAACACGGGATCAAGTTCGAGGTGTGCGGCAAGTTGCTGGTGGCCTCCACGCCCCTGGAAATGCAGCGCATGGAGGCACTTTATGCGCGCTCGCAGTTGAATGAGCTGAAGGTCGAACGCCTGGACGCCGACCAACTGCGCCAGCGCGAGCCCAACATCATCGGTCTGGGCGGCTTGTTTCTCGATGCGACCGGCATTGTCGATTACCGCGAAGTCTGCGAAACCATGGCCCAGGTAATTCGCCGACAAGGCGGTGAGATCTGCCTGGAGCGCACCGTCACCGCCATTTCGGAAGACACCGACAAGGTCACCGTCAACACCCGCGGCGAAGCCTGGCAAGCCAGGCACCTGGTGGTCTGCGCCGGCCTGCAGTCGGATCGGCTGGCGACGATGGCCGGGGTCAAGATCGACCACCAGATCATCCCCTTTCGCGGCGAATACTTCCGCCTGCCGGCCTCGAAGAACAACCTCGTCAACCACCTGATCTACCCGATTCCAGACCCGGAACTGCCGTTCCTCGGCGTGCACCTGACGCGGATGATCGACGGCAGCATCACCGTCGGCCCCAACGCCGTGCTGGGCCTGGGCCGGGAGAACTACCGCAAGTTCTCGATCAACTGGCGCGACGTGGCGCAGTACGCCAGCTTCCCCGGTTTCTGGAAAACCCTCTGGCAGAACCTGGGTTCGGGCAGCGTCGAGATGAAAAACTCACTGTTCAAGTCCGGCTACCTGGAGCAATGCCGCAAGTACTGCCCGTCGTTGAACCGCGAAGATCTGCTGCCCTACGAAGCAGGCATCCGCGCCCAGGCCGTGATGCGCGACGGCAGCCTGGTCCACGACTTTCTGTTCGCCCAGACGCCCCGCATGCTCCATGTCTGCAACGCGCCCTCACCCGCCGCCACCTCGGCGATTCCCATCGGCGAAATGATCGCCGATCGCATGTTCACACCCGGCTGACACCGCATCCCCGGCCCTTCCCGGGCCATCGCCACAAGCGTCACTTTGACAATAAATATAATGACTCAGAAGGAAGTACAGAATGACGGCAACACCGCATACCGCTGCCCCGGAAACGCCGGCACAAAGCAAAAAACGCCTGCGCAAAGTCGCCGCCGCCACGATCTTCGGATCGATGCTGGAGTGGTACGACTTTTACCTGTACGCCACCATGGCGGCCATCGTGTTCTCGAAGATCTTCTTCGACAACAGTGATCCGAAAACCGCCTCGCTCATGGCCTTTTCCACCTTCGCCATCGGCTTTATCGCCCGACCCTTCGGCGGCATTCTGTTCGGCTACCTGGGCGACAAGTTCGGCCGCAAACAGGTGCTGGTATTGACCTTCTGCATGATGGGCGTGTGTACCACGCTGATCGGCCTGATCCCCAGCTATGCCTCCATCGGCATCTGGGCGCCGATCATCCTGGTGTTCATCCGGATCATCCAGGGCCTGGGCGCCGGGGCCGAGTTGTCGGGCGCGGCGGTTACTTCCTACGAGCACGCGTCGGAAGGCAAGCGCGGCAGCCAGGGCGCCTGGCCGGCGTTGGGCCTGAACCTGGGCCTGCTCCTGTCGTCATTGACCGTGTACCTGCTGACCATCAATGGCAACGACTTCATGCTGGCAGGCGGCTGGCGTATCCCGTTCATCTGCAGTATCGCGTTGGTGGGCGTCGGCCTGTGGGTGCGCAACAGCATTCCGGAAACCCCGGAGTTCAAGGAGCTGAGCCAGGCACCCAAGGTCGCCAAGCCTTCGCCGCTCAAAGCGCTGTTCAAGAACGATCTCAAGGGGTTGGCGGTGGTGTTCTTCGTAGCCATTGGCTACAACGCCCTGAGCTATATCTTCAAGACGTTTTCCCTGGCCTACCTGACTCAATTCAAAGGCGTCGATGTGCACGTCACGTCGCTGTCGGTGACCATTGCCAGCCTGATCGCCATCGTCGCGGTGCCGTGCTTCGGCTGGCTGTGCGACAAATGGAGCAGCAAAAAAGTGCTGGTACTCGGCGGCGTCTGCTCGCTGTTGTTTGCCTACCCGTTCCTGGCCCTGCTCGACACTGGCGACAGCCTGATGATCTACATTGCCATCGGCGTCGGCACCGGCCTGCTCGCTCCCATGATGTTCGCGCCCCAGGGCTCGTTCTTAAGCCGTCAATTCCCGACCCAGACGCGTTCCTCGGGCTTCGGCACCGGCCGCGAAATCGGTACCGCTATCGCCGGCGGCCTGGCACCGCTGGGAGCCTTGTCCCTGGTGGCCGCGTCGCCGACCCACGCCACAGGCGGGGTGGTGATTATCCTCGCGATCGCGGCACTGCTGGTGGTGGTGTTCGCCCTGTGCGACCAGGGCCGTAAACACTCGACCTTCAAGAACTGAGCGAAAAACCTCGGTCGACTTCAGCGCGGGGGCCAGGCCATGGCCTGTGCCCTTGCGCATGACCGACGTCAAGGCCGCTCTTCACGTAACCGGGTAACCTAAAAATGTGAGATGAGTATTCACTCCCCCGAAGAAACCCTAGGAGCACCCGTTGAAAACCCGTCACTGCCTCGTCGTCCTCTTCCTGATCACGACGTTGACGTTACTCATGGATATACCGGTCGAGACATGGCTGACCTCAGCGACCCTCAGTTTGCTGCTCGGCACTTGCGCGCTGGTGTACATGGCGGCGTCCTGCGTACTGGCCAGTCGCTGGTCGGTGGTGGAGAACGTGTTTGGCGGCCTGGATCGCGTCTATGAAGTACACAAGTGGTTGGGCATCTGGGCGCTGGTGTTCGCCACGTA
This sequence comes from Pseudomonas sp. PSPC2-3, assembly GCF_049898265.1. Lineage (NCBI taxonomy): Bacteria > Pseudomonadati > Pseudomonadota > Gammaproteobacteria > Pseudomonadales > Pseudomonadaceae > Pseudomonas > Pseudomonas sp. PSPC2-3. The sequence continues at coordinate 413,666 of NZ_JAFCXJ010000006.1, read as the reverse complement.
TCACTTTGTGTTCAAAGCTAACCTGGATGTGTGGAACAGCGTGCCCATCCTGGAGCTGCCCAAATACTGGACGCGCCTCGTCCGTCAACTGAGCTACGTGGCGCTGGGCCTGATCGTGCTGTTGGCGTTGAACCGCAACATTCCTTACAACGTCTGGCGCTGGTGGCACAAGTTGTCTGGCCCGCTGTTCCTGATCGTGATCCTGCACGGGCTGAGTTTCAAATCGCCGATCACCCTGACCGCGCCATCGGGCGTCTGGTTGACCTTGTGCTGCAGCCTGGGCGTCATCGGAGCCCTCTATAAATTGGTGCTTTACCCCTGGGTTGGGCGTGCCGGCGAATACCGGGTGACGGCCGTCAACCGCGCCAACGGCGCGTTGCATTTGACACTGGCGCCAATTCACAAAGGGTTTGACTTCAAGGCCGGGCAATTCGCGTTCCTGGCCATGCAGGTCAAAGGGTTGCGCGAGCCGCACCCCTTCACGATCGCCAGCGCCAACCGTGAAAACGGGCAGATTGCGTTCATGATCAGAGGGTTGGGGGATTACACCAACGCCCTGGCAGACTGCGCCAAGGTCGGCATGCGCGCCGATCTCTATGCGCCTTACGGGCGCTTCAAGCGTGCCGTGCAGGCCGAACGGGAAATCTGGATCGGCGCCGGTGTGGGTATTTCGCCGTTTATTTCCTGGCTGCAAGACCCTGCCGCCAAAGACTTCGACAAAGCCACGCTGGTCTATTGCTTCACGCCCGCGCGCGCCTTCCCGCCGGCCGAACAGGTGCAGACCATGGCCCGCTTACGGGGTGCGCAATTTGTCAGTAATGCCGGCGGCCTCGAACGCTTGGCCGACACCCTGCGCCAAGCCGTGGCCGAGACCGACCCCGACAAAGTGCATATCAGCTTCTGCGGCCCCAAAGGCTTGCTGGTCAAGGTTCGCGAGCTGATGAACGCCCACCGGATTCCACCGGCCAACCTGCACAGCGAACGGTTCGAGTTTCGCTGAAACCACGGGACGCAGGTCAACCCAGCACCTGAAGGGGGTTTGGCGGTGGACGTAAACTGGCATGATAGCGCCCATCCCACAACCTTCTCTGACTTGCGAGACGCCCCATGAAAACCCCATTGCGACTGGCCCTGCTTTCAGCCCTGTTGACCACCGGCCTGGCCCAGGCGGCCGAGCTGATCCCCATCGACGTACACCGCGACGCCAACTGCGGTTGCTGCAAGCAATGGATCCGCCATCTGGAAAGCCACGGCTTCAAGGTCAATGATCACGTTGAAGCCGATATGAGCGCGGTCAAACAACGCCTCGGCGTCGCGCCGCGCCTGGGCTCGTGCCATACCGCCGTGATCGACGGCAAGTTCGTCGAAGGTCACGTACCCGCCGAGCACGTGTTGGCGCTGCGCAAGCGCGATGATCTGCTCGGTATCGCCGCGCCGGGCATGCCCATGGGTTCGCCCGGCATGGAAATGGACGGCCACGGCGACGCCTACCAAGTCATCGGCCTGACCCGCGACGGTAAAGATGTGGTGGTAGCCGACTACCCGGCACACTGATCGATGCTGACGGGTTACCTGGGGCTGTTTTTCGCGGCATTCGGCGCCGCCACCCTCCTGCCCTTGCAATCGGAAGCCGTGCTGGTGGGCCTGCTGCTCAGCGGGCATTACAGCCTGTGGTGGCTGCTAGGCATTGCGACGCTGGGCAACGTGCTCGGCTCGCTGGTCAATTGGCTGCTCGGGCGCTCGATCGAGCACTTCAAGGCGCGGCGCTGGTTTCCGGTCAACGCCCGGCAACTCGACAAGGCGCGCCGCCACTACGAACGCTGGGGGCATTGGACGTTATTGCTCAGTTGGGTGCCGATCATCGGCGACCCGCTGACCTTGATCGCCGGGGTGATGCGCGAGCCGCTGTGGCGCTTTTTGCTGCTGGTGACCCTGGCCAAGGGCGTGCGGTATGGCGTGCTGGCCGCGCTGACCCTGCACTGGGTGTTAATCCCCACTTAATCGCCTGCAAACAGCATCCGAGCTCCCCACTCGGAGCCCCGCCATGCCTCTACTGCGCACCTTTTGCGTTGCCGGCCTGCTCGCCGCCGGCGCAGCGCCCGTATTCGCCGCCACCGAAGGCCCCAGCTACGGGCCTGAACTGCAGGGTTTCCAATACCCTTATCCGGTTCAACACTTCCGTTTTCAGTCCCAGGGCAAATCCCTGCACATGGGCTACATGGACATCCCGGCCAACGGCACCGCCAACGGTCGCAGCGTGGTGCTGCTGCACGGCAAGAACTTCTGCGGCGCCACGTGGGAGGGTTCGATCAAGGCGTTGAGCGACGCCGGTTACCGCGTGATCGCACCCGACCAGATCGGCTTCTGCACCTCGAGCAAGCCCGACAGCTACCAGTACAGCTTCCAGCAACTGGCGATCAATACCCACCAACTGCTGGAAAAACTCGGCATTCAGAAGGTCACCCTGCTCGGCCACTCCACCGGCGGCATGCTCGCCACCCGCTACGCGCTGCTGTACCCAGAGCAAACCGAGCAACTGGCGCTGGTCAACCCGATCGGCCTGGAAGACTGGAAAGCCCTCGGCGTGCCTTATCGCAGCGTCGACCAATGGTACGAACGCGAATTGCAGGTGAGCGCCGACGGCATCCGCAGCTACGAGCGCGACACCTACTACGCCGGCCACTGGAAGCCCGAATACGAGCGCTGGGTACAGATGCTCGCCGGCATGAACAAAGGCCCCGGCCACACCCAGGTGGCATGGAACTCGGCGCTGATTTACGACATGATCTTCACCCAGCCGGTGTACTACGAGTTCAAGGACCTGCAGGTGCCCACGCTGCTGCTGATCGGCACCAGCGACACCACCGCCATCGGCAAAGACCTCGCGCCGCCGGCGGTGAAGGCAAAGATCGGGCACTACGCGGTACTGGGTAAACAGGTAGCCAAGTTGATCCCCCGCGCCACCCTGGTGGAATTCCCCGGCCTGGGCCACGCACCGCAGATGGAAGAACCGGCGCAGTTCCACAAGGCCTTGCTGCAGGGGCTCGACCACCTTTAATCCAACGTTATTAAGAGGCGCCCGCGTATGTCGCTACAGATCGCAGTCATTGATGATTGGCAAGACGTCGCCCGTGATGTGGTGGACTGGTCAGCCCTGGCGGCGCTCGGCCAGGTGCATTTTCTGCATGATTACCCGGCGGACACCGCCACGATGGTCGAGCGCCTGAAAGGCTTCGACGTGATCTGCGTGATGCGCGAACGTTCGACCTTCGATAGCCCGTTGCTGCAAGGCCTGCCCAACCTCAAGCTGCTGGTGACCGGTGGCATGCGCAACGCCGCCATCGACCTTGCCGCCGCCAAAGCCCTGGGTATCCAGGTGTGCGGCACCGACAGCTATAAACACGCGGCACCGGAGCTGACGTGGGCGTTGATCATGGCGTCCACGCGCAACCTGCTGGCCGAAGCCAATTCCCTGCGCGCCGGTCACTGGCAGGTGGGCCTGGGCGGCGACCTGCATGGCCAGACCCTGGGGATCCTGGGGCTGGGCAGCATTGGCCAGAAGGTCGCGCAATTTGCCCAGGTGTTCGGGATGCGGGTGATTGCCTGGAGTGAAAACCTTACACCGCAACGCGCGGCGGAATCCGGGGTGACGTGGGTCAGCAAGCGCGACTTGTTCGCACAGGCCGATATTCTCACCATCCACCTGGTCCTCAGCGAGCGTAGCCGTGGGCTGGTGGATGCCGAGGCGCTCGGCTGGATGAAGCCGACGGCACGCCTGGTCAATACGGCACGCGGGCCGATCGTGGACGAACCGGCGCTGCTGGAGGCCTTGAGCAACGGCCGCCTGGCGGGAGCCGCGCTGGATGTGTATGCCGAGGAGCCGCTGCCGGTCGATCATCCGTTGCGCCGTTTGCCGAACGTGCTGGCCACTCCCCATGTCGGGTATGTCAGCGAGCAGAATTACCGGCAGTTCTATCAGCAGATGATTGCCGATATCCAGGCTTGGGCCGCGGGCACGCCCATTCGCGTGCTCGGCTGACGCACCAATTCAGCGCGCGCGCACTGCTGTGACGAGGCGCCTGCTCCCGAAACGCCCCTGAAGCGGGGCGCCAGCCCACCAACCGGACCGCGCGCCCTCGCCACGCGCTATCCACCGATCGCCACGCGCCCACACCGTTTTCCAACGTCGCATATCGTTACAAGTTTTTTTGTCCTACAAAATTTCCACATAAACCCTACAGTCTTTAGGATTTGTCCTAGACTCAAGCTCGATGGGTCCGTTCAAAAACAAAAGCCCCGCAAAAAATCGAAACTTTCAAACTCTGCCGTAGGTCAGGTTTAGGGTAAGGCGTGCATAAGCGGTTCAGACCGAATGCCCGTCCATCCAATCTATTTCAGCTAACCGTGCAACTGGCACAAGCCTTGCCAGTTTGTATAGCGCTTGTGCGTCTGGCCGCAGGAAGCGGTCTTCGGAGCTAGTGGCAGCGGGCCACCAGCCAACCAACATGTGGGAGAGAACTATGATCAGTGCCGCAGTAGAAACTCAGGGAGAGCGTTTTAGTAAATCGGCAGGGGGGCCAACATCGTTGGTCGATCTGCCCAATGCTGTGCGGCCGGTCGTGAGTCATAACCCCAATCGAAAGAAAGTCTTGTTCGTCACTTCCGAATTTGCCGACCTGGTCAAGACCGGCGGCCTAGGCGACGTTTCCGCCGCCCTGCCCCGCGCCATGGGGCACTTGCACGATGTGCGCGTGCTGATCCCCGGTTACCCGCAGGTGATGGAAAGCGACAACCCGATCCATATCATCGGCGAACTGGGTGGCCACGCCGCGCTGCCGCCATGCAAGATCGGGCGCATGGACCTCAAGGATGGCCTGGTTATCTATGTACTGATCTGCCCCGAACTGTACGAGCGCGAAGGCACGCCCTATGGCGCCAACAACGGCCGCGACTGGCCGGACAACCACATCCGCTTCGCGCGCCTGGGCCTGGCCGCTGCCGACATGGCCGCCAACCTCGCCCAGATCCACTGGTGCCCGGACCTGGTGCATGCCCACGACTGGCCCGCCGGCCTGGCCCCTGCCTATATGCACTGGCGTGGGTCACGCACACCGACCCTGTTCACCATCCACAACCTGGCATACCAGGGCGTGGTCAGCCTGGCCTCCACGCCGGAGCTGGGCATTCCGCCCCATGCGCTGCAACAGGAAGGCATGGAGTTCTACGGCAAGATGTCGTTCCTCAAGGCGGGGATGGCCTACTCCAGCCACATCACCACCGTGAGCGCCACCTACGCCCAGGAAATCACCACCCCGGAATTCGGCTGCGGCCTGGACGGCTTTCTCGCCAGCAAGACCCAGCAAGGCTTGCTCAGCGGCATTCCCAACGGCATCGATGAAAGCTGGGAAGCCTCCACCGACACGCACCTGACCCACAACTTCAATATCGGCGATTGGGAAGGCAAGGCAGTCAACGCCGCCCACGTGCGCAACCTGTTTGGCCTGCATGACTCCACCGGACCGCTGTTCGCCGTGGTCTCGCGGCTGGTCTATCAAAAAGGCCTGGACCTGACCGAAGCGGTCGCCAGCTTTATCGTCGAGAACGGCGGCCAGATCGCGATCATCGGTCGTGGCGAGCCGGAAGAAGAACAGGCCATGCGCGAACTGGCGCTGCGCTTCCCGGGCCAGGTCGGTGTACGCATCGGCTTCAACGAAACCGACGCCCGCCGCATGTTTGCCGGCAGCGACTTCCTGCTGATGCCGTCGCGCTATGAACCGTGCGGCTTGAGCCAGATGTACGCGCAGCGCTTCGGCTCGCTGCCGGTGGCGCGCAACACCGGCGGCCTGGCGGACACCATCGAAGACGGCGTCACCGGGTTCCTGTTCAACGAGTCCACCGTGGACAGCTACCGCGAAGCCCTGAACCGTGCGTTCAAAGTGTTCGCCTACCCAGGCCTGCTCAACGCCATGCGCTGCCGGGCGATGACCCAACCGTTCAACTGGTGCCAGGCGGTCGAACCCTATGCCGAACTGTATGAACAACTGGTGGCCAAGGCGCTGGGGAAATCGACTAAATAATCAAGGGAGGTCTTCATAGATGCCGTTACGGACTCTGGAAACCTGGCCCCACGGCGCAATCATGCTGGACGCGCAACACACGCGTTTCGCCTTGTGGGCGCCAGACGCGTTTTATGTCAGCGTTGAATTGCAAGATGGCCGCTCGGTCGCCATGCTGCCCCAGGCAAATGGCTGGTTCGAAACGGAGATAAAGTGCCCCGCAGGCACGCGCTACCGCTACAACATCGATGGGGAAATGGATGTCCCCGATCCCGCATCCAGGGCCCAGGCCTCGGACGTGCATGGCTGGAGCCTGGTGGTCGACCCGCTCGCCTATGAATGGCGACACCACCCATGGCAGGGCCGCCCCTGGCATGAAGCGGTGATCTACGAACTGCATGTCGGCGCGCTGGGCGGCTTCGCAGCCGTCGAGCAGCACCTGCCACGCCTGGCCGAACTGGGCGTTACCGCGATTGAGTTGATGCCCCTGGCGCAATTCCCCGGCGAGCGCAATTGGGGCTACGACGGCGTGCTGCCCTACGCGCCGCACGCCGCCTACGGCAGCCCCGAACAGCTCAAGCATCTGATCGACAGCGCCCATGAACACGGGCTCGCGGTCTTGCTCGACGTGGTCTACAACCACTTCGGCCCCGATGGCAACTACCTGGGCCAGTACGCCAAAGACTTCTTCCAGCAAGATGTGCATACGCCATGGGGCGCCGGCATCGACTTCGAGCGGCGTGAAGTGCGGGATTTCTTTCTGGACAATGCCCTGATGTGGCTGCTCGACTACCGCTTCGACGGCCTGCGTCTGGATGCGGTACACGCCATCGACAACCCCGGTTTCCTGCGGGAACTGGCGCACCGGGTGCGCCAGCAGGTCGACATCGGCCGTCATGTTTGGCTGGTGCTGGAAAACGAACTGAACCAGGCCAGCCTGCTGAAACACGATTTCGATGCGCAATGGAACGACGACTTCCACAACGTATTGCATGTGCTGCTGACCGGCGAAACCGATGCCTACTACAGCGACTTTGCCCAAGCGCCTACCGCCAAACTCGCACGTTGCCTCAGCGACGGCTTTGTCTACCAGGGCCACACCACGCGCCACGGGCATGCACGCGGCGAACCCAGCAGCGGCTTGCCGCCCACCGCCTTCGTCGCGTTCTTGCAGAACCACGACCAGATCGGCAACCGCGCCCTCGGCGAACGCCTGCACCAACTGTGTTCGCCCCAGGCGCTGAAGGCGGCGACCACCTTGCTACTGATGTCGCCGATGATCCCGTTGCTATTCATGGGCGATGAAGTCAACGCCAGCGAGCCGTTTCTGTTTTTCACTGACCACCATGGCGAACTGGCTGAAGCGGTACGCGAAGGACGTCGCAATGAATTCGCCGATTTCGCCGCGTTCCACGACCCCGAGCGGCGCGAGCGGATTCCCGATCCCAACGCGCTGCCGACCTTCGAGCAATCGGCGCCGTCGTTCGCCGCCAACGAACACACCGAGTTCTATCGCCACCTGCTGCGCCTGCGCCACCAGCATATCGTGCCGCACCTGCCCGGCAGCGTGGCCCTCGGTGCGCAGGTGCTGGCAGACCGCGCCGTCAGTGCGCGTTGGCGCCTGGGCAATGGCAGCCTGTTACAGATCGACCTGAACCTGAGTGCCACGGCCCTGGATCACCCCGCTGCGCAGCATGTGCTGTTCCAAACGCCAGCGCATGACCACGCGCACCTGGCGCCCTTCAGCGCACGCGTTACCCTATCCCCTGTTGGAGAGCACCCTTGAGCGAAGCGAACCTGGAAATCCTCGCCGGCCGAGCGGGCCTGGCGGTCGATTGGATCGACGCAAACGGCCGCCCGCAACGTGTCAAACCGGACGCCCTGCGCGCCGTCCTCAAAGGCCTGGGCCACCCGGCCGACAGCGATGCCGAGATCGACGCCAGCCTGCGAGACCTGGAGCAAGTGCAACAGGACAAACACCTGCCGCCCTTGCTCACCGTCGACAGCGGCGAAGGCCTGGACCTGGCGCGCTACTTCGCGCCCGACACCGTCTGCAGGGTCAGCCTCGAGGAGGGCGAAGTCCTCGAATTACGCCTCGACGGCAACGCGGTACTGCCCGGCGTGATCGCCCTCGGCTACCACCAAGTGCATATCGCCGACCAGGCCTTCACCCTGGCCGTGGCCCCTCGTCACTGCTACAGCGTCGCCGATGCCGTCGACAGTCAAACCCCACGTGCCTGGGGCCTGAGCGCCCAGTTGTACGCCCTGCGCCGCCTCGGCGACGGCGGGTTCGGCGACACCCTGGCGCTGGAACACCTGGCCCGCTCGGCCGCCGAACGCGGTGCCGACGCCCTGGCGATCAGCCCGATGCACGCGATGTTCAGCGCCGACCCCGAGCGCTACAGCCCGTACTCGCCGTCGAGCCGACTGTTTCTCAATAGCCTGTACGCATCGCCCGGCTGCATCCTGGGTGAGCGCCAGGTGCGCAATGCCATCGAGGCCTGCGGTCTGGCCGACGAGCTGCACACCCTCGAACAACACACCCTGATCGACTGGCCCACCGCAGCCAAGGCCAAACACCGCCTGTTGCGTGCCCTGTACGACGACTTCCGCCACGGTCAACACCCGCAACACGCCGACTTCCTCAGTTTCCGCCAAGCGGGCGGTGAAGCCCTGGAGAACCACTGCCGTTTCGAAGCGGTCCAGGCCGCGCGCGCCGCCGCGGGCGAAGACCTCGACTGGCGCCATTGGCCAGAGCAATGGCGCAGCCCGCAAAGCCCGGCACTCCTGCGCTTCGCCGAGGAAAACCGCGACGACATCGGCTTCTACGCCTTCGGCCAATGGCTGATCGCGCGCTGCCTGGAACGCGCCCAACAAGCCGCCCGAGGCAGTGGCATGAGCATCGGCCTGATCGCCGACCTGGCCGTCGGCGCCGACGGTGGCGGCAGCCAGGCCTGGAGCCGCCAGGATGAATTGCTCGCCGGCCTGACCGTCGGCGCGCCGCCGGACATTCTCAACCGCGCCGGCCAGGGCTGGGGCATCTCCGCCTTCGCCCCGGAAGGCCTCAAGCGCCATGGCTTCCGTGCGTTTATCGAGATGCTGCGGGCCAATTTCGCCCATGCCGGCGGCTTGCGTATCGACCATGTGATGGGCCTGCAACGCCTGTGGGTGATGCCCATGGATGCCTCGCCCCAGGACGGCGCCTACCTGTATTACCCGGTGGACGATCTGTTGCGTCTGCTGGCGCTGGAATCGCACCGCCACCAGGCCATCGTCCTCGGCGAAGACCTCGGCACCGTGCCCGACGGCCTGCGCGACAAACTCATCGGCCGCTCGATTCTGGGCATGCGCGTGCTGCTGTTCGAACAAGGTCATGATGGCCAATTCAAGCCGATCCTCGACTGGCCGGACAACGCCCTGGCCACCACCAGCACCCACGACCTGCCAACCCTCAATGGCTGGTGGCACAGCCGCGACATCGACTGGAACGTCCAGCTCGGCCTGATCGATGCGCCCACCACGGAGCAATGGCGCGAGCACCGCCTGCGCGAACGCCAGGCACTGCGCCAGGCCTTGAGCCAGGACCCGCAGAACTTCGTCGATGAAGTGCGCAATGAAACCGACCACATGATCGATGCCAGCGTGCGCTACCTCGGCCACACCCGCGCGCCGCTGGTGCTGCTGCCGCTGGAAGATGCCTTGGGCCTCGAAGAACAAGCCAACCTGCCCGGCACCATCGACACCCACCCCAATTGGCGCCGCCGCCTGCCAGGCGAGGCGGCGAGCCTGCTCGACAATGCGGGTGCCGCGCGCCGCCTGGAACTGCTGGCGGTGGCACGCAATCAAGCCCATGAGCGTGACCGATGAAGGCTCTGCCCCTGCGCGCCAGCCAGCGCCTGCAGTTTCATAAAGGGTTCACCCTCGATGACGCGGTGGCTCTGGTGCCGTACTTTGCCCGGCTGGGCATCAGCCATTTGTATGCCTCACCGCTGCTCAGTGCCCGCGCAGGTTCCATGCATGGCTATGACGTGGTCGACCCCACCACCGTCAACCCGGAGCTGGGCGGCGAAGCGGCGTTGCGCCGCCTGGTGGCCGCCCTGCGCCAACACGACATGGGGCTGATCCTCGATATCGTGTCCAACCACATGGCCGTGGGCGGCGCCGACAACCCCTGGTGGCTCGACCTGCTGGAATGGGGCCGGTTGAGTCCCTACTGCGAATTCTTCGACATTCAATGGCACTCGCCCGACCCGCTGCTCAAGGGCCAATTGCTCATGCCGTTCCTCGCCAGCGACTACGGCGAAGCCCTGCAAACCGGCACGTTGACCCTGCACTTCGACGCCGCGCACGGCAGTTTTTCCGTCGAGCACTACGAACACCGCTTCCCGATCTGCCCACAAGATTACGCGACGATTCTGGGCGCCGATGAACTGCTCAAGCCCCTCGCCGACCGCTTCAGCACCCTCGCCTACCAGAGCGATGCCTACGCCGAAGCGGCCTGGCTCAAACAAGCCCTGGCCGAACGCGCCACCGACAACGCCGTGCGGCAGGCCATCGAACAGCGGCTGGGCACCTTCGACGCACGCCAGCCCGACGGGTTCCAGCGCCTGCACGGGCTGTTGGAGCAACAGGCCTATCGCCTGGCCAGTTGGCGCACCGCGGCGGACGATATCAACTGGCGGCGCTTCTTCGATGTCAACGATCTGGGCGGCCTGCGCGTAGAACGCAGTGCCGTGTTCGAAGCCACCCACGGCAAGATCTTCGAGTTGATCAGCCAGGGGCTGGTCGATGGCCTGCGCATCGACCATATCGACGGGCTGGCCGACCCACGCGGGTATTGCCGCAAGCTGCGGCGGCGGGTCGATACGCTGTCGCCCGAGCGTCACCTGCCGATTTTCGTCGAAAAAATCCTCGGCGAAGGCGAAACCCTGCGCGAGGACTGGCAGGTGGACGGCACCACCGGTTACGAATTCATGAACCAGCTGTCGCTGCTGCAACACCGCCCGCAAGGCTTCGCAACGCTGGCCGAGCTGTGGACCCGGCACAGCGAACGGCCGTCGGCCTTTATCGAAGAAGCCTGGCTGGCGCGCCGGCAGATCCTCAACGGCTCCCTCGCCGGCGACTTCGAAAGCGTGGCCCAGGCCTTGCTGCAAGTGGCCCGCGACGACGTGATGAGCCGCGACCTGACCCTCGGCGCGATCCGCCGCGCCCTGCAGGAACTGATCGTGCATTTCCCGGTGTACCGCACCTACATCAGCGCCTGTGGCCGCAGCGAACGCGACGACACGTTTTTCCTGCAAGCCCTGGCGGGCGCGCGCAGCACCTTGAGCGAAGGCGACTGGCCGGTGCTGGACAACCTGGAAAAATGGTTGGGCGGCCAACCGTGGCGCAATCGCCCGCTCGGCCGCGAGCGCAAGCTGCTCAAGCACGCCTGCGTGCGCTTCCAGCAATTGACCTCGCCGACCGCCGCCAAAGCCGTGGAAGACACCGCGTTCTATCGCTCGGCGGTGTTGCTGTCGCGCAATGACGTGGGCTTCAGTACCGAACAGTTCAGCGCACCGCTGGCCGATTTTCACGCGGCCAATCAGCAGCGCTTGCAGGCGTTCCCCGACAACCTGCTGGCCACCGCCACCCACGACCACAAACGCGGTGAAGACAGCCGCGCCCGCCTCGCCGTGTTGAGTGAGTGCGCAGGGTGGTATGCCGAACAGGTGACGCATTGGCGCCGCCTCGCCGCGCCGTTGCGCAACGACGCCAGCAGCCCATCGGCAGGCGATGAGTTGATCCTCTATCAGGTACTGCTCGGCAGTTGGCCGCTGGACCTGCACCTGGACGACCGGCCGGCACTCGAAGCCTATCAACAACGCCTCTGGCAATGGCAACAAAAGGCCCTGCGCGAAGCCAAGTTGCTGAGCAGTTGGAGCGCGCCCAACGAGGCTTACGAACAGGGCGTGGAAACGTTTCTCACGCGCCTGCTGCTCAGCGACGCAGGCCGCGCACTGCGCACCGCCATCGGCGCCGCCGCCCAAGCGATTGCCCCCGCTGGCGCGCTCAATGGGCTGGCGCAATCCTTGCTTCGAGTCACAGTGCCGGGTGTGCCGGACCTGTACCAGGGCAATGAGTTCTGGGACTTCAGCCTAGTCGACCCGGACAACCGCCGCCCGGTGGATTTCAACGCACGGCAGCACGCGCTGGCTACCCCACCGGACATCGGCAAGCTGTTGTTCAACTGGCGGGACGGGCGTATCAAACAAGCCTTGATCGCCCAGGTGCTGGCCTTGCGCAAGGCCCATCCTGAACTGTTCCATCGGGGCAGCTACACGCCCCTGGACGTGGTCGGTCGACATGCCGAGCACGTGGTCGCGTTCTGCCGCGAATACCAGGGCAAACGCGCACTGGTGGTGGTGCCGCGCTGGCCCTATCGCCTGCTGGAAAACGGTGTGCATCCCCAGGTCAATGCGCGGGTTTGGGGCGATACCCGAGTGAAATTACCGTTCGCCGCGCCAACCGAAAACTGGAAGGGACTTTTTCATACACGCGCAGTCACACCAGACAAGGAGCTGTTGATCAGCACTGCGCTGGGGGATTTCCCGGTCAACGTCTTTATCGATCCTGATGATCAATCAAGCTGAAATTTTCTGCGAGGAACATTGTGATGAGTACTGAAGACAAACGTGTTCGCGAATTCGCGTATCAGATCTGGGAATCGGAGGGCAAGCCGCAAGGTCAGGATGCGCGCCATTGGGAAATGGCCCGCAAGTTGGCAGAAGCCGAAGCGCTGACACCCAGCAAGCCCAAACCCGCCGCCAAACCGAAAACCGCGCCCAAGCCGGCAGCAAAAGCCAAGCCGCCGGCAGCGGCCGCAGGCAAACCGGCCACGCCAGCGGCTAAAAAGCCGGCGGCCACAAAAAAGCCCAAGCCGTAAGCCCTGTGCCGTCATGAACCTCCGGCCGGCAACCCCGGCCGGAGGTCAGCCACTTGCCCGATTGTTAGCTGACCCCTCGTCAGCAGGGCTACGTTCGGCCCGAAAAAAGACCCATGCAGGAGCAACACAATGAGCAAAGCCGATAAAAAACAGGCCCCCCCGGCCCACGAACCATCGCGGATTCGCGAAGGTTTGCCCTTCCCCCTGGGGGCGACCTGGGACGGCCTGGGTGTCAACTTTGCCCTGTTCTCGGCCAACGCTACCAAAGTCGAGTTATGCCTGTTCGACGACGCTGGCGTGGTCGAGCTGGAACGTATCGAACTCCCCGAATACACCGATGAAATCTTCCACGGCTACTTGCCCGACGCCCACCCCGGGCTGATTTACGGCTACCGTGTGTACGGCGCGTATGACCCGGCCAACGGCCACCGTTTCAACCACCACAAATTGCTGATCGACCCCTACGCCAAACAGCTGGTGGGCGAGCTCAAATGGTCCGAGGCGCTGTTTGGCTACACCATCGGCCACCCCGACGACGACCTCAGTTTCGACGAACGCGACAGTGCGCCCTTCGTGCCCAAGTGCAAGGTCATCGACCCGGCGCACACCTGGGGCGACGACCAACCGGTGCGCGTGCCATGGGACCGCACGATCATTTATGAAACCCACCTGCGCGGCATCAGCATGCGTCACCCCTCGGTCGGCGAGGCCGTGCGCGGCACCTGCGCCGGGCTGATGGAAGACGATCTGCTCAAGCACATCCGCCAGTTGGGTATTTCTTCCGTGGAACTGTTGCCGGTACACGCCTTTGTCAACGACCAGCATTTGCTGGAAAAAGGCATGACCAACTACTGGGGCTACAACAGCATCGCCTTCTTCGCCCCGGACCCGCGCTACCTGGCCAGCGGCAAGATCGCCGAGTTCAAGGAGATGGTCGCGCACCTGCACGAAGCCAAGCTGGAAGTGATTCTCGACGTGGTCTACAACCACACCGCCGAAGGCAACGAGCGCGGCCCGACCCTGTCCATGCGCGGCATCGACAACGCTTCCTACTACCGCCTGATGCCGGACGACAAGCGCTTCTATATCAACGACTCCGGCACCGGCAACACCCTCGACCTGAGCCACCCGTGCGTGCTGCAGATGGTCACCGACTCCCTGCGTTACTGGGCCACCGAGATGCACGTCGACGGTTTCCGCTTCGACCTGGCGACCATCCTCGGCCGTTATCGTGACGGGTTCGACGAGCGCCACAGTTTCCTCGTCGCCTGCCGTCAAGACCCGGTGCTGCGCCAGTTGAAACTCATCGCCGAACCCTGGGACTGCGGCCCCGGCGGCTATCAGGTGGGCAACTTCCCGCCGGGCTGGGTGGAATGGAACGACCGCTTCCGCGACACCGTGCGCGCCTTCTGGAAAGGCGATGACGGCCAGTTGGCGGACTTCGCCGGGCGTATGACCGCATCCGGCGAGATGTTCAACCACCGTGGCCGCCGGCCTTACAGCTCGGTGAACTTCATCACCGCCCACGACGGTTTCACCCTGCATGACCTGGTGTCGTACAACGACAAGCACAACGAAGCCAACGACGAAAACAATCAGGACGGCAGCAACAACAACCTGTCCTGGAACCATGGCGTCGAAGGCCCCACCGACGACCCGGAAATCAACGCCCTGCGCCTGCGCCAGATGCGCAACTTCTTCGCCACCCTGCTGCTCGCCCAAGGCACGCCGATGCTGGTGGCCGGGGATGAGTTCGCGCGCACCCAGCACGGCAACAACAACGCCTACTGCCAGGACAGCGAGATCGGCTGGGTCAACTGGGAGCTGGACGATGACGGCAAGGCGCTGCTCAAGTTCGTCAAGCGCGTGATCAAACTGCGCATGACGTACCCGATCCTGCGCCGTGGCCGCTTCCTGGTGGGCGACTACAACGAAGACATCGGCGTGAAGGACGTCACCTGGCTCGCGCCGGATGGCAACGAGATGAGCACCGAACAGTGGGAAGACAGTCACGGCCGTTGCCTGGGCATGCTGATGGATGGCCGCGCCCAGGAGACCGGGATTCGCCGTCCGGGTGGCGATGCCACGTTGTTGCTGGTGGTCAACGCCCATCACGACTTGGTCAATTTCCGCCTGCCCCCCGTGCCGGAAGGCCAGTTCTGGACCTGCATGCTCGACACCCATGACACGACGATACGCGGGCAGGAACGCTTTGATTTCCACCATGAGTACGCGGTCACCGGGCGCTCGCTGCTGCTGTTTGAACTGCAGCACGACGAAGAGGTGTGACATGGGCCTGCATGGATTCCTTCAAGGCTACCAAGGCTATGCGGATACGCAGGCCCTGGGCGCGGCCTTGAAGGCGCTGCAGGCCGAGGGGCTGGACCGCCTGCCGCTCCCCGGCAGCGGCCAGACCCTCGAACGGTTCAGCCGCTTGGCCCAGGTCGCCGGACACGACCTGCGCTTGTGCAAGTTGTTCGAAGGTCACACCGATGCCTTGGCAATCATTGCCGAGCTGCGCAGCCCCTTGCCGCCGGAGGGCAGCCTCTGGGGCATGTGGGCAGCAGAACCGCCGACGGCCAGGGTGCGGGCGCGGCGCAACGGCCATCGTCTGGTGCTGCAGGGGCGTAAAGCCTGGTGTTCGGGGGCGGCGGTGGTCAGCCATGGGTTGTTGACCGCCTGGGACGAGGAGGATCGCCAGCAATTGGTCGCAGTGGAGATGGGCCAGCCCGGCATCTGCGTGACCGATGAGGGGTGGCAGGCGGTAGGCATGGCGGCCACCGGCAGTGTCGATGTCCTGTTCGAGGCGGCCAGCGGGATTGGCATCGGCAGGCCCGGCGACTACCTCGCCCGCCCCGGCTTCTGGCAAGGCGCCGTCGGTATCGCAGCGTGCTGGTATGGCGCGGCGCAACGCCTGGCTGAAGTGCTGCGCGAGCAGTGCAACAGGCGTGCGGAACCGCATGCCCTGGCCCACCTCGGTGCGGTCGACAGCGCCTTGAACAGTGCCGCCTGCGTGCTGCGCGCCAGTGCGCGGCAGATCGACCGCGCCCCGCTGGCCGATGCCAGGCAACTGGCCCAACAGGTACGCGCGTCTCTCGAAGACACGGTTGAACAGGTCATGCGCCACGTCGGTCGCGCCGCCGGTGCGGGGCCTTTTTGCAAAGATCCGCACTTTGCCCAACTGATGGCGGACCTGCCGGTGTATGTACGTCAAAGCCATGCCGAGCGTGACCTGGCCGCCCTCGGTGAACAGGTTGCCGCCGAGCCACCTGGGAGGTGGCAGTTATGAAAGCCAATCCGATCGTGGGCCAGGGCACGTCGCTGCATCAGTGGCAGACCTCGTCCCACATGGCCGAACTGGCGCCGATCAGCGTCGAACAGTTGGTACCCGAAGGGCATCGCGCAGTGATCATCGCACCGCACCCGGACGATGAAGTGCTGGGCTGCGGCGGCCTGTTGCAAGGCTTGGCCGCACTGGGTCGGGCGATCCAGTTGATCTCCGTCACCGATGGCAGCGCCAGTCACCCCGGTTCGCGGCGCTGGTCGGTGGAACGCCTCAGCGTGGTGCGCCCGCAGGAGTCGGCCCAGGCCTTGCACCGCCTCGGCTTGCCGCTGCACCGGTTGAAGTGGCTGCGCGCCGGGTTTACCGACAGCCAGGTCGCCGCCCGCGAAGCGCAGTTGGCCGCGTTCATTGAGCGCCACCTCAAACCCAGGGACGTGGTGTTCACCACCTGGCGCGAAGACGGCCACTGCGACCATGAAGCCGTCGGCCGCGCCAGTGCCAGTGCCGCACTGGCGGTCGGCGCGACCCTGTACGAGTTGCCCGTGTGGACCTGGCACTGGGCAACCCCGGAAGACAGCCAGGTACCGTGGCATCGCGCGCGCAAACTCCCGCTGAGTTGCCAAGTCGTCGCGCGCAAGCGCCATGCCATCCACGCGTTCGCCAGCCAATTGGAGGGCGATCCGCAGATCGGCTTGCCGCCGGTGCTGGCACCGTATGTCGTCGAGCGTTTGCTGCAGCCTTTTGAAGTGGTGTTTGTATGAGCGTGGCGACACCGTATTTTGATCGGCTGTTCGCCGACAACGATGACCCTTGGGCCTTCCGTCAACGCTGGTACGAGCAGCGCAAGCGCGCGCTGACCTTGGCGCTGTTGACCCGCCCGCGTTACGCCGCGATTTTTGAGCCCGGCTGCGCCAATGGTGAACTGAGCGTCGAACTGGCGCCGCGTTGTGACCGCCTGGTGTGCTGCGATACCGCGGCCGCAGCAGTGGCCCTGGCCAAGACACGTCTGATGGGATTTCCCCATGCCCAGGTGCAGCAGAGTCGCCTGCCCGCACAGTGGCCTGACGGCCGCTTCGACCTGATCGTGCTGAGCGAGCTGTGTTACTACCTCGACGCCGATGACCTCACCCGCCTGATCGACTGCGCCCTCGCCGCGCTGAGCGACGACGGTCAACTGCTGGCCTGTCACTGGCGCGCGCCGATCGACGGCTGCCCGCAAACCGCCGCCCAAGTGCACGCGCTGCTCGAGCAACGGCTGGCCATGCCGTGTGTTGCGCGGCACCACGACAGTGACTTCCTGCTCGACCTCTGGAGCCGCGACGGTACGTCGGTCGCCACCCATGAGGGCCTGCGTTGAGCGGCCTGAAACGGGCCCGTTAAAAAAAATCGAAGTTACAAGATGTGAAAGCAGCGAATCCTTGTCTATGCTGAGGACGCCTTGCTGGCAATCCAGGATTGAAATGCCGAGCAATCGCTGCAGCGGAGCCTGCGGCGACTAAAAAGAGCGTCGTCCCGTCCACGGGCTACGACCCAGCATCAATTGACAAGGACGTGCCCGCCATGAAACCCGCCTCCCTCAGCGAAAGCCGCCGCGGTCCAGCGCAGATCTGGAACAGTGCCCCGCAGTTGGCGCAAATCCCCGCCATTCATCCTCACTCGCTGGTGCCTGCGGGTGCGCGAGTGGTCATCGTCGCGCCCCACCCCGGCGATGAAGTGTTGGCCTGTGGCGGTTTGCTGCAACGGCTGAGCACCCTCGAACACCCGATGCTGTTGATTTCCATCACCGACGGCAGCGCCAGCCACCCCGGCTCGAATGTCTGGCCGGCGAGGCGCTTGAGCGTGGTGCGGCCCCAGGAAAGCGTCGAAGCGCTGCGCCGGCTGGGCATGCCGCTGCACAGCCTGAAGTGGATTCGCGGCGGCTTTCGCGATGACGCGCTGGCCGCCAGCGAACACCCCATGAGCCAACTCATCGCCCGATATCTGCAGCCCGGCGATGTGGTCTTCAGCACCTGGCGCAACGACGGCAACGCCGACCACGACGCCGTCGGCCGTGCCAGCGCCAAGGCATGCAGCCTGGTCGGGGCACGTCTGTATGAGCTGCCGATCTGGGCCTGGCATTGGACGGCGCGCGAAGGTTCGATGATCCCCTGGCAGCGTGCGCGCAAGGTGCGCCTCGACACCTGGAGCGTGGCGCGCAAGCTGCATGCGGCCCATGCCTATGCCAGCCAACTGGCCGGAGACCCGGAGATCGGGCTCGCGCCGATGCTCGCTCAGGTGTTGCTGGAGCGGATGCGCGAGCCCTATGAGATCGTGTTCGTCTAGAAATCCACTCGTCTATACCTGTTATTTCTGACAGTGGCGGCCCGTTTGATGTGCGACTAAGGTGCAAAAAACCTGCACTGCTTAAGGCGCAGTCGAGAAAGCCATGCCAACCCTTTGCATTGGCCGATGTTTTCAGAATCGGGTAACCGGTACTCCCTGATCCGTATCGTTCGTTGTTGCCATGGTCCGAACGCACCTGCTTGTCCAGGTGCCGGGAGATGTTCCCTTCGAACGAGGACGGGTCATGCGCGCACCAACATCTTCTTTGTTGTACCTGGGCATCAGCTCAATCATCGCCGTGACGGCGTGGCCACTCCCCTCTTATGGCGCATGCACGATCAACAACAGCGCCGGCGACGATATCTCCACCTGCGACAGTGCCTCGGCACCGGGGTTTACCGACACCGCTGGCAACAACACCCTGAATATCAGCGGCAGCGGCGCCATCAACGGCAATGTCACCTTTGGTGCGGGTAACGACCTGGTGGACGTGAACGGGCCGACGGCGGCGCTCAACGGTGCGCTGAACCAAGGCGACGGCGCGAATATTTTCCGCCTGAACCTGGGCACCGTCAGCGGTTCGGTCACCCAAGGCGCAGGCGCGGATGTGGTACAGATCACCGGTGGGCAGGCGGGTGCAATAAGCCAAGGCGGCGGCATCGACAGCTTTGCAATGAGCGGCGGCACCATCGCTTCCCTGGCCCAGGGCGATGGCCTGGACACCTTCAACATGAGCGGCGGGGTCATCACCGGGGCGTTTGAAGATGGCGACCGAGCCACGATGAGAGGCGGCACCATTGGCCGGGTCGATATGAAGCTCGATAACAACGTGTTCGACATGCAAGGCGGCACCATCCTGGGCAATCTGGTCACCGGGTTCGGCAATGACCATATTCTCGTCTCGGGCACCAGTTACATCGGCGGCAACATCAGCACCAGCGGCGGCGATGACTTGATTGAAGTCAGCGGCGGCACGGTCAACGGGCAAATCCTCGCCAGTTTCGGCAAGGACCAGTTGATCTGGCACGATGGCGGCAAGGTCAACGGTTTGATCGTCATGGGCGCCGACGACGACACCGCGCTGCTGAAAAACCTCAACGAAACGTCGCTGTCCTCCAACCCCTTGGTGGATGGTGGCCTGGGTAACGACACGCTCACATTCGACAACACCCAGACCGACGTCCCCGCACGCTATACCGGCTGGGAACAGGTGCTGCTGGATAACGGCTCGGACCTCAAGCTGGGCGGTGCCTTCGTGCTGGGCGACAGCGCAACCGGCAGCGGCATCATGACCCTCGACGGTTCGAGCAAATTGACCGTCACCAGCGGTTCGATCGACCCCTTTACCGCCGGCCAATCCGTCACCTTGAACAACGGCGGCCTAATCGACATGACCACCGGCAGTACCAGCGCCACCGACACCCTGACGGTGAACGGGAACTACAACGGCAACGCTGGCCGACTCGCCTTGCAAAGCGTCTTGGGCAGCGACGGCTCACCCAGCGATTTGCTGGTGATCGGCACGGGCCAGATCAGCGGCACCACCGCTATCAGCGTAACCAATCTCGCCGGGCCGGGGGCCGAAACCGTGCAGGACGGCATCCAGCTGGTCCGCGCAATCAACGGCGCCAGCGGCGCCGGCACCCAGTTCACCCTGGCAAACCGGGTTTCCGCAGGCGCCTTCGACTACTACCTGTTCAAAGGGGGCGACAACGCGGGCACGGGCGAAAACTACTACCTGCGCTCTTCAGTGCCGGTGGCGCCGCTGCCGGGCCCGGTGACGCCGCTCCCCGAACCGGTGGTGGGCACCCCTGAACTGCCGACCAATCCGGGCCTCACGCCGATCCCGATCTATCGCCCGGAAGTACCGATCTACGCGGTGTTGTTTCCTGCCGCGCAACAAATCGTACAGGCCATGCTGGGCACCTATCACGAACGCATGGGCGATCAGCGCCAACAACAGCAGACCGGTGCGTTTCCTGCCGGTTGGGGGCGTATGTATGGCAACAGCAGCCGCCAGAGCTTTGCCGGCACGGTGAGCCCGACGCTGGACAGTTCGATGTCCGCCTTCCAGATCGGTACCGACGTGTACGCGAGCGCTACCGCCAACGGCGCGGTGCAGCGAGTCGGCTTCTTCGTCGGCCACAGCCGCTTGAAAGGTGACGTGAAAGGCTTCAACGGCGGCTGGCAAGACAACGCCGCTGGCAACACCACCTTGCGCGGTGACAGCCTGGGCGTTTACTGGACACTGATCGGCGCCAACCAGGCCTACCTCGATCTGGTGCTGATGGGCACCCGTTTCGATGGCAATAACGAATCGGACCGTGGGGTGAAGATGAAAACCCGCGGGCATAACGTCGCCGCATCCGTCGAGGTCGGCAGGCCGTTCCAGATGACCGCCGATTGGGTGGTTGAACCGCAGGCTCAATTGATCCTGAGCCGAACCAAACTGGACAGTCAGAACGATGGCATCTCCGACGTGGCCTACAACGCCGACACCAACGTCACCACGCGCCTGGGCATACGCCTGCGCGGCGACTATCAGGTCCGTGGCCTGCCGTTGCAGCCCTACGCGCGGGCCAATATCTGGCACAGCGCCGCCGGGCAGAACACCGTCACCTTTAACCGTGTGACAGACATCGACACCGAACAGAAATCCACCACCCTGGGCCTGAGTCTGGGCGCCACGCTGGAGGTGGCCAAGGGCGTCAGCCTGTACAGCGAAGTCGGCTATAACCGCAACCTGGACAGCCAGATGCTCAACGGCCGACAAGGCACCGTGGGCCTGCGAATGGAATTCTGACGGCGATTTTTTTCGCGGTGCCGTCGGTTTGAGCGCCAGCCCATTGGCACCCGCGAGCCCACGCAGCGGCGGATGATTTCGCGCTGGGAGGGTGATCTGTCCCCCCGACAGATGTGAAAAATTTGTTAAGTAATTCTCCCCCAAGTCTTTTTTGCGCGGATTCAATCTGCCACACTCACGCGAATAATTATCAATACGTTTATTATTCGCCATGGATGGCGCTCGGGGGAGGCTCAGATTCATGTCCGTTCAACAACCTGTCGGTACGCGTTTTTCACCCAGTCTATTGGCATTGGCCATCTGCCTCGGCGGCACCCAGACAACGCTGGCGGCCGATACCGAAAAGGCCGCGGCACCGCTTGAACTGGGCGCCACCGAGATCAGCGGCCAGGCACTCGGCGAGACCACCGAAGGCACCCAGTCCTACACCACCGGTGCTATGGCCACAGCCACCAAGTTGCCGCTGACCATGCGCGAGACCCCGCAGGCCGTGACCGTGATCACCCGCCAGCGCATGGACGACCAGGCCATGACCAGCGTCAACGATGTGGTCAAGAACACCCCCGGCCTGTTCCTCAGCCAGTCCAGCGGCCCCGGCCGGCAGACCTACAGCTCGCGTGGCTTCGACATCGACAACATGATGTTCGATGGTCTGCCCAGCGCCTACTCGGGTTACGCCAACAGCGTGCAGCCCAACCTGGCGATGTTCGACCGGGTCGAAGTGATCCGCGGCGCGACCGGCCTGGTCACCGGCGCCGGCAACCCTTCGGCGGCGATCAACTTCGTGCGCAAGCGCCCCACCGCTACGCCGCAGGTGTCGATCACCGGCGCGGCCGGCAGTTGGGATGACTATCGCATGGAGCTCGATGCTTCCAGCGCCTTGAACGACAGCGGCACCCTGCGCGGCCGCGTCGTCGGCTCGTACCGCGACGCCAACAGCTTCCGCGACAACGAAACCAGCGACCACGGCCTGTTCTACGCGATCAGCGAAGCTGACCTCAGCGAAGACACCACTGCCACCCTCGGTTTCTCCCGGCAGGAAGACCAGACCAACTTCTTCTGGGGCGGCCTGCCCATCGGCACCGATGGCCATCACCTGAACCTGCCCCGCTCCACCAACCCCGGCAGCGACTGGGAAAACAAGGAGCTGACAATCAACACTGTATTCGGCGACATCCAGCACCGCTTCGACAATGGCTGGAAACTCAACGTCGCCGGCTCCGCGTCGCAGCTGGACGGCGTGTTCACCGGCAGTTACCAATCGCGCTACCAGACCGAGCTGGCGCGCACCGCCTACCAGTCGCATCAGGACGACAAACAGTACGCCTTCGACACCTTCGCCAGCGGCCCGGTCGACGCCTTCGGCCGCACCCACGAAGTGGTGGTCGGCACCAGCAAACGCATCTACGACGCCACCTCCAAGGAATACAGCCCTTACGACACCAATTACCCGCTCAACGGCGCCAAACCCGACTTCCAGCGCAACGGCAAAACCCACACCCTCACCACCCAGGACGGCGTCTACCTGACCACGCGCCTCAACCTGGCCGACCCGCTCAAGGTGATCCTCGGCGCACGCTTGGACTGGTACGACTATGACGACCGTCAAAGCCAGGACGGCGACTACAAAGTCACCCGCAACCTGACGCGCTACGCCGGGGTGATCTACGACCTCGACGAGCACCACTCGGTCTACGCCAGCTACACCGACATCTTCAACCCGCAAAGCAGCAAGGACCTCTCGGGCAAGGTGCTGGAACCGATCGTGGGCGAAAACTACGAAGTCGGCATCAAGGGCGAATATTTCAACGGTGCGCTCAACGCCAGCCTGGCGGTGTTCCAGATCGACCAGAAAAACCGCGCCACCACCGCCGCCACCCAGGCTGGTTGCCCGGTGCTCACCTGCTACGCAGCCGCCGGCCTGGTGCGCAGCCAGGGCATCGACCTGGAACTGCAAGGCGCCCTCACCGAAAACTGGCAAGTCGGCGGCGGCTTCACCTACACCCGCGCGCATTTCATCAAGGACAGCGACCCGGCCAATGACAACCAGCGCTTCAGCTCCGATACACCGGAGCGCCTGTTCAAACTCACCACGTCCTACCGCTTCCAGGGCCCGCTGGAAAAACTGCGCATCGGTGGCAACGTCTACTGGCAGAGCCGCATGTACAACGACATCGCCCTCACCAACGGCAGCTATCGCCTGGAGCAAGGCAGCTACGCGGTGGCGGACGTGATGGCCGGTTACCAAGTGAACCAGCACCTGGACCTGCAAGTGAACGCCAACAACATCTTCGACCGCACCTACTACTCGGCGATCGGCAACAGCACGATCTGGGGCTCCACCGACACCTACGGCAACCCGCGCAGCTTTGGGGTAACGGCGAAGTACAGTTTCTGACGCTGATGAGGCCGCTCGGGTAGCCGTTCTCGATCTTCAGGCAGGCGCAAAAGACGCACGAACGCGGGTTTCATCCGTGCTCTGCGAACTGCTGAGCTGACCGGCTTCATTGAGCACCTTCAACGCGCCATCGGCCTCCACCGTAAAGCCATATTTCGTGCCGGCCAAATCCGGATAAGTCGCCGCGAGCGTTGACTGGAATGTCTTGAACGTGGCGTTCAGCACGCTTTGCGCGCCTTTGGCGATCTCGATGATCCGAGGAAGCGCCCGTGATGCGGAGCGGCCGACCCACGTATCGATAGCCTCCAGCGACTGCATTGGTTCAGCGTCTGCGCTGGGATGGTAGACAGCCGCCGGGCCGGCGCTGGCCACGGCGTCCTTCGCGAGGTCCGTCAGAGGCTTGGCCACGAGTATCTGGTCGGCAGGCGTAAGGTGGGTATTGGCGGGCGGGATATAGGTAGAACTGAGGGTAAGTACCATTTCATCGGTCCATGATTGAGTGGTTCACAGCGGTTATCGACGTCAAGGGGGCAAACTTTAGGACATGGATTGTCTTCCCCCCTCAAGCCCCTTTATCCTCGACCCTCCCCGCCAGAACCCGGAACCGCCATGGACCTCACCACCCTCGTCCTCTTCCTACCCGCCTGCTTCGCCCTGAACATGGCACCCGGTCCCAACAACCTGCTGTCCGTCAGCAACGCCACGCGCTACGGCTACCGCACTGCCTGCCTCGCCGGCATCGGCCGCCTGCTCGCCTTCGCCGGCATGATCGCCCTCGCCTCCGCCGGGTTGGCGGTGGTGCTGCAAACGTCGGAGTTGTTGTTCTACGCGATCAAGATCGTCGGTGCGGCGTATCTGTTCTATCTGGCGTTGCAACTGTGGCGGGCCGATCCGCAGGCGCAGAGCGAATCGGTTACGGCCAAGGTAGGAACATGGGCGTTGGCGCGTCAGGAGTTTCTGGTAGCGGCGGGCAACCCGAAAGCCATCCTGATCTTCACCGCCTTTCTCCCGCAGTTCGTGGTGCCCGGCCAGCCCATCACCCCACAGTTCGCCCTGCTCGGCGCACTGTTCCTGGTGCTGGAATGGATCGCCATCAGCCTCTACGCCTATATGGGCCTGCACATGCGCCGCTGGTTCGCCGAGCCACGGGGCAAGCGGTTGTTCAATCGCTGCTGCGCGGGGTTGTTGTCTGCGGCGGCGACGGTGTTGCTGATGGCGCGGCGGGCTTGAATGGCGTTCTCAAAGCGGCGGGATGCGCGCGGTGTTGCCTGTCGGCCTCATGGGTTGCTCTTCAAACACCAACACCGCGTTTTCGGGACGAATAAGCAGCAAGCCACGTTCAGGCCCTACTGAGTAGAGGTCTAGCCCCGCGCCTTTGTGCCTAAACATCCGTTTACAACAGCAATAGCCAAATGCCACCATTCGCTCATCTACGATTTGCTACAAGGACGTCGCGTGAGCCACAACTTCAAGTTCTTGACCCTACCCCACCGCTCCGGCGAGGTCGCCAACATCTTTATCCACGGCTACTCAGCCGGCCACGATATAGAAGACCGGTGCGCGCTGAGCAAATGTATCCCGTCATCCCTCCACGAGTGCATCAACATCTTTGCGTTCTGGCCTTCCGGTCATTGGAGCCAGTTCGATAAGTTATCCAGCAGTAGCGTGGCGGCAATGGCTCGGTTGAACATCTTCGCGGGTACAGCGGCAGCAGTGGCCGATCGCGCCGTCCACTTCAACACCAGCCGCAAGCGCGCCACCGCCATGGGCAAGACACTGCTCTCGCAACTTGAGGGCTACCTGCTCAAACATCACCCCTACGTGTCGAAGGTCAATCTGGTCGGGCACTCGCTTGGCGGGCGGGTCGTCGTGAGTGCGCTACTCAATCTACTCGACAAGCCAACTGATCACGATCTTGAAATTGGCGATGTGTTGTTGATGGCGGCGGCGGCCGAATTGTCGGGAGACGAGGCTCGAGCCATCCGCAAGCGCACAAACTGCAGGCTGTACAATGCTTACTCAAAAGATGACGACGTTCTGCGATTGAATATGGGCGAAAGCAGCGCGGGTCGCCAGCCAATCGGTAACTGCAAAAACGTTCGGATGGAGTCCTTCGGTCATACAGACTATTGGCCGCGTCTGGAGCAAGTACTCAGGGCATCAGGCTTCCATGGCTACAAAAGTGGCCTGCCGGCGTCGAATCAGCCCCAACTGATCATCAAGAATCCCGATCCGGTCGTGACCGACCATTTCATTTATGACCTGCTCGAACTGACCAGCGATCGAATCCGCAATCAAGTCGCCAAGCACCTGCGTAGCAGCAGTTGGACGACCCTTGAGACCGACCATTCACTGTATCTGCTGACCAAGGAATTCCAACTACTGGGCGGCCACTGCTTGGCCAACCTGGCGCGTAGACGCGGTCTCAAGTATCTACAGATCCTGCTCATGCTGACAGAACACTACGACTTGGTAGACGAGTTGCACGATTGTGCTCGGGTGATTGAGATGGAGGGGTTGCTCATCAGCAAATGCTTCCACTCTTCTTTCGGTGAGGGTCATGTACTCGCGTCAAAACACGACATTGCCCAGCATTTGGAGGTCATGTCCGAGAAAGCTTACTTTGAGCAGGTCGATGCGTTGGCGGCAAGCCTGACCGTTACGTCTTACTTCTCGACCCCTAGCGCACCTGCCCCTGTGTATCGCAAGGCGCACTCAACGCTGACCAGTAAGAACAAGGAGTTAACGCTGGCATCTGCAACGCGACTGCCCTCCCTCACTCATCTGGTTTCGACCGAGCGCATCAAGGCGGCGGTTACGAACCTGAAAAGTGCAGTCAAGCCCGGCTACTCGGCCTTGATTCCCGCGGTTGCGATTCTCTTCTATGCGCGCTTGAAGCTGAATAACGAAGGGCTGCTCTAACCCTAGCGTGCTCAATGGCTGTGCCTCGCCCTCGACACCTCAAACTGTTATTTGAGTACCGCGAAGTGCAGATCATTAATCATTGAGGGGATTGGGAATGACTGGCAGGGATGCCTTAAAACTAAAGAATGGTGGGCGACAGCCGACAACCTGAGCGTGCGAAGGGGGATTTTAGAAGCCCAACCAAGTATCAGACAAGCAAAGTACGCAGGATCGCGATGGGATTTCAAACTGGAAGATCAGCAACTCACGCGACGGACATGGATGCTCAATCGACGATTTCCGGATCATTCCGGGGTACGGCCTTTAGTGCAGACCCGACAAACATATTCTAAAAACCAACACAACCCACATAAGGCCGCACATGATTATTGTCGTAATAGCCGGAATTATTTTAGCCGTCGTTATGTTCAAGCTATTGCTTCCACTTTTAGGGGAAATGGTAGGGGTGATAATCGGCGGGCTGCTGCTACTTGGCGCAATCGCTTTGTGCGTAGCTTTTCCACCGATCATTATTCTTTTTTTGATCATCGGATTCATTGTTGCCGGCAATAAAAAAACGAAGGACAAGCAATGAGCGTAACGACAGAGAAAGAACTAGCCGACGCGGTAAACCGCAATGAAGACACCATCGTGATTGAAGGCGATCTTGCAAAAAAAACCATTCGGATAAAGGCTACCGGCACGGTTGCATGGGCTGTGGCCATTGGTTCTATATGCATAGTCTTTTATG
Source organism: Pseudomonas sp. PSPC2-3 (assembly GCF_049898265.1). Classification (NCBI taxonomy): domain Bacteria; kingdom Pseudomonadati; phylum Pseudomonadota; class Gammaproteobacteria; order Pseudomonadales; family Pseudomonadaceae; genus Pseudomonas; species Pseudomonas sp. PSPC2-3. Next base: position 386,224 of record NZ_JAFCXJ010000006.1, on the reverse strand, counting down.
GCGTCATAGCCACCGTCGGTACGGGTGGTGTTGCCACACCGGTTGCTGGCTTCGCAGCGGTTGCCGGGTCAGGCGGAGCCCTCAGCGTTCTAGGGGCTGCAGCAACTTCGGCGGCTATATCCATGGCCGTTTCGGTGAGAAGCCTTAGCGTGTTAAAAAAGTTAAGAGGCAACTATAAGATAGTGAGTAAGTCGGACAACAAAGTCACGCTTAAGCGCAGCTAAAACAGTGCTTCGCAGTTGGCCCCGGCATCTCACCCAAAACGACCAATTCCGAGCCAATAAATTTATTGCTCGGCGGTCGAATACAATTCATGTTCGGTACTTCGCCAGCTGCTGCGCAGCATTCTATTAGCACTCGAATGAGTTTGGATTCGGGTGTTGGTCACTATTTGCTTAATGCAAACAGCATCGCGCGAGTACCCGCAAGGATCAGCTAACGCCAGCACCTACATCCGATGCTGTTCCAGCAGAAAGTCCACGAACAACCGCACCCGCGCCGGCATTGCCGAGCCACCCACGAACACCGCATGAATCGGTTCCTCGTCGCCGGGGTTCCAGGCTTCCAGCAGCGGTATCAGATCGCCACGCTGCAGGTCCTCGCTCACGCTGAACTCGCCGATACGCGCAATGCCGGCACCTACTCGCGCGAGTTGGGCCAGCGCTTCGCCACTGCTGCACTCGATGTTGCCGCTGACCTTCAGGGAAAACGCTTTTCCGTCGCGGATGAATGGCCAGTTGGGTTCGGCACGTCGGAAGTTGAAGCGTAGGCAGTTGTGCCGCAGTAGATCCTCCGGTTCCAGGGGGATGCCGTGGCGCTGCAGATACGCGGGCGATGCCACCACTACCTGGCCGGTGGCGCCGATCCTGCGTGCGGTCAGCGGGCTGTCGGGCAGATAACCAAAACGTACCGCCACGTCGGCCTGGCCGCCGAGAATGTCGACCACTTCGTCGCCGAGGGTGAGGTCGACGACGATGTTCGGGTAGCGCGCGCTGAATGCCGCCACCAAGGGCACGATGGCCAGCCGCCCATGACCAAGCGCGGCGCTGACGCGCAATCGCCCCCTTGGGACGCCCTGGTCGGCGATGGCTTCTTCGACCTCGGCCATGTCGGCCAGGATGCGCCGGGCGCCGCGCAGGAACGCCTCGCCCTCGGCGGTGAAGGTGAGCGATCGGGTGGTGCGCAACAGCAGCCGAGTGCCAAGACGCTGTTCAGTACGGGCGATGATCCGACTGACCGCCGAGGGTGTCAGCCCCAATGTCCGCGCGGCGGCCGACAGGCTGCCTTCCTGCGCCACGCTGACGAACACGCCCATTTCACCCGATCTGCCGTTGAAGTCCATTTGTGCCCCTTACGCAAAGGTGATTGCCAAAAATGCTATCTACCGCCTGAAAAGGCTGAATCGTAGCATTGGCGGCATAGATAAGGAGCCTTCCATGCGTATCAATCCACCACTTGTCGCACTCGCCATGGGTGCCTTTGGCATCGGCGTTACCGAGTTCGCCCCCATGGGCATGTTGCCGAGCATCGCGGCGGATCTCGGTGTTTCCATTCCCGCCGCAGGTCTGTTGGTCAGTGCATACGCCCTGGGCGTACTGCTCGGCGCGCCGCTGATGACCCTGACCACCGGCAGGATTCCACGGCGCTATCTGCTGATCGGACTCATGGCGATTTTCACCCTGGGGAATCTGATGTCAGCCCTGGCGACCGATTACTACAGCCTCATGGTCGCCAGGGTGGTGACCTCACTGAACCACGGTGCGTTCTTTGGCGTCGGCGCCATCGTCGCCGCCAGCGTGGTTGCCCCGCAGAAACGTGCCGGAGCGGTTGCGGCCATGTTCATGGGCCTGACCCTGGCGACCATCGGCGGTGTGCCGCTGGCCGCCTGGTTCGGCGAACTGTTCGGCTGGCGCAGCGCATTCTGGGGGATTACCGGCCTCGGTGTGGTGGCCATGGCCGCGTTATGGTTCGCCCTGCCCAACCTGCCGGCGCCGCAAAGCGGCGGTGTACTGGCCGAAATTCGGGTATTGGGCCGTGGCCCGGTGCTGGGGGCGCTGGCCCTCACTGTCGTCGGCTCGGGGGCAATGTTTACCGTCTTCACCTACATCGCGCCGATCCTCAGCAGCGAGACCCACGCGTCCACCGCCTACATCACCGCCATGCTGGTGCTGTTCGGTGTGGGGTTGACGCTGGGCAACATGTGGGGCGGCAAGGCCGCCGACCGCTCGATAGATCGCACCCTGATCGTTTCGCTGAGCGTGCTCATTCTCGTCTTGCTCGCGTTCACCGTACTGATGCGTTGGCCGCTGCCGGCCGCCGTTGCCATCCTGATATGGGGTATCGCCAGCTTCGCCCTGGTGCCGCCGCTGCAGATGCGCGTCATGGAAGCGGCCAAGGACGCGCCCAATCTGGCCTCGGCGGTGAACATCGGCGCCTTCAACTTAGGCAACGCGATTGGTGCGGCGCTGGGCGGAGCGGTGATCAATGCCGGGCTGGGTTATCCGGCGATTTCCCTGGCCGGGGCAGCAATGGCGGGGCTGGGGCTGCTGATGGTGTTGGCTTTTGCCTGGCGTTCCAGAACGCTTGCAACTGCGGCGGTGTGACGTGCGCGCTGTCACAGCCCAACGGTTCAGGATGAACCGCTTTCGGTACCGCGCCCTTGCGTAATCGCTGGCCAGATCATCCCCCGGTGCCTTCCGGCAGCTTGGCAATCACCTTGATCTCGAACTGGTAACCATACAGCCACGTGACACCCACGCCGGTCAGCGTCGGGTGTGGCGCCCGGCCCCAGAACTCCGGCACAACCTTCCAGATCGTCTCGAACGTCGACTCGGGATCGACGATGAAGACGGTGACGTCAATCACATCGTCGAAGGTGCAACCGGCAGCGACCAGGATTGCATTCAGGTTGGTGAACGCGCGTCGGACCTGGGCCTCCAGATCGGGTTCGGGCGAGCCATCTTCGCGACTGCCGACTTGCCCCGACACAAATAAAAAACCATTGGACTTGATCGCCGGCGAATAGCGATTGCGCTCGTAAAGCGCCTGGCGTCCAGGTGGAAAAACAACATCACGCTGCGTCATAGGTGCCTCCATCAATGGGTCAAAGCCGACCCGGAACTAACGATGCAGAGACTGTATGGACTTGTACCTGGGCGATAAACACGCAACCTTAGCCAGCACTGTTTGTAAAATCCAAACAATCCAATCGAGAGCCGGGGTTAGCAATGGACCGTTTTGATGCGATGCAGGCGTTTGCTCGCGTGGTGGAAGCTGGCAGCTTCACCAAAGCGGCCGAAACACTGCACATGAGCAAGACCACCGTGACACAACTGGTACAGCAGTTGGAGGCACGGTTGCGGGTTAAATTGCTTAACCGCACCACGCGCAAAGTCAACGTCACGGCCGACGGTGCAGTCTATTACGAGCGAGTGTTACGACTGCTGGCCGACATGGACGACGCCGAGACCAGCCTGTCCGGCGCCTCGACACTGCCCAGGGGGCGATTACGAGTGGATGTGCCAAGCCCCCTGGCCAGCATGATTCTAGTCCCCGCATTGCCCGAGTTTTACCTGCGCTACCCGGACATCCAGATCGACATGGGCGTCAGCGACCGGATCGTGGATATGATCGGTGAGAACATCGATTGCGTGGTGCGCGGCGGCGAGATAAAGGATCAGTCGCTGATGGCCCGGAAGGTTGGCGACCTCCAGCTTGGCGTTTTCGCCGCACCGAGCTACCTGGCCCGCGTCGGTATCCCCGCGCATCCGCGGGAGCTGGAAGATTCGCAACACCGTATCGTCGGCTTCTTGTGGGCGCGCACCGGTAAAGCCCTGCCCTACTCCATGCGCAACCACGCTGAGAGCCTCCAGGTCAAAGGCCGCTATGCGCTGGCAGTCGACGATGGCAACGCCTACCTCGCGGCCGGCCTGGCCGGGCTGGGTGTGCTTTGGCTGCCCAAGTACATGTCCACGACCTACGAAGCACGCGGCGAATTGGTGCCCCTGTTCAAGGACTGGCGTCTCGACCCGATGCCGATCTACGTGGCATTTCCGCCGAACCGGCATATCAGCATCAAGGTGCGCGTGTTCATCGATTGGGTCGCGCAGCTGATGGCGCAGCATGCGCCTGTCAGCGAGCAACGTGGTTCGTGACGGTGGCGTTGAGGGCGCGCAGACGTTTTGCTCATCTGCGCGTTCTTCGTCCTTGACGATCGGCTTGAGAGAATCGTGGGTGTTGCTGGCCCCAGCATGCTGATTCTGTATGCGGCCTCTGTCGGAGAGGCCGCGGTACTCGGTTCGCAACACCGCATCCGCCCTTCACCCTGATCTAAACTCCACACACCCATTCACCGTGGAGACCGAACATGAACAACAAAAACACCCTGTGCCTCTGGTACAACGGCACCGCCCTGGACGCTGCGACGTTTTATGCCAAGACCTTCCCGGACAGTGCGGTGAAAGCGTTACACCGCGCGCCGGGGGATTATCCCGCAGGTAAACAGGGCGACATTCTGACCGTCGAGTTCACCGTGCTGGGCATCCCGTGTCTCGGCCTGAATGGCGGTCCGGCATTCCCGCACACCGAGGCGTTTTCCTTTCAGGTGGCTACCGATGACCAGGCCGAGACTGATCGGCTGTGGAACGCCATCATCGACAACGGTGGCCAGGCCAGTGCCTGCGGTTGGTGCAAGGACAAGTGGGGCCTGTCGTGGCAGATCACGCCGCGTGTGTTGTCGGCCGCCGTGACCCATGCCGACCCGGCGACGGCCAAGCGAGCCTTCGAGGCGATGATGACCATGACCAAGATCGACATTGCCGCGATTGAGGCCGCAGTGGCTAATCCCTGACCGACAACGATCGTTTCACCGCCCAGGCACTGTTCAAGTGCCTGGGCCGTGCAACCTGCCGGTAACTACGCAGGGCTTGACACATTTACTCACACCCCCTGAAGATGGAGCCCTCATTCAGGGTGTGTCAGCTCATGCTTGCAACGTCTTTCGTTAACCTTTCCGTCATTGGCTTGATCGCCAAGGCGCAAGGTTGCGTTGCGCGCGCCCTCAAATCGAAGAAACAGTCGCTCATGTGACCGGGGCGCGCTGTCCCGTCAGATGAGCTGACAGGACATTGAGCGCGACGGACACCCTGCCCTTGCACAATTCCTTCTGCCCTTCTGACGGTGACTTAATCGGTCAATCATCAGGAGAGAGTGCATGTCAGCGTTTCAAGGTATCTGGGTTCCCGTGGTCACGCCGTTTCAGGACGGCGCCATCGACTTTATCGGCTTGCGCCGGCTGGTTGAGCATCTGCTGGAAAAGCACGTGGCCGGGATCATGGTCTGCACCACCACGGGCGAAGCCGCGGCGTTGAGCCGCCAGGAACAACTGGCGGTGCTGGATGCGGTGTTGCAGTGGGTGCCGGCGCACCGCGTGGTGATGGGCCTGGCGGGATATAACCAGATTGAGCTGTTGCAGTTCCAGGGCGAAATCCTCAAACGCCCGGTGGCCGGGCTGTTGGTGCCGGCGCCCAGCTATATCCGTCCATCCCAGAGCGGCCTTGAAGCGTTCTTCCGCACGGTGGCCGATGCCTCCGGTGTGCCGATCATTCTCTATGACATTCCCTATCGCACCGGCGCGACCTTCGAACAGGCCACGCTGCTGAACATCGTCGCCCATCCGCGCATCGTCGCGGTCAAGGACTGTGGCGGCAACCTGGGCAATACCCTGGCGCTACTGGCCAGTGGGGCGGTGGATGTGCTGTGTGGCGAGGACATCCAGATCTTTAACGCGTTGTGCCTTGGCGCCACTGGGGCGATCGCAGCGTCGGCACATGTACACACCGAGCAGTTCGTGGCGCTGTGGCAGCAGGTGCGGGATAACCAGTTGAGCGAGGCGCGGCAGACGTTTTTCCAGTTGCTGCCGTTGATCGATACGTTGTTTATGGAGCCCAACCCGGCACCGGTCAAGGCGGCGCTGGCCGTGCAGGGGCTGATCGGCAGTGAATTGCGCGCACCGATGCAGCGGGCCGGCGATGCCACCGTCAGCCGTCTGCAAGCGTTGCTGTGAAGCCGGTTGATTGAGTGTCCCGCGCCACCTGCAACCGGTGCAACGTGATGTTGCGCACCTGCTGCTTGCTCAGTTCGATATGCCGCTTGAGCAGCTGCTGCGCCTCTTCACCGCGCCGTTGCAGGATAGCGTCGAGTATCTGCGCGTGTTCTTCGTAGGTCGCCGCGATCCGCGATGCCTGGGTAAAGTCGAGCCGGCGGATGATGCGGATTTTTTCCGTAATGGCGTAGTGCATGCGCGCCATTTCGCGGTTGCCGGTGGCTTCCACCAGGGCGCAGTGAAAGCGCTCGTCCAGCGCGGACACCTCCTGGGTGTCCTGCTGGCGTTCGCCCTCCTCCACCTGCCAGATCGCCTGCAACCCTTGCAACAGCGCAGGGCGCGGTTCATCCATCAGGCATAAGCGGTTGACCGCCGCCAGTTCCAGAATGATCCGCAGGTCATACAGCTCTTCGAAGTAGGTGAAGTCGAACGGTTTCACCTGCCAGCCACTGCGGAAGTACACCTCCAGGTAACCTTCCTTCTCCAGACGATAGAGCGCCTGACGCACCGGGGTGCGACTGACGTTCATGCGCTCGGCCACTTCGCCTTCGCTGAAGCGGTCGCCCGGCAGCAGGCGAAAGTCGAAGATATCCGCCTTGAGCTGCGCGTAGATGCGTTCGGCCAGGCTGTCGGGGCGCGCCTTGGGATTTTTCAGGGTTGAGCCCGGCATGCTTAGCCCCGGCTCGCGATAAAGGCGCGCCAGCCGCCGAATTCGGTGATGTCGAGCGCATCGGCCAGGGCCCAGGGTTCGCAGATAAAGCCTTTGACGCTGCGCCCGTCGGTCAGGCTCAGGTTGCCAATGCCCAGCGGTGCGGGGACTTCGGCGACGAACTCGCCAAAGCGGGCGATGGGCATGTCCCACAGCTCGACGATGATCGAGCGGCCACTGTCCGCCCTGGCCAGCCCAGGCTTGGGCGGCACGGTGCCCGGTAGCGCGTAGAGTCGATAGCTGTCGGCGGTCAGCGTTTGCTCCACCAGCACCGCATTGCGCGTGGTCAGTTGGAAATTCAGCGGCATGCCGCTCAGGTGTGCGCCGACCACCGCCAAGCGCACGCTGCCGGGCGCGGGGGTTGGTGCGGCCGGTGCGGGCAACTCGCGCGCAGTGGCGCCCAGCGGCAGGCCGAGGCCGGCTTGCCAGCGCTTGCCCAAATGGGCCAGGGCCGTGTCATGCCAGGCCGGCGCCAACAAGGTGATGCCGCTGGGCAAGCCATCTGCGCGCAAGCCGGCGGGCAGCGCCAGCGCGCACAGGTCCGCCAGGTTGGTGAAGTTGGTGTAATAGCCGAATTGCGAGTTGTAGCGCACCGGCTCCAGCGCCATCTCGGCCTGGGTGCGAATCGTCGGCGAGGTCGGCACCAGCAATGCGTCGAAGCCCGCCAGCGTGTCGTTGATGCGCCGGCTCAGGTCGGCGCGCAGGTATTCAGCTTTGTAAGCGTCGCAGGCGCTGTACTCAAGCCCGTTTTCGACGATGCCGCGCACCACCGGGTTGATCGCGTCCGGCTGCTGTTCAAGCATGCTGTGCAGGGCGACCGTGCGCTCGGCGACCCATGGGCCGAAATACAACTGGTCCGCCAGCGCCTTGAACGGGCTGAAATCCACCGGGGTGATCTGCGCACCCAACGCCTTGAAGCGCTCGACGGCCTGCTCGAATACGGCCTGGTTCTGGGTATCGCCGAAGAACTCCAGGGTCGCCGGAATGGCGAGTTTGATCGCACGCCCCACCGCCACCGGCGCGGTATGGGGGTTGGCGCGGGAATAAGCGTCGCTCGCGTCGTAGCCTTCGGCCACTTGCGCCACGGATTCGGCGTCTTCCACGGTCAGGGCAAACACCGAGATGCAATCCACCGTGCGGCACGCAGGCACCAGGCCGGTATTGGACAGGCGGCCTTTGCTGGGTTTTAACCCGACGATATTGTTGAACCCCGCCGGCACCCGACCGGAGCCGGCGGTGTCGGTGCCCAGGGAGAACGCCACCAAACCCCGGGCGACCACCGAGGCGGAACCGGAGCTGGAACCGCCGCTGACATACGCCGGATTGAAGCTGTTGGCCACCGCGCCATACGGCGAGCGGGTGCCCACCAGGCCGGTGGCGAACTGATCGAGGTTGGTCTTGCCCATCAGGATCGCACCGGCCGCACGCAGCTTGGCGACGACGCTCGCATCCGACGCCGGGGCGTAGGCAAATTCCGGACACGCCGCCGTGGTCTCCCAACCGACCGCGTCGATGTTGTCCTTGATCGCAAACGGCACGCCATACAACGGCAACTGGGTCATATCGCCACCGACCGCCGCCAGCCGCTCGCTCAATTGCGCCAACTGCGCCGTCAGTTGTTCAGGCCGCGCGCGCGCGATCCAGGCGTTGTCGGCGGCGGCGTATTGCGCGGCCAGGGTCAGCACGATGTCCGGGGTGATCGTCCCGTTGCGATAGGCCTCACGCCATTCGCCGAGGGTCCAGCCGATAACACTCTGCATAAGGGTCTCCATCTTGTATCCAAGTTTGGATTTGTTTCTAGCAAACCCCAGGCCAGCTGCGCACACCCAACGATTGCGCGGGTTCGCGCCCAGGCGGCGCGGCAAGACTGCCCACCGATGGCGCACCGAGCCTTCGCTCATGCGCCAAAAAAAGACAGCCGGCCGACCGCGCAGTTGCGACCCGTGCAATAGCGGCCTATGTTCCAAGCCACGCTTTGCCGTTTGCTGTCCCCCCACCCTACACCCAGGTGACGACATGCCCACGCTTGCCCGCCCCGCCGTGCTTGAACTGATCGGCAACACTCCGCTGGTGCGGATCAGCCGCTTCGACACCGGCCCCTGCACGCTGTTTCTCAAGCTCGAATCGCAAAACCCCGGCGGCTCGATCAAGGATCGCATCGGCCTGGCGATGATCGACGCCGCCGAGCGCGACGGCCGCCTGCGCGTCGGCGGCACGATTGTCGAAGCCACCGCCGGCAACACCGGGCTGGGCCTGGCGCTGGTGGGCCGGGCGAAAGGCTACCGGGTGGTGCTGGTGGTGCCCGACAAGATGTCCACCGAAAAGGTGCTGCACCTCAAGGCCATGGGCGCCGAAGTGCATATCACCCGCTCCGATGTCGGCAAAGGCCACCCCGAGTACTATCAGGACGTGGCCGCGCGCCTGGCCAAGGACATCCCGGGCTCGTTCTTCGCCGACCAGTTCAATAACCCGGCCAACCCGCTCGCCCACGAAACCAGCACCGCGCCGGAGCTCTGGGCGCAGACCGAGCATGACCTCGACGCGATTGTGGTCGGCGTCGGTTCGGCCGGCACGCTCACCGGGCTGACGCGCTTCTTCAAGCGGGTGCAGCCGGCGCTGGAGATGGTGCTGGCCGACCCCGTCGGTTCGGTGATGGCCGAGTACAGCCGCAGTGGCACCCTGGTCACCCCGGGTTCCTGGGCGGTGGAAGGCATCGGCGAAGACTTCGTCCCCTCGATTGCCGACCTGTCTAGCGTGCGCCACGCCTACTCCATCAGCGATGAAGAGAGCTTCGACCACGCCCGCCAGTTGCTCAAGGCCGAAGGCATTCTCGGCGGCTCGTCCACCGGCACCCTGCTCGCCGCAGCCTTGCGCTATTGCCGCGCACAGACCGCGCCCAAGCGCGTGGTCAGCTTCGTCTGCGACACCGGCACGCGTTACCTGTCGAAGGTCTACAACGACCAATGGATGAGCGACGCGGGCTTGCTGCACTACAAGCACTACGGCGACCTGCGCGACCTGATCGCCCGGCGCTTCGAAGACGGCCGCGTGATCAGCGTCAGCCCCGACGACACCCTGCTCACGGCCTTCCAGCGCATGCGCCTGGCCGATGTCTCGCAATTGCCGGTGCTGGTGAATGGCCAGGCACTGGTGGGTGTGATCGACGAATCCGACATCCTGCTGGGCCTGCACCACGACGCCGCGGACTTTTCCATGATCGTCGCCAGCGCCATGACCGAAACCTTGCACACCCTCGACCCCAGCGCCAGCCTCGCCGAGTTGCAGGCGGAGCTGGATCGCGGCCTGGTCGCCATCATCGCCGACGCGTCGGGCTTCCATGGCCTGATCACCCGTGTCGACCTGCTCAATCACCTGCGGAGATCCCTTGCATGAGTCAGCCCGATAAAAGCGCGTTTGCCACCCGTGTGATCCACGCCGGGCAATCGCCCGACCCGACCACCGGCGCGCTGATGCCGCCAATCTACGCCAATTCCACCTACCGGCAAGACAGCCCCGGCGTACACAAGGGCTTCGACTATGGCCGCTCCCACAACCCCACGCGGTTCGCCCTGGAACGCTGCGTGGCCAACCTGGAAGGCGGCCGCCAGGCGTTTGCCTTTGCCTCGGGGCTGGCGGCGATTTCCACCGTGCTGGAGTTGCTGGATGCCGGCAGCCATGTCGTCTCCGGCAACGACCTGTATGGCGGCACCTTCCGCCTGTTCGACAAGGTGCGCCAACGCAGCGCCGGGCATCGTTTCAGTTATGTCGACTTGAGCGATGTGCAAGCGTTTGAAGCCGCGTTGCAGGACGACACGCGCATGGTCTGGGTCGAGACGCCCAGCAACCCGCTGCTGAGCCTGACCGACCTCAGCGCCATCGCGCGCATCTGCCGCGCCCGCGGCATCCTCTGCGTGGCCGACAACACCTTCGCCAGCCCGTGGATCCAGCGCCCGCTGGAGCTGGGTTGCGACATCGTGGTGCATTCCACCACCAAATACCTCAATGGCCACTCCGACGTGATCGGCGGCATCGCAATTGTCGGTGACAACCCCGAACTGGCCGAGCGCCTGGGCTTCCTGCAGAACTCGGTCGGCGCCATCGCCGGGCCGTTCGACGCCTTCCTGACCCTGCGCGGCGTGAAAACCCTGGCCCTGCGCATGGAGCGCCATTGCAGCAATGCACTGGACCTGGCGAGCTGGCTCGAACACCAACCGCAGGTGGCGCGGGTTCACTACCCGGGCCTGGTCTCGCACCCCCAGCACGCCCTGGCACGTCGGCAGATGCGCGGGTTTGGCGGGATGATTTCGGTGGTATTGAACAGCGACCTGGCCGGCGCCAGGCGTTTCCTGGAACACGTCAAACTCTTCGCCCTGGCCGAAAGCCTTGGCGGCGTGGAAAGCCTGATCGAACACCCGGCGATCATGACCCATGCCAGCATCCCGGCAGCGACGCGGGCGCAATTGGGCATTGGCGATGGGTTGGTGCGGTTGTCGGTGGGGGTTGAAGATGTGGAGGACTTGCGCGCGGACCTCGCGCAAGCCTTGGCCTATATCTAATGTGGGAGGGGCGGTGCGACGATTCGACTTGCCCCCGATAGCGGTGGGCCAGTCTCCTGATTCAGTGACTGACAGATTGCTATCGGGGGCAAGCCCCCTCCCACACTGGATGCTGCGTCAGGCTGACGTGATGTTGGCCCGCGTGCCGTGCAGTTTTTGCAGACGCCTCGTAGTCTGCCAGTTCCATCTTAATGTGGGAGGGGGCTTGCCCCCTCCCACACTGGGTACCGCGTCAGGCCAGGGTGACGTTGGCCCGCGCGCTGTGCAGTTTTTTATAGCTCTCGATCAAGCGCAGATGCCGGTCCAGCCCTTCCAGCTTCATGCTGGTCGGCGTCAACCCATAAAAGCGCACGCTGCCGTTGACCGAGCCGATCACCGCATCCATCCGCTCGTTACCAAACATCCGCCGGAAGTTGGCCTCGTAGTCCGCCAATTCCAGGTCTTCATCCAGTTCCATCTCCAGCACCGCGTTCACCGCCTGGTAGAACAGGCCGCGCTCGACGGTGTTGTCGTTGTACTGCAGGAACATTTCCACCGCTTCCTTCGCTTCCTCGTACTGTTGCAGGGCGAGGTAGATCAGCAGCTTCAATTCGAGGATGGTCAGTTGGCCCCAGGCGGTGTTGTCGTCGAACTCGATGCCGATCAAGGTGGTGATATCGGTGTAGTCGTCCAGTTCGCTTTCCACCAGGCGTTCGGCCAGGGCCTTGAGCTGCGCGTCATCCAGGCGATGCAGGTTGAGGATGTCGGCGCGGAAAAACAGGGCTTTGTTGGTGTTGTCCCAGATCAGGTCGTCCACCGGATAGATTTCCGAGTAGTCCGGCACCAGGATGCGGCAGGCGGTGGCACCGAGGTGCTCATACACCGCCATGTACGACTCCTTGCCCATGTTCTCGAGAATGCCGAACAGCGTCGCGGCTTCTTCGGCGTTGGAATTTTCGCCCTGCCCGGAGAAGTCCCACTCGACGAATTCGTAATCCGAGCGGGCACTGAAGAAGCGCCACGAGACCACGCCGCTGGAGTCGATAAAGTGCTCGACGAAGTTGTTCGGCTCGGTCACCGCGTGACCTTCGAACGTCGGCTGCGGCAGATCGTTCAGGCCTTCGAAACTGCGGCCTTGGAGTAATTCAGTCAGGCTGCGTTCCAGTGCCACTTCCAGGCTCGGGTGCGCGCCGAACGAGGCAAACACACCGCCGGTACGCGGGTTCATCAAGGTCACGCACATCACCGGGAACTCGCCGCCCAGCGAGGCATCCTTGACCAGCACCGGGAAGCCCTGGGCTTCCAGCCCCTGGATCCCGGCCAGAATACTCGGGTACTTGGCCAGCACGTCAGCCGGCACATCCGGCAGGGCGAATTCACCTTCGATGATTTCACGCTTGACCGCCCGCTCGAAGATCTCCGACAGGCACTGCACCTGGGCTTCGGCCAGGGTGTTGCCGGCGCTCATGCCGTTGCTCAGGTACAGGTTTTCGATCAGGTTGGACGGAAAATACACCACCTCGCCGTCCGACTGGCGCACAAACGGCAGTGCCACAATCCCGCGGTCTTCATTGCCCGAGTTGGTGTCGAACAGGTGCGAGCCACGCAACTCGCCGTCGCGGTTGTAGATGTTCAGGCAGTAGGCGTCGAGGATTTCCGCTGGCAGTTCATCCTTGCGCCCAGGCTGGAACCAGCGCTCGTCCGGGTAATGCACGAACGGCGCATTGGCCAGTTCTTCGCCCCAGAACTGATCGTTATAGAAGAAGTTGCAGTTGAGGCGCTCGATGAACTCGCCCAACGCCGAGGCCAACGCGCTTTCCTTGGTCGCGCCCTTGCCGTTGGTGAAGCACATCGGCGAATGGGCATCGCGGATATGCAGCGACCACACGTTCGGCACGATATTGCGCCACGAGGCGATCTCGATCTTCATGCCCAGGCCGGCCAGGATGCCCGACATGTTGGCGATGGTCTGCTCCAGCGGCAGGTCCTTGCCCACGATGTAGGTGCCCGCCTCGGAAGTGGAATTAGGCATCAACAGGGCCTGGGCGTCGGCGTCGAGGTTTTCCACCTCTTCGATCACGAACTCAGGGCCGGCCTGTACCACTTTCTTCACCGTGCAACGGTCAATAGAGCGCAAGATGCCTTGGCGATCCTTGTCGGAGATATCTGCCGGCAATTCCACCTGGATCTTGAAAATCTGGTTGTAACGGTTTTCCGGGTCGACAATGTTGTTCTGCGACAACCGGATATTGTCCGTGGGGATATTGCGTGTCTCGCAGTACAACTTCACGAAGTACGCCGCACACAATGCCGACGAAGCCAGGAAGTAATCGAATGGCCCCGGCGCCGACCCGTCGCCTTTATAGCGAATCGGTTGATCGGCGATCACCGTGAAGTCATCGAACTTGGCTTCAAGTCGAAGGTTGTCGAGAAAGTTAACCTTAATTTCCATACGGGATTACCAAAATAGCGAACTTCAAATTGGTCGCCATTATCCGGTATTTGCGTTTGAAGTCTTGTGCTTTCGCGTTTCGGCCGCCGACTGACAGGGCTGAATACCTGATTTAGACCGCTGCAATGTTGCTGTTTGAGATTGTCAGACAATCGGTCTTCAACTTATCTGAATGCTTGCCGATGTCCTACAGGCAATTCTGGGAGTAGTCGAATGCGCAATAACCAACCCGTGACACAGCGCGAGATTTCGCTCGCGCCTTCGCAGAAGCTCATCTCCGCAACCGATGTTAAAGGGATGATCACTTACTGCAACGATGCTTTTGTCGATATCAGCGGTTTTGAACGCGCCGAGTTGATCGGCGCCCCGCAGAATATCGTGCGCCATCCCGACGTCCCGTCAGCCGTTTTTTCCCATATGTGGTGCGCGCTCAAGCAAGGCCTGCCGTGGATGGGTATCGTCAAGAATCGCTCGAAAAACGGCGACCATTATTGGGTCAATGCTTACGTCACACCGATCTTCGAAGGCAGCCGCGTGGTGGGCTTCGAGTCGGTACGGGTCAAGCCGAGCGCCGATGAGATCCGACGTGCCCAGGCGCTTTACCGGCGTTTGAGCCAGGACAAATCGGCGGTTTCGCGCCGGGACAGTTGGCTGTCGACGTTATTCGACAGCGTGCCCTACGTCGCCACCGGGCTTGCCGGCGCCGTGGGCGGGCTGTTCCTCAGTGCGCCGCTGGCCATGGCCGTGGCGGTAGCCGTTGCGGTGCCCGTGAGCATGATCGGCGCGCAGGTGCGTCGGCGTGCAACGTTACGCTTGCTTTCGGGCGTCGAACCGTCGACCTCGGATGCGCTGATTGCGCAGATGTACAGCGATGAACACGGCCCCCAGGGCCGCCTGGAAACCGCGTTCCTCAGCCAGAACGCTCGGCTGAAAACCTGCCTCACCCGCCTGCAGGACAGTGCCGAGCAGCTCAACGCGCTGGCCGGGCAATCCAACCGACTGGCCACGGCCAGCTCGACCGGCCTTGACCGTCAACGCGTCGAAACCGAGCAGGTCTCGGCCGCCGTCAACCAGATGGCCGCAACCACCCAGGAAGTCGCCAGCCATGTGCAGCGCACCGCGGACGCCACCCAGCAAGCCAACGTGCTGACCGGGCGTGGCCGCGAGGTGGCCCGCGATACCCGCGAAGCCATCGAGCGCCTCTCCGCCGTGGTCGGCGAAACCGGTGTCACCGTGGCGCAGTTGGCCCGCGACAGCGACGAAATCGGCACTGTCGTCGACGTGATCAAAGGCATCGCCGACCAGACCAACCTGCTGGCCCTCAACGCCGCGATCGAGGCGGCGCGTGCCGGGGATATGGGCCGCGGCTTTGCCGTAGTCGCCGACGAAGTCCGCCAATTGGCGCAACGCACGTCGCACTCCACCACCCAGATCCATGACTTGATCACCAAGCTCCAGGCATCGTCCAGCAACGCTGTACAAAGCATGGAACACGGCCAGCGCCAGGCGCAGGAAGGCGTGGCCCGGGTGCTTGAGGCCGACCAGGCGCTGGTCGGCATCAGCGAAGCGGTGTCCCACATCACCGAGATGACCACCCAGATCGCCGCCGCCACCGAAGAACAAAGCGCGGTGGCCGAAGAGATCAGCCGCAACATCACCACCATCGCCGAACTGGCCGACCAGACGTCGGTCCAGGCCCATCAATCCGCGGACCTGAGCAAGGAACTGACCCACACCGCGTCCACCCAATACGCACTGGTTGAACGTTTCAACCGCTGACGGCGGATATGCACGCGCCCATTCTCCACATGCCGCAGGCAGCTGGAGGATGGGCGCCTTCGGCCGACCTCGCCTCAACTCACCCCCAACTCCACCACCCCCGCATTCAACCGCACCGGCCATACCCGCAAGCGCTGCTGCGGTGTCTCCAGGCATTGGCCGTCCGCCAGACGGTAATGCTGTTTGTAGATCGGCGCAGCCACCACCAGATCGCCCTTGATACTGCCGACCAGCCCGCGGCCGATCACGTTCGCGCCGGATTCCGGGTCATGGTTGTCGATGGCGTAGAGGGTCTGGTCCGGCGCGTCCGGCAGGTAGAACAGCGCGACTTGTGCGCCGTCGTACCACACCACCACGCCGGAATTGTTCACCAGGTCGCTTTCGCTGCACACGCTTTTCCAGGTGGCAAGGTTACGCAAAGTGTTGGACTGGCTCATCAGGCAAGCTCCTCGATGACGGGAATCAGGTTGAGTTCGGCGGCCATGATCGGCCGGCGCTGGCCGCGTTCGTGGACAAAATGGATGTCCGGATCCGGGCGTTTGTCGTTGACGAAGGTGCGGAAGCGTTTGAGTTTTTCCGGGTCTTTGAGGGCATTGGCCCATTCGCATTCGTACCGGTCGACCACCAGTTGCATTTGCGCTTCGAGTTCGGCGCCCAGGCCCAGGCTGTCGTCGAGGATCACGTCCTTGAGGAAATCCAGGCCGCCTTCCAGGCTTTCACGCCACACCGAGGTGCGTTGCAATTTGTCGGCCGTGCGGATGTAGAACATCAGGAAGCGGTCGATGTAGCGGATCAGCGTGGCGTCATCCAGGTCGGTCGCGAACAGCTCGGCGTGGCGTGGGCGCATGCCGCCGTTACCGGCGATGTAGAGGTTCCAGCCCTTCTCGGTGGCGATCACACCGACGTCTTTGCTTTGCGCTTCGGCGCATTCGCGGGTGCAGCCGGACACCGCGAACTTGAGCTTGTGCGGCGAACGCAGGCCCTTGTAGCGGTCCTCGATCAGCAGCGCCATTTTCACGCTGTCCTGCACACCGTAGCGGCACCAGGTGCTGCCGACGCACGACTTCACCGTGCGCGTGGATTTGCCGTAGGCGTGCCCGGTTTCAAACCCGGCGTCGATCAGCTCGGCCCAGATGTCCGGCAACTCATGCAATTGCGCGCCAAACAGGTCGATACGCTGGCCGCCGGTGATCTTGGTGTAGAGCTGGTATTTCTGCGCGACCACACCGATGGCGATGAGTTTTTCTGCGGTGATTTCGCCGCCCGGAATACGCGGCACCACCGAATAGGTGCCGTTCTTCTGCATATTGGCCATGAACGTGTCGTTGGTGTCCTGCAACGGCACCAGCGAGGCGTCCATGATCGGTTGGTTCCAGCACGATGCGAGGATCGAGCCCACCGCCGGTTTGCATACATCGCAACCGGTGTGGCCACGGCCGTGCTTGGCCAGCAACTCTTCGAAGGTGATCACCCCTTCCACGCGTACCAGGGCATACAACTCCTGGCGGGTGTAGGCGAAGTGTTCGCACAAGCTCTTGTCGACGCTGACGCCACGGGCGACCAGTTCATGCTCGAACACCTGCTTGAGCAAACCGGCGCAGCCGCCGCAACCGGTGCAGGCCTTGGTCTGCGCCTTGAGCAGGCCGAGGTCGGCGCAACCGCTGTCGATGGCCGCGCAAATCGAACCTTTGGTGACGTTATGGCAGGAGCAGACGGTGGCCGACTCCGGCAACGCGCCAGGGCCGAGGCTTGGTGCGCCGGCGGACGATGGCAAGATCAGGCCGGCCGGTTCGGACGGCAACGCAATGCCGTTCTGCATGTACTGCAGCAAGGTGTCGTAGTAGCTGTTGTCGCCGACCAGCACCGCGCCGATCACCTGCTTGCCGCTGGCGTCCACCACCAGGCGCCGGTAGCTGGCGCTGGCCTCGTCGATGAACTGGTAGCTGCGCGCACCGGGGGTGTGTGCATGGGCGTCGCCGATGGAACCCACGTCCACCCCCAGCAGTTTGAGTTTGGTCGACATGTCCGCGCCGACAAAGGGCTCGGCGGTCTGCCCGCACAACAGGGCGGCCACCCCTCGGGCCATCTGATAACCCGGCGCGACCAGGCCGAACAGGCTGCCGTTCCACGACGCACACTCGCCGATCGCGTAGATGTCCGGGTCGCTGCTCAGGCATTCATCATTGATCACCACCCCGCCGCGCGGGCCGATCTCCAGGCCGGCCTGGCGGGCCAGTGCGTCCTGGGCGCGGATGCCGGCGGAGAACACGATCAGGTCGGTTTCCAGAAACTCGTCATTGGCAAAGTTCATGCGATAGCGGTACTGCTCGCCCGCGCTGATCGATTGAGTGGCGCGGGACAAATGCACGCCCACGCCCAGGCGCTCGATCTGCGCCTTGAGCGCCAGCCCGCCGAAGTCATCCAGTTGCACCGGCATCAAGCGCGGCGCGAACTCCACCACATGGGCTTCAAGGCCCAGGCTTTTCAGGGCGTTGGCGGCTTCCAGGCCGAGCAGACCACCGCCGACCACCACGCCACGCCGCGCATTCGCGGCGGCGCCACGGATGGCATCGAGGTCTTCAAGGGTACGGTAGACCAGCCGCGAATCGCCTTGCGCGCCGTCGATCGGCGGCACAAACGGATAAGAGCCGGTCGCCAGGACCAATTTGTCATACGCCACGCTGCCTGTAGCGGTGATCACCTCACGGCGGGCGCGGTCGATTTCCAGTACCGGCGCCCCCAGGTGCAGGGTCACGCCCGGCGTCTGGTACAGCGAAGCGTGCGACAACGCCAGCGACTCGGCATCACGGCCAGTGAAGTATTCGGACAAATGCACGCGGTCATAGGCACGCATCGGCTCTTCGCTGAACACATGCAGGCGATAGTGCTCCAGGGCGCCGCGCTCGATCAGTTGCGCCACACAATGATGGCCGACCATGCCATTGCCGACGACGATCAGGGTTTTCAGCTGTTTCAGACTGGCGAGAGTGGAATTCATATCAAGCACCCGACAAAGCTCATCACGGTTTAAAAAGCAAAAAAAAACGCCTGAAACCTTGCGGTTCCAGGCGCCTTTGCCTGTTCTGATGCGGGGTCGATCCGGACGTCTTCGCCGGTTCTACCGCTGGTGCCCATGACCTGTATGGCCTGTCGATCGTCGTTGACCGAGGTGGGTTGTACAGTGTGCTTGCAGGCTCTGTGCCAACCAGCCGCCATGCCCGTCGCAAAGGCTGCAAACGGTGCTCAACCCTGCCAGACACCGCTGGTTGTGCCTCCAACTGGTGCGCTCCGGCGTCATAAAAGTGCATTTCTGCGCGTGACGGGCCCGCGCTGGGGGCAACCAGGCCCGTCACAGCGGCGTGTGAAAAACCTGGCGCGTGACTTGCTAGGAATACGCATACCAAGCAGTCAACGCAGACTGCCACTCACGACAAAGGCGCCGTGTAATCCCCGTTTCCAACGGAGGGTTGCAGGGCGTTTTTTTATGGGCGGCAGAAATGATCCGAGGGTTACCGATGGCAAACCAAAGTGTACGCAGCGTGTGTCCTTATTGTGGCGTGGGCTGCGGCATCGTCATGCAGGTCGAGCACAACCGCGTGGTCAAGGTGATCGGCGACAAGGCCCACCCCACCAACGCCGGCCGGCTCTGCACCAAAGGCACCACCTGCGGGCAAGCCATCGCCGAGTCCGGCCGCATGGAAAACGCCTACCTGCGCCAGGCGCGGGAGCATGACCCGGTGCGGATCGGCATGGACAAGGCCATCAGCGAGACCGCCGGCCGCTTGCGCGCAATCCTCGACCGCGATGGCCCGGACGCCCTGGCGTTCTACGTGTCCGGGCAGATGTCGCTGGAAGCCCAGTACCTGATCAACAAATTGGCCAAGGGCTTTGTGCGGACCGCGCATATCGAATCCAACTCACGCCTGTGCATGGCCAGCGCCGGCAGCGGCTACAAACTCTCCCTCGGTGCCGACGGGCCGCCCGGCTCGTATGAAGACTTCGACCGCGCCGACCTGTTCTTCGTGATCGGCGCCAACATGGCCGACTGTCACCCGATCCTGTTCCTGCGCATGATGGACCGGGTCAAGGCCGGCGCCAGACTGATCGTGGTCGACCCGCGGCGCAGCGCCACGGCCGACAAGGCCAACCTGTTCCTGCCGATCAAGCCGGGCACCGACCTCGCGCTGCTCAACGGTTTGCTGCACCTGCTGGTGAAAAACGGGCACACCGACCCGGCCTTTATCGCCGCGTTCACCGAAGGCTGGGAGGCCATGCCCGGCTTTCTGGAAGACTACCCGCCGCAGCGGGTCGCCGAACTGACCGGCCTGGCCGAAGCCGACATCCGCCAAGCCGCCGACTGGATCGGCCAGGCCGCCGAGTGGATGAGCTGCTGGACCATGGGCCTCAACCAAAGCACCCACGGCACCTGGAACACCAACGCGCTGTGCAACCTGCACCTGGCCACCGGCGCGATCTGCCGCCCCGGCAGCGGGCCGTTCTCCCTGACCGGGCAACCCAACGCCATGGGCGGTCGTGAAATGGGCTACATGGGCCCCGGCCTGCCTGGGCAGCGCTCGGTGCTGGTCGACGCCGACCGCGCATTTATCGAAGCACTGTGGAACCTGCCCGCCGACAGCCTGCCGCGCCAGGCCGGCAGTGGCACCGTGGGCATGTTCGAACAAATGGCGGCCGGGCAGATCAAAGCCTGCTGGATCATCTGCACCAATCCGGTGGCCAGCGCACCCAATCGCCAGACCGTGATCGAAGCGCTGCAAAGCGCCGAACTGGTGATCACCCAGGATGCGTTCCTCGATACCGAGACCAATCGCTACGCCGACATCCTCTTGCCCGGCGCGCTGTGGGCCGAAGCCGAAGGGGTGATGATCAACTCCGAGCGCAACCTGACCCTGATGCAAAAAGCCGTGGAGCCACCCGGCGAGTCGCTGGCCGACTGGCAGATCATCGCCAGGGTCGCGTGCGAAATGGGCTTCGCCGACGCCTTCACGTATGCGTCCGCCGCCGAGGTGTTCGACGAGATCAAGCGCGCCTGGAACCCCGCCACCGGCTACGACATTCGCGGCGCCAGCCATGCGCGCCTGCGCGAACGACCGCTGCAATGGCCGTGCGCGTCGATTGAGGCCGCAGAGCGCAACCCGATCCGCTACTTGAACAACGGCATCAACCAGCCCCTCAAGACCGACGCCGACGGCCGCCAGCCGACGATCGTTTTCGCCACCGAACACGGCAAAGCCCGGTTTTTCCCACGCCCGCACCTGTCCCCGGCGGAAATGCCCGATGAAGCGTTCCCGTTCGTGCTCAACACCGGCCGCCTGCAACACCAGTGGCACACCCTGACCAAGACCGGCAAGGTCGCCACGCTGAACAAACTCAACCCCGGCCCTTTCGTGGAAATCCACCCCGACGACGCCGCCAGCCTGGGCATCAAGCACAAAGACCCGGTCGAGGTGCGCTCACGACGCGGCCGCGCCGTGCTGCCCGCAGTGATCAGCGACCGTGTGCGGGCGGGCAACTGTTTTGCGCCGTTTCACTGGAACGATGTGTTCGGCGACAACCTGGCGATCAACGCCGTGACCCATGACGCGGTCGACCCGATTTCGCTGCAGCCCGAGTTCAAGTTCTGTGCGGTCGCCCTGCAACGGGTCGAGCTGATCGAGCACCAGTTCCTCGATGTATCGGCACCGGCCGCCCACCCCGTTTCCCCCTTAACAGAGGAACTCGCCATGTCGCGCCTCGACGCCTTCGCCGACCTGGTCGGCATCCGCAACCTGCCGTCGCCGTCATTGAGCGACAATGAGCGTACCTACCTCGCCGGTTTTCTCAGTGGCCTGCAATCCAGTGCTGCGCGCCAGGCCAGCGGTGTTCCGACACTGCCGGCGAATGCGCCCGTGGCCAGGGACGCGCGGCTGTGGCTGGACGGCCTGTTGGGCGGCTTGTTCAGCCGCACCGAGGCCAGCGCCGTGGCACCGGCGCCCGCTGCCGACACCCCGGCCGTCACCTTGCTGTGGGCCTCGCAAACCGGCAACGCCGAAGCCTTGGCCGAGCGCTTTGCCCAACGCCTGCGCGCCGGCGGCATCGCGGTGGAGCTGAGCGCGATGGCGGACTTCCCCGCGAGCAAACTGGCGCACACGCAGAACCTCGCGCTGATCAGCAGCACCTTCGGCGACGGCGACCCGCCGGACAATGGCGAAGGTTTCTGGCACAGCCTGACCCTCGCCGAAACCCGCCTGGAGTCGCTGCGCTTCGCGGTACTGGCGTTGGGTGATCCCAACTACGACCAGTTCTGCCAGCACGGCAAACAACTCGACCGGCGCCTGCTCGAATTGGGCGCCACGCGCTTGCTGGAGCGCGTCGACTGCGATACCGAATTCGAAGAGCGCGCCGATGCCTGGTTCACACAGTTCCTACACACCCTCAGCCCGGCAACGCCCGTCGCGCTCGCCACGCCGAGCGGCAAACCCAAGCCTCATGCGTCACGGTTGCTGCTCAACCTGCACCTGAACCAGCAAAGTCCGCACAAGGAAACCCGCCAGTTCTCCCTGGACCTGGCGGACTCCGCGCTGACCTACGAAGCCGGCGACGCCCTGGGAGTGATGCCACGCAACTGCCCGGAACTGGTCAGCGAGTTGCTCGAGCTGACGCGCCTGGGTTCCAGCACCTGCGTAAACATCGACAGACTCGGCGACGTGCCGCTGCACCAGGCCCTGACCGAGCACTTTGAAATTGCCCGGCCCAACAGCGAGACCCTGGCCTTCATTGCCGCACGCAGCGCCAAGCCAGGCCTGAAACACCTGCTCGAACCTGAGCGCAAAGCCGAACTGAAAGATTGGCTGTGGGGCCGGCAACTGGCGGACGTGCTGCACGAATACCCCGTCGACTGCTCGGCGGACGAACTGCTCGGCACGCTCAAGCGCCTGCAACCGCGCTTGTATTCGATCGCGTCCAGCGCCAAGGCGTACCCGCGTGAAGTCCACCTCACCGTGGCGGCCGTGCGCTACGGCAAGCGCAAGGGGGTGTCGTCCACCTTCCTCGCCGACCGTGCCGGCAACGGCGAAGTGCCGGTGTTCGTGCAGCCCTCCAAGCACTTCCGGCTTCCCGCCGACGGCGATGTGCCGATCATCATGATCGGCCCCGGCACCGGCGTGGCGCCCTTCCGCGCGTTTTTGCAGGAACGTCGGGCCCTGGGGCATCAGGGCCGCAACTGGCTGTTTTTCGGTGAGCAACATGCGGCGAGCGATTTTTACTACCAGGATGAACTGCAGGGCATGCAGCGCGACGGTTTGCTCAGCCACCTGAGTCTGGCGTTTTCCCGCGACCAGGCGCAGAAGATCTACGTGCAGGATCGCATCCGCGAACACGGCGCCGAGCTGTGGCGCTGGCTGCAGGAAGGCGCGCAGTTGTATATCTGCGGGGATGCCAGCCACATGGCCAAGGATGTCGACCAGGCGCTGCGCCAGGTTGCCCATCGCCACGGCGGGCTGGGCGTCGAGAGCGCCGTCGATTACTGGCGGCGGATGAGTGAGCAGAAGCGTTACTTGCGCGATGTCTACTGAGCCGTGACAGAACGGTCACGCCGCGTCAGTGTCGGCGTGACCGATGACATCAGCGCTGAAATCCCGCTGGCCATTCCATGCTCATGGGCGATGGACCTCAATGACCAAGCCCTCGTCCTCACTCGGCACACAGAAGTGGCGGGTGATCAGTTCGAACTCGGCATCGGTCGCGGCAAAGTCATGCTCACCCTGGGCATTGCGAGCATGCAGGCGGCTGCGGCAGGTGTCGTCATCCAGCTCCAGATAGTGCAGGCGATGTTCCACCTGTGCGGCCTGGGCCAGGCCACGCAACCACTCGCGACTGGCCAGGGTGTTCGCCGGGAAGTCCAGCACCACGTTGACGCCCGACTGCAGCAGATCGATCACCAGCGGCCCCAGGACCCCGCGAATGCGTTGGGCGCAGCGCACGTAATCGGCCACCGCGAGTATTTCACCGGGATAGAGTTGTGCCAGCCACAGGTCTTCGCTGAGCAAGATGGCGGCGTGTTCACTGACGAGCGCCTTGGCAAGCGTCGACTTGCCCGAGGCGATCTTGCCGCACAGCAGGTGCAGGGTGGGCATAAGGAAAGGCTCCGTTTTCGCTGTCGAAGGATGTTTGAAATACGCGTAGAACGCTTACATTGCCACATGGTTGGCGCAAGCGGTTTCGCTCCCGTCAGCCCTGATTCTGCAACTGCGCCTCAAGCCAGGCCAACAGCGCCATCACCTCGGGGCGGTTGCCGCCGCCCTGCTGTCGGTAGACCGAGAGCGCCTGCGGTAAATGCACGCTCTCGACACACGGCCTTACCAGCGCCCCGCTTTCAATCAGCCGGCTCGCGGTGCGCCGCCAGCCCATGGCGATCCCATGCCCTTCGACAGCGGCCTGGAGCATCAGCGGGTAGCTGTCGAACGTGGCGCTGCGCGCGTCGCTGGCCAACGTCTGACCGAACACCTGCAACCAGCTGTCCCACTCCATCAAATGGGGCGGCTCGGAGCTGTGGTGCAAAAACGTACAGGGCTGCAGCTCGCTGAGGTGCAGCGGTCGTTCCGCACTCAGGTAGGCCGGGCTGCACACCGGGAACACCTCGTCGGCGGCAGAGAACATCAACGCATGCGGCCCGCTGGCGCGCCGCGTACTTTGCAGGGCCACATCGAAGTGGTCATTGAATTCGGCGAGTGGCCGGGCGGACGTCACCACTTGGATTTCGATGGCCGGGTATTGCTGGTGGAAGCTCGACAGCCGCGGCATCAGCCAGTAAAACGCTTCGCACAACTGACAGAGCAGGACCACACGGTTGCGCTGGGGCGTCGCACGCAGAGCGGCGGCCTTCTCGCTGATGCTGAGCAGTGCCTGGCTGACCACCTGCGCCAGTTCACGCCCCTCTTGCGTGAGAAACACCGCGCGATTGCGCCGGCAGAACAGCTTCACCCCGACGTTGTCCTCAAGCCCGCGGATCTGCCGGCTGACGGCGGCCTGGGTGATGTGCAGCTCATCGGCGGCCCTGGAGAAACTCTCCAGGCGCGCCGCCGCCTCGAAAGGCAACAAGCTGGCGAGCGGCGGTAAGGTCTTGCCGAACATATTCATAATCTGAAGTTATGCATTCAGGGCCGAGAACTCGTTTGTAGCACAGCATCGGGGTTATGCACCATGCAGGCACGGCCTCATGGATAAGCCTGATGACCGCTGCGCACTCCTCAATATTTGCCGGTGTCGGGCGGCGTGTTCATAACCGTTCGCATCATCCTCACAGGAGATTCATCGATGACCATCGCGCGTGACGCCATTGCATTACCCGACACCTTTGATTTCCACGGCCAGGCCGTGCGCTGGGGGCACATCGGCACGGCGGGACCGGCGCTGGTGATGGTTCACGGCACGCCCTTCTCGTCCCAGGTCTGGCGGCGTATTGCGCCGTTGTTCGCGCAACGGTGTCGCGTGTTCTATTACGACCTACTCGGCTACGGCCAGTCGGAAAAAGCCTCCGGCCAGGACGTCTCCCTCGGCATGCAAAACACCCTGCTCACGGCGCTGCTCAAGCATTGGCAACTGGACCGCCCGCACGTGCTCGCCCACGACTTCGGCGGTGCCACGGCGCTGCGCGCCCATCTGCTGGATGGCTGCAACTACGCCAGCCTGACCTTGGTCGATCCCGTCGCGATGGCGCCCTGGGGCTCCCCGTTGATCCAGCACGTGCGTCTGCACGAATCGGCGTTCAGCGAAGCACCGGCATATATCCACGAGGCAATTGTGCACGCCTACATCCAAGGTGCCGCCTTCAAGCCACTGCCGGCCGAGGTGCTGCAAACCTATGTCGCACCGTGGACCGGCGAAACAGGTCAGATGGCCTTTTATCGACAGATCGCACAGATGGATCAACGCTACACCGACGCGATCGAACAGCGACTCGCCGAGATCCGCTGCCCGGTGACGCTGCTGTGGGGCGAGGAAGATCAGTGGCTCGCCGTGGCGCAAGGCGATGCACTCGCGAGCCGGCTGGCGGAGCCGACCTGCATTCGCGTCCCGCACGCGGGGCATCTGGTGCAGGAAGACGCACCGGAAGCCATCGTTGCCGCGCTGATGAAGGTGCTGTTCGGCTGAATTAAACATATTGACATAATTGCCTAAGGCAACAATATAATTGCCCAAGGCAACTATTAGAGCGCACATCATGTCCACTCCCCTGCTTGTGCAGCGCGCCGGTATCGTGCGCGGCTTCAACCGTTTCTATACGCACCAGATCGGCGTGCTGCAGGAACACCTGCTGCAAAGCGACTTCTCCCTCACCGAAATCCGGGTGATGTACGAACTGTCCTCGCGTGGCGACCTGACCAGCGCCGACTTGTG
Organism: Pseudomonas sp. PSPC2-3; assembly: GCF_049898265.1. NCBI lineage: Bacteria > Pseudomonadati > Pseudomonadota > Gammaproteobacteria > Pseudomonadales > Pseudomonadaceae > Pseudomonas > Pseudomonas sp. PSPC2-3. The sequence continues at coordinate 360,251 of NZ_JAFCXJ010000006.1, read as the reverse complement.
TCAGATGCTCAGTCTCGACGCGGGTTATTTGAGCCGGTTGATCAGCGGGCTAGAGAAGAAGGGCTTGATCCAGAAAGTCCGCTCGATCACCGATGCGCGCGCGGTGCAACTGCACCTCAGCGACCTCGGCCGGTCAGTCCTGGCTCCGCTGGAAGAGAAAACCCAGCAAGAAGTCATGGCCTTATTGAGTGCCTTGCCCGAGCCGCAACAACAGCAATTGACCGCAGCCATGCAGCGCATTCAGACGTTGCTGCAAGGCAGCACGCCGAACTACGTGTTGCGCGACCCCCAACCTGGCGATATGGGCCTGGTGGTGCAGCAGCAATCGGCACTGTATGCGCGAGAATACCAATGGAATTGGGAGTTCGAAGCGTTGGTGGCGGAGATTGTCGCCAAGTACCTGCGCGAGTTCGACCCGCCCCGTGAGCGCTGCTGGATCGCGGAGAAAGACGGCGCGGTGGTAGGCTCAGTGTTCGTCGTGCGCCATGACGACAGCACCGCTAAGTTGCGCATGCTCTACGTCGACGCGAGTGCGCGGGGCCTGGGCATCGGCCAGCGTCTGGTGGACGAATGCCTGCGCTTTGCCCGACATGCCGGGTACACGCGCATGATGCTGTGGACCATGAGCGCCCTCACCGACGCACGCAGGCTCTACCAGAAAGCCGGTTTTGAGCTGGTTGAAGAAGAGCCCACTCTCAGTTTCGGCAAGCCATTGATCAGCCAGACCTGGGCGCGTGCGTTGTGATGCGGGGCTGGCACGACTCAAGCCCCGCCCGGTTTACAGGTCGGTGATTTCCTTGTGGCGCGGCACGAGCGTCTTCATCACGCTCCAGGCCACCAGGTACGCCAGCGCACAGATCGCGAACATGATCATGTAGCCGGTGTGGATATCGCCGATGGACTTGTAGTAGTCAAACACCCAGCCGCCGACCTTGGTCATCACCACCCCGCCCAGGCCACCGGCCATGCCGCCGATACCGACCACCGAGGCCACGGTTTTCTGCGGGAACATGTCGGACACGGTAGTGAAGATATTGCACGACCACGCCTGGTGCGCCGACGCTCCCACGCCGATCAGCAACACCGGCACCCAGAAGCTGATGTAGCCCAACGGTTGCGCCAGCAGCACCACCAGCGGAAACAGCGCGATGACCAACATGGCTTTCATGCGGCCGTCGTAGGGCGCATCACCACGCGCCATGAAGTAGCTGGGGAACCAGCCGCCGCCGATGCTGCCGACCATGGTCATGCTGTACAGCACCGCCAGCGGCATGACGATATCGGCGCCTTTCATGCCGTACTGCGCCGACAGATAAGTCGGCAGCCAGAACAGGAAAAACCACCACACGCCGTCAGTCATGAACTTGCCGAAGGCAAAGGCCCAGGTCTGGCGATAGGTCAGCAGCTTGAACCATGAGACTTTTTGCGACGCCGCGCCTGCAGCCTGCGCGGTGAACGGCTGGACCGTCTGATCGCTGCGGATGTAGGCCAGTTCCTCGGCCGACAGGCGTTTTTGCTGATCGGGCTTTTCATACAGCGCGGCCCACACCGCGACCCAGATGAAGCCGAGCATGCCGATGATCATGAACGCCGCTTCCCAGCCCCACACCCCGGCGATCAGCGGCACACAGATCGGCGCCAGGATCGCGCCGACGTTGGCGCCCGAGTTGAAAATGCCGGTGGCCAGCGAGCGTTCTTTCTTGGGGAAGTACTCGGCGGTGGCCTTGATCGCAATCGGGAAGTTGCCCGCCTCGCCGATCGCCAGTACCGCACGGGCCAGCATAAAGCCCGCGATCGACACCGGAATCACCGCCAGGCCAATCGCGCCGCTCACGGCCGCGATCCCCTCGCCCATCGGCACCGCGAACGCATGCATGATGGCGCCGGTGGACCAGATGCCGATTGCCACGACATAGGCCGCCTTGGTGCCGATCTTGTCGACGAACCGCCCGGCGAACAGCATGGAAATCGCATAGACAAACTGGAACACCGCCGCAATGTTCGCGTAATCGGTGTTGCTCCAGCCAAATTGCGTGGACAACTGTGGCGCCAACAGGCTGAGCACCTGGCGGTCGAGGTAGTTGACGGTGGTGGCGAAGAACAGCATCGCGCAGATGGTCCAGCGATAGTTGCCTACCGCTTGGCCCACGCGATGGGCGTTGATGGGCTCGTTCAAGTTCATGGCATCACTTTTTATTTTTGTTAGATAAGACATATGTAACGTCATATGTCGTCGTACAACTGTGACTTTTATAGCGGGCGACCTCTGCGCTGTCAATCTGAAAGATTGCCGTTTATCTTGGTGTTCTGCGGATACAGCGCTGACCATGAAAACCATGGTTGTAGGATGACACGCCAAATCGCCAAGTTCGGCGCCTCACTGAGGACATCGTCGAGCACGCCGCATTCCCTGTGTGAGCGGGAGCGCAAAAACACGTTCAGGAAGTGGCTGTCTCGTAAAGGCGAATCTTCCGACATTAATCACCGAGACCAAATCTTTACTCTTCGGGCTTTCGCGCCTAGGAGTAAAAGGAATGGCTTCCAGCGTATTACCGAGCGTTTTCTTCGACCATCGTCGGCACACGCTCACTGTCCGCGATGTTGACGAGCCGCTCGACGTCCTGGCCTTCGAGGGCACAGAAGGCCTGAGCCAACCGTTCAACTATGCTGTGGAATTCACCAGCACCGACGGCGACATTGCCGCTGAAAAGATGCTCGGCCAAAACGCCTGCTTCAGTCTGTACGGGGCGCCGCAGCCTCCGCCCTTTCGCGGCCTGAGCGTGCCCTCGAGCGAACCGCTGCGTGTCTTGCACGGCGTGGTCACCGGCTTCAAACGCCTGTCCGGCTCCGTTGATGAAGCCCGCTACGAAATCACTCTGCAACCGCGCCTGGCCCTGCTTGGGCGAGGCCGCCAGTTCCGCATTTATCAACACCAATCTGTCCCGCAGATCGTCGAAAGCATCCTGCGCAGCCGCCACGACTTTGAAGGCCAGGACTTCCTCTTCAAGCTGGTGCGCGAATACCCCAGGCGCGAGCAGGTCATGCAATATGGCGAAAGCGACCTGGCCTTTATCTCGCGCTTATTGGCCGATGTGGGCATCTGGTATCGCTTCACCCACGATGAGCGGTTGAACATCGACGTGGTGGAATTTCACGACGACCAGCGTCATTACACGTTCGATGTCGAGCTGGCCTACCGTCCGCAATCCGGGCTCAGCAGCAGCGGAAAAGACAGCACGTGGGGCCTGCAATCGAGCCACCACGTGGTGGAAAAACGCGTCAACATCCGCACCTACCATCACCACGTGGCCAACGCTCACCTGAATGGCGAGATCGACCAAACGCGTGGCGCCAGCGGTACCTACGGCGAGGCTTATCACTACGCCGAAGCGTACACGGGGATGGGCGACCGATACGCCCATGACGAAGACCTGCAAAGCGAAAGTGGCTACTTCTATGCTCGCCTGCGTCACGAGCGTTACCTCAACGGCCAGACCCGACTCAGCGGCGTCAGCAGTAGCGCCGCCCTGGCGCCCGGCCAGGTCCTGAACATCTCCGGCGGCGCGCCGCAGGCCTTCGCTCCCGGCGCGGTGATCACGCAACTGACCACCCACGCCGCCCGCGATCGCAGTTTTGAAATCAACTTTGAAGCCATTCCCTACTCGGAAACCGTGTGCTTTCGCCCAGCACTGCCGCCAAAACCTCGGATCGCCGGCACCGTCCCGGCCCGCGTCACCAGCCCGCAGGAGCACGACCCCTACGGCCACATCGACATCGAAGGCCGCTACAAGGTCAATTTCCTGTTCGACCGCGACACCTGGAAACCCGGCGAAGAAAGCCTCTGGTTCCGCCTGGCCAGGCCCTACGCCGGCGACACCCACGGCTTGCACCTGCCGTTGATCCCCGGCACCGAAGTGGCGATCTCCTTTGAACAAGGCGACCCCGACCGGCCCTACATCGCCCATGCCCTGCACGACAGCCAGCATCCTGACCATGTGACCTTGCGCAACTACAAACGCAACGTCTTGCGCACCCCCGCCAATAACAAATTGCGCATGGACGACACGCGAGGGCAAGAACACGTGAAGCTCAGTACTGAGCACAGTGGTAAGAGCCAGCTCAACCTGGGGCATTTGGTTGATGCCAAGCGCCAACCGCGAGGCCAGGGCGCGGAGTTGCGGACCGATGGGCATGCCGCCATTCGTGCCGGCAGTGGGATCTTGATCAGTGCCGACGCACAACCCAAGGCTCAGGGACACATGCTGGAAATGAGCACCGCGCTGGGCCGGTTGCAACAGGCGAGTGACCAGTTGGAAGGATTATCGACCGATGCCCAGGCCGCCAACGCAGGTCCAGCGGATGTGCAAGCGCAACTGAAATTGATGCGAGACCAGCTCGATCAACTCAAGGCCTCGGTCGTATTGCTCAGCGCCCCCCAAGGCGTTGCCGTAACCAGCGGCCAGCACCTGCAATTGGCCGCTCAGGACAACCTGATGATCAACGCCGGAGCCGAGGCGGATATCAGTGTGGTCAAGCGCCTGTTCATCGGCGTGGGACAAGGGGTAAGCCTATTCGTGCGCAAGCTGGGCATCCAATTGATCTCCAACCAGGGCTCGGTAAAGATCCAGGCACAAAACGACGCGCTGCAACTGATGGCCCGCCATGGTTTGGAGATCATCAGCAGCGAAGATGAAATCCGTATCGTCGCGAAGCAGAAAATCACCCTGAATGCCGGCGGCAGCTACATCACCCTCGATGCGAGCAGCATCGAGTCAGGGACCCTGGGCGACTACCTGATCAAATCGGCGTACTTCGAAGCCCTCGGTCCAGCCAGCCAGAAAGCCGCAGATCCGGAGTACCCACAAAGCCTGTTCAAACAAGCGCTGCGGTTCAACGTGCCGCAAACCCCCAATGCCCCTGATCAAGGCTGGGCAGGCATGCCCTACACGCTCTACGCCGATGGTGCAGTGCTCAATCACGGCGTATTGGACAAGTCCGGGCAAGTGTCGATCGACCACGCGGTCGTGACGCAGCAGTACCGAATGGTGTTAGCCAACGGGGTGAGCTACCAGATCCCGGTGCCTACTGACTATCGCAATGCCGAACAAGCACACCTGGCCAATGGCGGCATGCACAACCACCTCTCGCGAGCCGACACCGAGGTGAGCCAACCCACATCGCACACGGATCACCGTGCCCTGTATGCCGCCGTGATCAATGACCAGGAAGGGAAAACTTCATGACTGAACCCGATATCGTCGCCCCCGTCGCCCTGCAACACACACAGCAGGTGACCTGCTCCGCGCCCTGGTACGTGCCGAACACCGAGTACCCTCCTGCGAAAGCCACCTATAAGCCGCTGATCAACGGTGAAGAAGCCTTCGAGGCCGTGCATCTGGCTATCGCCCAAGCCACTAAAACCATCGACATCATCTGCTGGGGGTTTCAACCGTCGATGTACTTTATCCGCGATGGCAGTGCCCCAAGCATTGGCGAACTGCTGATGACCAAAGCCGGGAAAGGGATCGAGGTTCGGGTGCTCGGTTGGGAGATGCCGTTCAATGCTGCGGGCGCAGGGGGCGAGGCCAACCTTCCCGGTAAAGGACCGCTTCGTATCAAGGATCGGGCGATGCAGAGCTCCACCGCTGACCAATATACCGAAGATCGGAAATGGTTTTCCCGATGTGCATTCGCCGATCACTTAGCGCCCGCGATCCGAGTGGCTCGTAATGTGCCGGTGTTTGTCGGCCGCGGTTTCAGCATGTATGAACGGGCTGAAATTGCCTATCAGGCCAAATACAAAAGCCTCGACCCACAGCTCAGCCTCAGCACGTTGGGCGTGCTGGCCAGCACTGCGACCCACCATCAGAAGACCGTCCTGATCGACTATGAACAGACAGACCGCGCCGTTGGTTTTGTCATGGGCCACAACATGCTCGACGAGTACTGGGACACCGACAAGCACTCAGCACTGAACCGCACCGAGGGCAGCAAGCCTGCACCCAATCGCGGGCCGCGTGGCAACACACCACGCCAGGATATTTCCAGCCAGATCAGCGGGCCGATTCTGGAGCACCTGCACCATAACTTCGCCACCGCCTGGCGCAAGGAAACCGGCGAAGACCTGCTCGCATCGCGCAAAGCGATGGCGGTGGCACCCCAACTGCAATGCGCCCCCGGCGTCACCCGCCAGCTGGCCCAAATCGTGCGTACCCAGGCACAAGACGGCAAGCGCGATATCGAAAAGATCTACCTGAAGGCGGTCAACAACGCGACCCAATTCATCTACATCGAGAACCAGTACTTTCGCTGGCCGCCATTGGCCGAGGCGATCAAAGCGGCGGCCGAAGTCCAAACCGGCGCTGGGCGTGATCCGGGCCTGCATGGAAATTTACACCTGTTTGTAATCACCAATGCCAGCCCAGACGGCGTGGGGCCGGGGAGCTTGAACACCCAGCGCATGCTCGAAAGCCTCGGACGCGGCGATACCATTCCTGAAATCACCAAGTTGCAGCGCATTGAACAGGCCAAAGCCCAAGCCAACGCGCAGACGCCGACCTTGGCTGAACTGCTTGAGCGACAAGCCTTGCTCACGTTGACCAGCCTGACCGACGCACTGGGGGGTGGCGAGATAAGCGATAAGGCCCGTGAAGCCCAACGGGACGCCGCCAGAAACAATGCGTCTCGACAGATAGCTCTCAAAGCCCAGATCGCGGCGATTGAGCAAAGCACGCTTGAACCAGAGTCGCGCCCAGGCCTGAAAATCCACGTGTGCTCACTGGTCGCGCCTGATTCGCCGGCGGGGCAGCAGTGGATGCCGGTGTACATCCATTCCAAGCTGATGATCGTCAATGACGTGTTCACCACCCACGGCTCGGCGAATATCAACACGCGCAGCATGCAGGTGGATAGCGAGCTGAACATTGCGCATGAGTGGATGAGTGTGACGCGGGCGTTGCGGCGACGGTTGTGGGATCTGCATACGGATGGGAGGGGGGCGCAGGATGATGTCGCGAAAGCATTCAAGGCTTGGCAGAAGATCATCAATAAGAACAAAGATCGCCAATCGCAAAAACTGACGCCATACGCTCCGATCGTCGAGTTTTACTACGACGAAAAGACCCTTCAGGACCTCGACTGATGCGCGGATTCCTATTGCTGACAAGCCTGCTGCTGGCCGCCTGCGATAACGGCAGCGCCCCTACTCACCCGACCCAGGACACTTTCGTGAACCCACTGACCGAGATCAAAGCCAAGCTGGCCTTTACCTGTGTACACGAGCAAATTCCTTCGCCGTCCGCCGAGGCCGATGAGCTGTTCCAATACGCTCGCTGGCTCCAGAAAAACAACCTGCTCAAGCAGGACAAAAGCGTCGACGCCGAGATCGAGCGCCTGTACCGGATTGCTGCCGAGAATGGCCATTACAAAGCCAACATCAACCTGCAAAACGGCACCATGCGCGGCCACTTCACGCTCAGTGGCGACGAACACCTGCGCCTGAGTCAGCAACTGATCGACGCGAATGTGGCGACGGGGTACTACTTTATCGGCCTCTTTCTGAAAAGCGGCTCGGCTGGGCTGAAGCAGGATACGGCCATGTCATTGCGTTACTTTCGTAAGGCCGCCGATCAGGGCAGCGCGCAAGCCCAATACGAAGTGGGGGACATACTGGCGCCGATTGACATCGCGCCGGACGTTGCTCGGCAAATGCGCCGCTGTGCAGCAGAACAGGGCAATGGTAAGGCCGCTGGCGCTCTGGGCGTAAACCTTCAAAGCAATGATCAGTACCAGGAGGCACTTGAGGCATTTCAATTGGGCGTGATGGCGGGTGATGAAACCTCTGCGGGTTGGTTGGAAGATGGCTTCCGTGGTCCTCCTCCCTCCGATAAATTGGACTACCTCGGCCAGCAGGAGGACCTTGAGCGCGCCGAACGCTATGAAAAAATCTGGCGAATTCTCGCAAACTACTCCTATGCCGCCCCCAAAGTCCCCGAAATCAACGACATCCTCCCCTTACCTCCCGCCAAACTCCCCACCTGGGACGGCAAACTGCAATGGCTAGAAGCACGCCTGGCCAATGTCCCGCCAGAAAAGCCCAGCGAAGCACTGATCCAGCAGTTGGCCAAAGCCAAACTCCTTGAACCGGCAACCGGCAGACCCACGCCCGACTCCCCCGCGTTCATCAAGGCCGACTACCCCGAACCGACCTGCACCAGCGGCCAGGCCTGCCCCCAGACTGGCTATTGGCGGGCATTCAGCCTGAGTCGCGATGTTTACGCGCGGTTCAACGATGGCGTGATCCGCCGTTTCGAGAAGAACGAGATCATGCCCACCCTGCAGGTTGAGAGTCACAAGCCGCGTTTTTTGCTGCCCGACATCATCACAGTCAATGAGGAAAGCATCGAATGGCGGCTGTTGGGGTGAGGCATCTTTCGCGTCGGCGACAAGACAACCGGCGGCGGTATAGCTCTATCGGTCGCGTCGACATTATTAGGGTGGAAAGATCGTGAAGGACCTTGACTGATGCGCAGACGCCTATTGCTGACAAGCCTGCTGCTGGCTGCCTGCGATAACGGCAGCGCCCCTACTCACCCGACCCAGGACCCTGCCGTGAACCCACTGACCGAGATTAAAGCCAAGCTGGCCTTTACCTGTGTACACGAGCAAATTCCTTCGCCGTCCGCCGAGGCCGATGAGCTGTTCCAATACGCTCGCTGGCTCCAGAAAAACAACCTGCTCAAGCAGGACAAAAGCGTCGACGCCGAGATCGAGCGCCTGTACCGGATTGCTGCCGAGAATGGCCATTACAAAGCCAACATCAACCTGCAAAACGGCACCATGCGCGGCCACTTCACGCTCAGTGGTGCCGAACACCTGCGCCTGAGTCAGCAACTGATCGACGTGAATGTGGCAACGGGATATTACTTTATCGGCGTTTTCCTGAAGAACGGTTCTGCCGGACTGAAGCAGGATACGGCTATGTCATTGCGCTATTTTCGCAAGGCGGCCGATCAGGGCAGTACCCAAGCTCAGTACGCTGTAGGGGATATACTGGCGCCGATTGACATCGCGCCTGATGTTGCCCGGCAGATGCGCCGCTGTGCGGCTGAACAGGGTAATGGCGATGCAGCTATTGCTTTGGGTGTCGATCTTAAAAACGAGAGTCGGTACCAGGAAGCGCTTGAGGTCTTCCAGATGGGCGTTGTAGCTGGTCACGAGAGCGCTGCTGGTAGGTTGGAAGAAGCCTTTCGCGGTCATCCTTCCTCCGATAGGTTGTACTACCTCGGTCAACAGGAAGACCTCGAACGCGCTAAACGCTATGAAAAAATCTGGAGCCTGCTAGCGGACTACTCCTACGCCAACCCCAAAGTCCCCGAAATCAACGACATCCTCCCCTTACCTCCCGCCAAACTCCCCACCTGGGACGGCAAACTGCAATGGCTGGAAGCACGCCTGGCTAATGTTCCGCCAAAAAAGCCCAGCGAAGCGCTGATCCAGCAGTTGGCCAAAGCCAAACTCCTTGAACCTGCAACCGGCAGACCCACGCCCGACTCCCCCGCGTTCATCAAGGCCAGCTACCCCGAACCGACCTGCACCAGCGGCCAGGCCTGCCCCCAGACTGGCTATTGGCGGGCATTCAGCCTGAGTCGCGATGTTTACGCGCGGTTCAACGATGGCGTGATCCGCCGTTTCGAGAAGAACGAGATCATGCCCACCCTGCAGGTTGAGAGTCACAAGCCGCGTTTTTTGCTGCCCGACATCATCACAGTCAATGAGGAAAGCATCGAATGGCGGCTGTTGGGGTGAGGCATGCAAGGCATTTTTCGCGTCGGCGACAAGACAACGGGCGGCGGTACGGCTCTATCGGTCGCGTCGACATTATTAGGATGGAAAGACCGTGAAGGAACTCGATTGATGCGCCGATTGCTTCTGCTATCAAGCCTGCTGTTGGCCGCCTGTAATAACGGCGATGCCCTTACTTACCTGAACCAGGACCTTCCCATGAACCCGATCGCCGAGGCTAAGGAAAAACTGACCTTTACCTGCGTACACGAGACCATTCCCCAACCGTCGGCCGGAACCGACGTTCTATTCCAGTACGCCCGCTGGTTGCAGAAAAATAACCAGCTAAAGCAGGACGAGACCGTTGATGCCGAGATTGAACGACTGTATCGAATTGCCGCTGAGAACGGTCACTACAAGGCCAATATCAACTTGCAGAACGGGACCATGCGTGGAAAGTTCAAGCTCAGAGGGGATGAGCATCTGCGCCTGAGCCAGCAACTGATCGACGCGAATGTGGCGACGGGGTACTACTTTATCGGCCTCTTTCTGAAAAGCGGTTCGGCTGGGCTAAAACAAGACCCGGAAATGGCTCTGCGCTACTTCCGCAAGGCTTCTGATCAGGGGAGTGCCCTGGCCCAAGCCTTTGTAGGCGACAAGCTGGCACCCATTAATATCGCCCCTGACATTGCTCGACAAATGCGGCGCTGTGCCGCTGAGCAGGGGCACGGTGATGCAGCTGGCGCCCTCGGCATCAACCTAAAAAATATGGGGCTCTTCCAGCAGGCACTCGAAGTGTTACAGATGGGGGTGGCTGCCGGCGACGAAAGTTCGGCCTCTCGTTTGGGCAAAGGCTTTCGTGGCCCTCAGCCTGATGACCAGTTGTACTACATTGGTCAACAGGAAGACTTGGAGCGCGCCGAACGCTATGAAAAAATCTGGCGAATTCTCGCAAACTACTCCTATGCCGCCCCCAAAGTCCCCGAAATCAACGACATCCTCCCCCTACCCCCCGCCAAACTCCCCGCCTGGGACGGCAAACTGCAATGGCTGGAAGCACGCCTGGCCAACGTCCCACCAGAAAAGCCCAGCGAAGCACTGATCCAGCAATTGGCCAAAGCCAAACTTCTTGAACCGACAACCGGCAGACCCGCGGCCGTTAAGCGGCGTTTTTTGCCGCCCGACATCATCACAGTCAATGAGCAAAACATCGAATGGCGGCTGTTGGGATGAGGTTCCATGCCTCGAATCAACTAAGGGCACCCGCCCACACTTGAGCCAGGTACCGGGAGAATGGGCGCGCCGCGCCTCAAACGCTCATTTTCTGCGTAAGGCTGCCGATAGCCTGTCATCACCCTGACAAGCGGCGACGCCCTGCGGGAATCAATGCCAAATACCTTCGCCCCGATCATTCGTAACCTTTCCCAACGCACCAGCCTGTCGATGGCGCGCACGTCGTTGTTCCAGTGCGTGGTGCTGCTCGCCTGTGTGTTTGCGGCGGCCAGCTATTCGCTGGTGTACCTCGCCCAGGAACTGAACCGATTCGAAGACAGCGAAAGCGCCTTCTACACGCGCAAGGCGGTGCAGTCCCTGGAAAAATCCCAGCGCCTGACCGTCAAGGATTACGCATTCTGGGGCGATGCCTACAAACACCTGCACGTTTCCGTGGACACGGATTGGGCCTATACCCGCGAAAACGTCGGGCCCACGCTGTTTCATGATTTCGGTTTCCAAGGCGTGTTTGTCGTCGACGACCTGGACCGCACGGTATACGCGTTGGTCGAGGGCAAGCTGCAACCGATTGAGCTGACCGAATGGCTCGACCAGCCCGTCGCGGCGCTACTCGAACAAGCGCGCGCAGGCGCCGCGACGGACACACCGGTCACGACGTTCATTAACGTGCGCGGCAACCCCACGCTGGTGGCGGCAGCGGCGATAACGCCCGGCACTGACCCCAGCGTGATCGCCGATGACCGAAAAGCCTCGGTATTGCTCTTCATCAACATCCTCGACAGCGCCAAGCTGACCGAAATCGGCAACGATTTTGGCGTCGATCACCTGCACATCGCCACACCCGATGAAATCGGCAAGACCTTGTTGTTCGCCCTTGGTGAGAACGGTGCCGCCGGCAGCCTGCACTGGCACCCCGAGCGGCCCGGTATGCGTTTGATGGCTGTCGGTTTGCCGCTGCTGGGCCTGGCGGCGTTGCTGGTGTGCCTGATGACCTGGCTGATTGTGCGCCGCACCACGGCGGACGCCCAGGCCCTCGACAACAGCCACACCTCGCTGCAAGACAGTCAAAACGCGCTGGCCACCAGCGAAGCACGCTTTCGCGATGTGGTGGAAGCCAGTTCGGACTGGGTCTGGGAAATCGACGGCGAGTGGCGTTTCACCTACCTGTCGGAGCGTTTCGAAAGCGTCACCGGCCTGGACCGCCAGGCCTGGATCGGCGCCACGCTGTACGACCTGCTGGACACCGATGCCGGCGCCCTTTCTCAGTGGCTGACCACGCCCGGGCGGCTCGCGGATATCAGCCTGCAGTGTCGCTACGTCGACGCCCGGGGACGGGAGCGCACCACCCGGCTGTCGGCGCGCGAGATGCCCTGCGGCGGGTTTCGCGGCACGGCCACCGACGTCACCGAAGAAGTCGAGGCGCGCCGCCGCATCGAGTTCCTGTCCCAGCACGACGCCCTCACCGGGCTGCCCAATCGCACGCGCCTGCAAGCGTTTCTGGACGGTAAACTCAAAGCCTTGCCCACCCTCACCCACCCTTTGGTCATGCTCAGCCTGGACCTGGATCGGTTCAAACCGGTCAATGACTTGCTCGGGCATGCCGCCGGCGACCGGGTGCTCAATGAGGTATCGAGCCGCCTCTCTGATTGCGTGCGCCACGGTGACCTGGTCGCTCGGGTCGGCGGCGATGAATTTGTACTGATCCTGATCGATGCCGGCGCCCAGGACGAAGTCGAAGCCCTGTGCCGGCGCTTGATCGAGTCCGTCGAGCGGGTGATCAGGGTCGACGAGCAGGACGTGTTCATCAGCGCGAGTATCGGCATCGCCCTCGCGCCCAATGACGCCAACGGCGTCACCGAGTTACTGCGCTACGCCGATATTGCCTTGTACGAAGCCAAGGCCGCCGGGCGCAATACCTGGCGTTTTTACTCCGGCGAAATGAACGCGCGGATCATCGAACGGCGCCGCCTGGAAAGCGACCTGCGGTTTGCGATCAAGCACGCAGAGCTGCGTCTGCACTTTCAACCGCGCTACCGCATCAGCGACGGGCAAATGGTCGGCGCCGAAGCGCTGGTGCGCTGGCAACACCCGGAGCGTGGCCTGATCGCACCGGACACGTTCATCCCGATTGCCGAGGAATCGGGGTTGATCCTCTCGCTGAGCGACTGGGTGCTGGAAACCGCCTGCGCGTGCGCCGCGCAGTGGCCGGATGAGCTGTTTGTGTCGGTAAACCTGTCACCCACCGAATTCAAGCGCGGCAACCTGGTGGAGCGCGTGCGGTACGCCCTGAATAAGTCCGGCATCGAGCCAACGCGCATGGAGCTGGAAATCACCGAGAGCGTGATGCTTGAAGATGCCGTCGGCGCGCTTGAAGTCATGCACACCCTCAAGCACCTGGGTATCCGCATCGCCATGGACGACTTCGGCACCGGCTATTCCTCCCTGAGCTATTTGCGCGCGTTCCCGTTCGACGGGCTGAAAATCGACCGCAGTTTCTTGAACCGGCTGGAGGACAGCGCCGATGACAAGGCCATTGTGCAGGCGATTGTCGGCCTGGGACGCGCCCTGTCGCTGACAGTCACCGCGGAAGGAATCGAAACCGCCGAACACCTGGCACTGCTCAAGGCGGTGGCCTGTGACGAAGGCCAAGGCTACTTCCTCAGCCGACCGCTGGACATCGACGCCTTCAACGGTCTGCTGGACGTGTGCGCGAGCACCCCGCCGTGTTAGCGCTCGACAGCGCCTTGCGCTAGCGGAAGAAATGACTCGGCGTCTTGCCGAACTGTTTCTTGAACATACTGGTAAAGGCGCTCGGGCTTTCATAGCCCAGCTCAAATGCCACATCGATGATCTTCTCGCCCACGGCTATGCGCTCCAGCGCCAGCAGCAACCGCGCTTGCTGGCGCCACTGGCCGAAGGTCAGGCCGGTTTCCCGGCGGAACAGGCGCTGGATGGTGGTCTGGTCCAGGCCCAGGCGCTCGCTCCAATCCGCCACGGTCGAGGCATCGCCCGGGTCGTCCTGCAACGCCAGGCAAATCCGGCGGATGCGCGGGTCTGCAGGCTGGGGCAAGGACAACGGCAAGGCCGGCAATAGCGCCAGTTCGTCGAGGATCAGGTGCATGATCCGCGCGTCGCGCGAATCCTCGGCATACGGCGGCTTCAAGCTGACCGACGCCTTGATCAGTTCGCTGAGCAGCGGTGAAATGCTGACGGCCTTGGTTTCGCTCGGCAGGTTCGGAAAACTCGCGGGGCGCACAAACACACTGCGCATTTTCAACGCCCCGACGCAGCGCAGCGAATGCACATGCCCACTGGGCATCCAGAAGCCGCGATTGGGTGGCACCGTCCACTGATTCTGCGCCGAATGCACCACCATCACGCCTTCGGTGGCGTACAGCAGTTGATGCTTCTCGTGGCTATGGTCGGGGATCACCCAGCTCTCCGGATAGTCGGTGGCCGAGCTGATGACGGCCCACTCGCCCTCATCGATATCCCGCAGAAATTTATCCAGTGTTTTGATGGCTTCGCCTCTTTTGCGATGTTTGCTGCCCGAATTTCGCGAGACAGGCGTTTTCGACAAATCTAGCATAAACGCCGAGTTCATCCATGGAGCGGCGGTTTAAATCATCGCTGCCCGTCCCCGTCGTTCACTGCCTTGTATGGAATGCCTGCATGTCGACCTTGACCGCGTCTCCCGCTGCCACCTCCAGCCCGCCCCAAGTCAGCCCCTTGGTCATGCGCGTCCTCGGCGCCTGCGCCCTGGCGCATTTGATCAATGACCTGATCCAGGCCGTGCTGCCCTCGATCTACCCAATGCTCAAGGCCAACTACGGGCTGAGCTTCACCCAGGTCGGTCTGATCACCCTGACCTTCCAACTGACCGCCTCCCTGCTGCAACCGTGGATCGGCTACCACACCGACCGCCACCCCAAACCCTGGCTGTTGCCGGCGGGCATGGTGTGTACTTTGATTGGCATCCTGATGCTCGCGTTTGTCGGCACGTTCCCGGCGATCCTGCTGGCGTCGGCGCTGATCGGCGTCGGCTCGTCGACCTTCCACCCGGAAACGTCGCGGGTGGCCCGCCTGGCTTCCGGCGGGCGCTACGGCCTGGCGCAATCGACCTTCCAGGTCGGCGGCAACGCTGGCAGCGCGTTCGGCCCACTGCTGGCGGCGGCGATCGTCATTCCCTACGGCCAGGGGCATATCGCCTGGTTCGGCCTGTTTGCGGTGTTCGCGATCCTGGTGCTGTATGGCTTGAGCCGCTGGTACCGCAACCACCTCAATTTGTTCAAGCTCAAGCAAGGCAGCAAAGTCACCCACGGCCTGTCGAAAGGCCGCGTGACCTTTGCCTTGGTGGTGCTGGCCTTGCTGGTGTTTTCCAAGTACTTCTACATGTCCAGCCTGACCAGCTATTTCACCTTCTATCTGATCGAGAAATTCAACCTGTCGGTCGCCAGTTCCCAGCTTTACCTGTTCCTGTTCCTCGGCGCGGTGGCCGCGGGCACCTTCTTTGGCGGGCCGATCGGCGACCGGATCGGACGCAGGACCGTCATCTGGTTCTCCATCCTCGGCGCGGCGCCGTTCACCCTGGCCCTGCCGTATGTCGACCTGTTCTGGACCGCGATGCTCAGCGTGGTGATCGGTTTCATCCTGGCGTCGGCGTTCTCCGCCATCGTCGTATTCGCCCAGGAGCTGGTGCCGGGCAATGTCGGGATGATCGCCGGCGTGTTCTTTGGCCTGATGTTCGGCTTCAGCGGTATCGGCGCGGCATTGCTGGGGTTGCTCGCGGACAGCCATGGCATCGAGTACGTCTACACGCTGTGCTCGTTCCTGCCGTTGCTGGGGGTTCTGACGATTCTGTTGCCGTCGACCAAAGGCGTTTGATCGGTTGAGCCTGCCGGGGCATCCGGCGGCTCGATCGCACGGGGCCGGCGCCTACAGCTAGCGCTTGAGGACGCCGGTGCCCTTCATATCATTTTCAACACGAGCATCGCGCCCAACCCGATCAGACACGCCACGCCCACCCCATAGGCCAGCGTGCGCCAGGGCTGGCACTCCATCAGGTACATGAGCGTGTGTGCCACCCGCGCCAGGGTAAAAACCCCGAACAGCACTCCCGTGGCTACCGAAGCGGTGCCCGCCACGACACACAGCCCGCCGAGGACAAAAAACAGCGGAATGTTCTCCAGGTCATTGGCCCACGCCCTGGCGGCACGGCCGACTTGCGGCAGTTCGTCTGGCTGCGGCGCACGGTTGAAGAAAGCCGCATCTTCGGGATTAGTGAACGCCCGCGCGCGCAGGCGGAAGAAGCCCTGATAGCAGGAAATCGCCAGCATCTTCAGGCACAGCATCAACACGCACAGTGCATAGACACGCAATAGCTCATTCATCCCGCAACCCCGTGATGACGATATAGAGCAGCGGCCCCACCGAAACGAACAGCGCCGTCAGCACCCAGTAAGGCAGCACCGACGCCACCGACCGCCCTCGCCGCCGGGCGTCGCGGTACATCCACACACAAGCCAGCAGCGCCATCAGGTACAGGTCGATCACCACTTGCGCGGTGTCCGGGCGCGACAGCAATTGCCGGCCAAACGCCAGCAGCGACTGCTCCGCGGTCAGCATCGTTATCAGCGTATACAGCGAAAACCCGAGCAAACCGGCCAGGGCGATAAAGGGTCTGTGCATGGTCTCTTCCTTGAAGGGATCGAGGCCCACGATAGTGATAAGGTTCAGCCCCTCGCAATGACCTCGGAGGTCATGGTCACGCCATGGACAATCCTGCTACCGCCGGCGAACACTTGCGCCGGCTGCGCCGCCAGGCACAGTTGAGCCAGCTCGACCTGGCCCTGATCACCGGAGTCTCGCAGCGTCATCTCAGTTGCCTGGAAACCGGCCGCGCCAAGCCGAGCCCCGGCACCCTGCACAATCTGCTGAGCGCGCTGCAGGTGCCCCTCGACCAGTGCAACCGCGTATTCCTCGCCGCCGGCTTTGCCCCGCGTTATGCCGCCACCCCCCTCGCCTCGCCGGCCATGGCGGCCATTCGCGAAGCGGTCAGCCATGTGCTGCACGCCAACAACCCCGCCCCGGCGATTCTGCTCGGCAGTGAGTGGCAGGTGCTGGCGGCCAACACCAGCACTGCCGTGCTCTTTGGCTTGGTCGGGATCGACCCGGGCGCCGCCGATGGCGTGAACCTGCTGAGCACCCTGCTGCAATCGGGCGGCCTGGGCGATCACCTGATCAACGCCGAAGAGATCCGCACCCTCGCCTGGCAACGGGCAACCCGCGAGGCCTTGACCAACCCATCGTTGGCGGCACTGCTGACCAGCCTGCCGGTGCCCGCCCACACCGAACTGCCCAGCGACATGCCGCCACTGGTGTTGACCCGCGTGCGCTCGACCCAGGGCGAGCTGAACTTTCTATCGACCTTCACCACCTTCGGCATGCCCCAGGACATTACCCTCACCTCGCTGCGGATCGAGCATCTGATTCCCGCCGACGACTTCACATGGCAGGTCATGCGCAGCGCTTTCGAAGGTTATGCGGCGCTGGTTTTGTGAAATATCTGTCCGTAGACTGCCGCCATACCCCCACTTGAAGGCGGCGAAAAAAACCTGATGCAAGTTACCGAAGTCTCCATTGCCCAATTGCGCGCGGCGCTTGAGTCCGGCCAGACCACGGCCGTCGAACTGGTCCAGGCTTATCTGGCGCGGATCGACGCCTACGACGGCGCGCAGACCGCGACCGCGCTGAATGCCGTGGTGGTGCGCAACCCCGCGGCCCTGGACGAAGCCGAGGCGTCCGATGCGCGCCGGGCCAAGGGCGCAACGCTGGGACCGCTCGACGGCATTCCCTATACCGCCAAGGACAGTTACCTGGTCAAGGGCCTCACGGCGGCGTCCGGCAGTCCGGCGTTCGCCAAACTGGTTGCCCAGCGCGACGCCTTCAGCATCGAACGGCTGCGGGCCGGTGGTGCCATCTGCCTGGGCAAGACCAACATGCCGCCGATGGCCAATGGCGGCATGCAGCGTGGCGTGTATGGCCGCGCGGAAAGCCCGTATAACGCCGCCTACCTGACGGCACCGTTTGCCTCCGGCTCGTCCAACGGCGCCGGCACCGCGACTGCCGCGAGCTTCGCGGCATTCGGTCTGGCGGAAGAAACCTGGTCGAGCGGGCGTGGCCCGGCGTCCAACAACGGCCTGTGTGCCTATACCCCGTCCCGTGGGGTGATTTCGGTGCGCGGCAACTGGCCGCTGACCCCCACCATGGACGTGGTGGTGCCTTATGCGCGCACCATGGCCGACCTGCTGGAAGTACTCGACGTGGTGGTCGCCGAAGACCCCGACACCCGCGGCGACCTGTGGCGCCTGCAACCTTGGGTGCCCATCCCCAGCGTCGCTTCGGTGCGCCCGGCGGCTTACGCTGAACTGGCCGCGACCGCCGCATCCCTCGCCGGCAAACGCTTTGGCGTACCGCGCATGTACATCAACGCCGACCCCGACGCCGGCACCAGCGAGAAACCCGGCATCGGTGGCCCGACCGGGCAAAAGATCAACACCCGCGCCAGCGTCATCGCCCTGTGGCAAGCCGCGCGCCAGGCCCTCGAGGCGGCCGGCGCCGAAGTCATCGAAGTGGACTTCCCCCTGGTGTCCAACTGCGAAGGCGACCGCCCCGGCGCACCGACGGTGTTTACCCGTGGCCTGGTGTCCAAGGAATTCCTCCACGATGAGTTGTGGGAACTGTCCGCATGGGCCTTCGATGACTTCCTGCGCGCCAATAACGACCCGAACCTGAACCGCCTGGCGGATGTCGACGGGCCGAAGATTTTCCCCCATGACCCCGGCACCTTGCCCAACCGTGAAGACGAACTGGCCGCCGGCATGGACGAATACGTGCGGATGGCCCAACGCGGGATCACCCCGTGGAACCAGATCAGCACCCTGCCCGACGGCCTGCGCGGCCTCGAACAGACCCGACGCATCGACCTCGAAGACTGGATGGATAAGCTCGGCCTCGATGCCGTGATCTTCCCCACCGTCGCCGACGTCGGCCCTGCCGATGCCGATGTGAACGAAGCGTCCGCCGACATCGCCTGGAGCAATGGCGTGTGGGTGGCCAACGGCAACCTTGCCATCCGCCACTTGGGCGTGCCGACCGTTACCGTGCCGATGGGTGTGATGGCGGATATCGGCATGCCGGTCGGGCTGACCTTTGCCGGGCGCGCCTACGATGACTCCAGGTTGCTGCAGCTGGCGTCAGCGTATGAAGCCACCGGCAGCAAACGCCTGGTTCCGCCGCGCACGCCGGCGCTCACGCCACGCTGACGCGCGGTCCAACGGTGGGAGCCACCGCTCCCACTTGGTTGCGCTGCTCACTCAGGCAACCAGAGGCACGGCAATCAACAGGATCGCCGTGCCATGGGCGAGCGTCGCGGCCAACACACCATGACGCATGCGCAACAACGCGCAGGCCAGCCCTTCGATCAGGGTAAACAGCAACACCGGCCAGCCCAATTGAGTGACGCTCAGGGCCAGGAACGCATGGCAGGCCGCGAACGCCACGCCGCTGATCAAGGCCGCCCGCAGTGGCGTCAGTTGTTGTTCCAGATACCCCTGCAGATAACCGCGAAACAACACCTCTTCCAACGCATTGGCGCCATAGGCCAATACCACCATGCCTGGCAGCCACACCCAGTAATCGTGGATCGCTTGCGTATCCACGCCCTGGTAAAGCCGCAGCGGTACGCCGATCAGGCAGCCCACCGCCAGGCCCCTCGCCAGTCCGACGGCGCAATTGCCCTTGGACCACAAGACCAGCCGCGACAAGTCCGGCGCTACCCACGCGAGCCCGGCAACCAGCAACAGCGATAGACCGCCCAGCGCCGCCAGCACAAAGGTGTTGGCGGTGAATGCAATCTGCACATCGTCACTGAGCGCCCACATGCGCAACGGCGTCATCGCATCGCGCATCAGCACAAACGCCGCCAACAGAATCAGGATGCGGATCGCCGTCATCGACCTGGGGGTGAGCGCGAACCACGCGCCGAACAGCAGCAGGCCTGGCGTCAAATGGGTGCCGTAGTTAACCAGTGTCGCCATGCCTTGAGTAATCATAAGCCGGCGTTTCGACGCTGCCACTCATCCACCATATCGCCGAGGGTTTTGGCCGTATCGTTGCGAATCCAGGCCATGAATGCGCGGTCGAACTTAAACCCCGGGCCGCAGTGTTCAAGCATGAAACGGCGCACGTTCTGGGTGTTTTTGTAGCGCGGGGTGATCGGGGTGCTGCGGGTGATGGGGTCGCTGTGCCAATTAAAGTCCATGTTTTCTCACAAGGCGGTTTGTTGTTTTCGCCGTAGCATAGCGATGTGCCAGTTAAGCAGGAAGTGCCGGATAGCGTCACCACGCCACCACCTTGCGTACCGCCAGCAAGGCCTCGCGCAGCGCCGTCATGTCCACCGAGCCCAACGCCAGGCGCAGCGCATGCGGTACATGGGCGGATACGGCAAACGGTTCGGCGGTGGACACGGCGATATTTTCGCGCTGCAAGGTCATGGCGATCTGATCGGCGCGGGCCTCTTCCGCCAGGGGCAACCAGAGAAAATACGACGAAGGATGGCTGATGTACGTCAGCCCCTTCAGCACCTGTGCCGCCAATGCCTGGCGCGCCCGGGCATCCTGGCGTTTCTGTGCTTCCAGTTGAGCCACCGTGCCGTCGTCGAGCCAGGCCACGGCAATCGCGCTCATTACCCCCGGCACATTCCAGGTCGTGGCCATGATGCTGCGTTCCAGGGCCTTCACCCACGCCGCCGGGGCTGACACAAAGCCGACCCGCAGGCCGGTGGCGACGCTTTTCGAAAAGCCGCCGACATACACCGTGCGTTCCGGCGCGAGTGTCGCCAACGGCGGTGGCGCGTGTTCTGCCAGAAATGCGTAGGCCGCGTCCTCGATGATCATCAGGTTGTGCTGACGGGCGATGGCTACCAACTGCTCGCGCTGCTCCAGGCTCATCACCCAACCCAGTGGGTTATGCACGGTCGGCATGCTATACACCGCGCGGACCGGATGCTTGCGACACAGGCTGTGCAGATGATCGAGGTCGGGGCCGCTGGCGGTGAGCGGGATCGCCAGCATTTCCAGGTGCAGGGTCTCGGCCAGCACCTTGAAGCCTGAATAGGTCAGCGCATCGACGGCAATCACATCCCCCGGTTTGAGCAGCGCCATCAGCGTCACGGCCAACCCATGTTGCGCGCCGCTGACCAGCAGCACCTGGTCGGCCTCGACCGTCAGCCCTCGACTCAGCAGATGGCGCGCCACCGCCGCGCGTTCATGCTGGCGCCCGGCGTGGGGCTGGTAACGCAGTAACGCTTGCAGATCGCCCGACAGCGCCAGTTGACGCAATGCCGTGCGCAGCAGCTCGGCCTGGCCCGGCAATGATGGGTAGTTGAAATTCAGATCCAGCATGCCCGGCGCCACGCTCATCTGCCCACTGCCCTGCCCCGGCGGCAGCGAGATCTCGCGCACGAAGGTGCCGCGACCGGTTTCACCGCTGACCAGGCCCATCGCCGCCAGCTCGCTGTACACGCGGCTCGCGGTGACCAGCGCGAGGCCGTGGCGCGCGGCCAATTGCCGATGGGTGGGCAGACGCTCGCCGGGCGACAGCCTGCCGCTGCGGATGTCCTCGGCGAAGGTGTCGACCAGGTTTTTGTAACGGGCGCGGGGCATGGGCGATGTATCCATGACAATTTTTTGATTGTCTTAATCTTCCTGCCTAGCATGGCCCGCACGCAACCTCTCCTTTTTTCGGGCCCCCTTCATGGAACAGACCTCACCGCTCAATCCCCTGGCCAACAGCACCCAGGGTTGGATCAATGGCTTTATCGGCGTGGTGATTTTCAGCGGTTCGTTGCCGGCGACGCGTCTGGCGGTGATGGAATTCGAACCGGTGTTCCTCACCCTGCTGCGCGCCACCCTGGCCGGCGTGTTGGCGTTGTGCCTGTTGGTTTTTTTCAAGGAAAAACGCCCAACACGCGCGCAATGGCTGCCCCTGGTCATCGTCGCCCTCGGCGTGGTCATCGGCTTCCCCTTGCTGACGGCGCTGGCCCTGCAATACGTGACGTCCGCGCACTCCATCGTGTTTATCGGCCTGTTGCCGCTGGCCACGGCGCTCTTTGGCGTACTGCGCGGCGGTGAGCGGCCACGCCCGGTGTTCTGGTTGTTTTCGATCCTGGGCAGCGCGTTGGTGATGGGGTATGCCGTCGCCCAGGGCCTGAGCGCCGCCCCGGCCGGTGACCTGCTGATGCTGTTGGCGGTGCTGGTGTGCGGCCTGGGTTACGCCGAGGGCGCCAAGCTGTCGCGCAGCCTGGGCGGCTGGCAAGTGATCTGCTGGGCGCTGGTGGTGTCGTTGCCGGTGGCGCTGCCGTTGAGCCTGATGCTCGCACCGCCGACCTTCACCGGCATCAGCCTGCCGGCGTGGCTGAGCCTGGGCTATGTGGCGCTGTTCAGCATGTTGATCGGGTTTGTGTTCTGGTACCGCGGGCTGGCCCAAGGCGGCATCGCCGCGGTCGGCCAGTTGCAGTTGCTGCAACCGTTCTTCGGCCTGGCGCTGGCGGCGGGCCTGCTGCATGAGCAGGTCAGCCTGGGCATGGTGCTGGTGACAGTCGCGGTGATCGGCTGTGTGGCCGGAGCCAAGCGGTTTGCGCGCTAGCGTCTGCGGCGATGGCATTATTCCCATCCGGCGCGCGTCCTGTTAAACAGGACAGTCCCCTCCCAGAACAATAAGGACTTGGCATGCACACCCCGTCACTGCAAGACACCACCGCCCCCGAAGGCATCTGCTACGGCTGCGGCGGCAACAACCCCCATGGCCTGCATATCAAGAGCCGCTGGGACGCCGACGGCATTCACGTGGTCGCCGAGCACCAACCGGAAGCGAAATACAGCGGCTGGCCGGATCTGGTCTACGGCGGCCTGATCGCCATGCTGGTGGACTGCCACTCGAACTGGACCGCCATGGCCTACCACTACCGCGCCGAACAACGCGAACCCGGCAGCCTGCCGCGTATCGACTGCGTGACCGGGCATCTCGGGATCAAATTCATCAAGCCCACGCCCCTGGGTGTCACGCTGACCTTGCGTGCCCGGGTCGAGGGCGATGTGGGGCGTAAAAGCCGCGTGGTCTGCGAGGTATACGCCGGCGATGTGCTCACGGCGATCGGCGATTCGGTGTTCGTGCGCGTCGATACCGGGCAACTGGCCGCCGCCGCCCACGCTCGCAACGCGTGATCCTGGTCTACATTGACTGGCACCGCTAATCGAGGACTGCACCGATGACTCGTCTCACCGCGAAAGACTTCGCCCCCGAACTGTTGGAACTCTACGACGGCTACGCCCACGGCAAGATCAACCGCCGCGAGTTTCTCGACCGCGCTGCACTGTTCACCTTCGGCGGGCTCACCGCGTCGGCGCTGCTCGCCGCCCTGAGCCCCAACTATGCGCTGGCCGAGCAAGTGAAATTCACCGACCCGGACATCGTCGCGGACTACATCACCTACCCTTCGCCCAAGGGCAACGGCACGGTGCGCGGCTATCTGGTGCGCCCGGCCAAGGCCACCGGCAAAGTCCCCGCCGTGGTCGTGGTGCATGAAAACCGCGGCCTCAACCCGTATATCGAAGACGTCGCCCGCCGCCTGGCCAAGGCCGGCTTTATCGCCCTCGCGCCGGATGGCCTGACATCCGTGGGTGGCTACCCCGGCAACGATGAAAAAGGCGTAGCGCTGCAACAAAAAGTCGACCCGACCAAGCTGATGAACGACTTCTTCGCCGCCATCGAGTGGCTGATGCACCACGACAACAGCACCGGCAAAGTCGGGATTACCGGCTTCTGCTATGGCGGCGGCGTGGTCAATGCAGCAGCCGTGGCCTACCCGGAACTGGGCGCCGCTGTGTCATTTTACGGGCGGCAGCCAGAGGCCAAGGACGTGTCGCGCATCAAGGCACCGATCATGCTGCATTACGGCGAACTGGATACGCGGATCAACGAAGGCTGGCCGGCCTATGAAAAGGCCCTGAAGGCCGCGGGCACTACCTATGAAGCGTATATCTACAAGGGCGCCAACCACGGTTTTCACAACGACTCGACGCCGCGTTATGACGAGGCGGCGGCGAACCTGGCGTGGCAGCGCACGCTGGGGTGGTTCAACAAATACCTGGCCTGACCGCCTCTGAATGTGTAGAGGTTAGCCGCCGACAACTGTTTCATTTTGCTTCTTGATGAAAAATTTCAGCCCTGCACCGCCATCACCGTCAGCCAGGCCTTGAACGCCAGCATCGCCGAGGTTTCGGCGCGTGACTGCAGGCGCGTCAACCAATAGCTGCCGGTGCTGATGCCCACGTTGAAGGGCTGGCGGATCGCATCACTTTCCAGTTGTCGCGAGAACATCAGCGCCGGGGCCAACGCCACGCCGACGCCCTGCAGCGCTGCTTCCATCATCGCCAACGATGAGTCAAACACGATGCTGCGCGGCACCAGGGTGTCGGCAGGCAGCCCGGCGGCCTGGAACCACAGGTTCCACTCATCGGCGCGATAGGAGCGCAGCACTGTGTGCTTCAACAGCTCGGCCGGCGTGTGTAACTGCTCGGCGATTGACGGCACGCAGAGCACCGTCAGCGGCGCTTCGAACAATGGGCAGGCGTCGGTGCCATGCCAGGCCCCGGCGCCGAAACGGATCGCGTAATCCAGGCCTTCGGCGGCGACATCGACACGGTTGTTGTGCGTCGACAGGCGCAGGTCGATAAACGGGTAGCGGTGCTGGAAGTCCGCCAGCCGCGGCAGCAGCCAGCCCACCGCAAAAGTGCCGACCGCGCCAACGCTGAGCACTTCGCGGTAGTGCCCGCCTTCGAACTGGCCCAGGGTGTGGGCAATGCGGTCGAAGGATTCGCGCAGCACCGGCAACAACGTCTCGCCTTCGCGGGTCAGCATCAGGCCACGCGGCAGGCGTTTGAACAGGGTGACGTTCAGTTGCGCCTCCAGGCTCTTGACCTGGTGGCTGACCGCCGCCTGGGTGACACATAACTCAATGGCGGCCCGCGTAAAACTCAGGTGCCGGGCGGAGGCCTCGAATGCGCGCAGGGCATTGAGAGGCAGATGGGAACGCAGCATGCTTGCCCCTAATTTTTCTAATGGCTGGTGCGAAATATCATCGTTTGCCCAGGCCCGGCGAACTGTCTACCTTTGGCACGCCCGCGCAGGCTGTTCATTCAATCGATCATACTCATGGAAGCGATATCATGCCCCAACAAGCGGTATTTGGAGTGCGTCACTTAACGGCGCTGGCAATGTTTCTCGGCGCCGGCCAGTGCCTGGCCGCCACCGACCTGCAGGCCGTGGTAGACGCCAGCGTCAAACCGCTGATGCAGCAACAGGCTATTCCCGGCCTGGCGGTGGCGGTGGTGCAGAACGGCAAGGTGCAATACTTTAACTACGGCATGGCATCGAAAGAAACTCAGCAACCGGTCAACCAAAACACCTTGTTCGAAATCGGCTCAGTGAGCAAAACCTTCACCGCAACCCTGGGCGGTTACGCCCAGGCCATCGGCAAGCTCACGCTGTCGGACAAGGCCAGCCAATACTGGCCTGCGTTGGCCGGCAGCGCCTTTGACCGCATCAGCCTGCTGCAACTGGCGACCTACACCCCCGGCGGCCTGCCGCTGCAGTTTCCGGATGCCGCCGACAACGCCGACGCCATGCTCGGCTACTTCCAGCGCTGGAAACCCAGCTACGCCCCAGGCGCGCAACGTCTCTATTCCAACCCGAGCATCGGCCTGTTTGGCTACCTCGCGGCGCGAAGCCTGGGCCAGCCGTTCAATGTCGCCATGGAGCACACCCTGCTGCCCAAGCTGGGGTTGAGCAACACCCACCTCAGCGTGCCCACCGCGCAATCCGGCGAGTACGCCCAAGGCTACGACAAGCAGCAGAAACCCATCCGTGTAAGCCCGGGCGCACTGGACAGCGAAGCCTACGGCATCAAGACCAGCACCCACGACCTGGCGCGCTATGTGATCGCCAACCTGCACCCGCAAACCCTGGAAAAGCCGCTGCAACAAGCCATCGCCAGTACCCACGCTGGTTATTACCGCGTGAACGGCATGACCCAGGGCCTGGGCTGGGAGTACTACCCCTACCCCATCGCCCTGCAAGCGCTGATTGACGGCAACTCGACACCGATGGCCATGGAACCTCACCGTCCCGATTGGCTGGCGACGCCGCAAGCGCAACCGGCCAACGTGCTGTACAACAAAACCGGCTCAACCGCAGGCTTTGGCGCGTATGTGGCGTATGTGCCAAGCAAGGACATGGGCGTGGTGATCCTGGCGAACAAGAACTATCCGAATGCCGAGCGGGTCAAGGTCGCCCATGCGATCCTGAGCGCGCTGGATCACTGAGCAAGGTGGGAGCCAGGCTCCCACATCGTGAGGTCTACATCCCCAGCCAGTGCGGCAGCGCCAGCGAGATGAACGGCAGGTAGGTGACCATGATCAGGAACACCAACAGGATCATCAGCCACGGCATCGCCGCACGAATGGTCTGCCCCAGCGTCAAGCCGGTCACCGCCGAGGTCACGAACAGGTTCAAGCCCACCGGCGGGTGGACCAGGCCGATTTCCATATTCACCACCATCACGATCCCCAAGTGAATCGGATCGATGCCCAGCTTCATCGCGATCGGAAAGAAGATCGGCGCCAGGATCAACACGATCGCCGACGGTTCCATGAAACTGCCGGCGATCAGCAAGACCACGTTGACCATGATCAGGAAGCCAATCGGCGTGAGCCCTTCGGACAGCACCCAGGCGGTGATTTCCTGGGGGATCTGTTCGGTGGTCAACACATGGGCGAAGAGCATCGCATTGGCGATGATAAACATCAGCATGATCGCCAGCCGCCCGGACTCCAGCAGCACCTTGGGACAGTCGCGCAGACTCATGTCCTTGTAGACGAACAGCGCGACAAACGCCGAGTACACCGCTGCCACCGCCGCGGCTTCGGTCGGGGTGAACATCCCGCTGTAGATGCCGCCGAGGATGATCACCAGCAGCAGTAAGCCCCAGAACGCACGGCGCGCGCAGGCCAGCCACTCGCGAAAGCTCGCCCGTGGCTGCGCCGGCAGCTTCTTGATGCGCGCCACGATATAGATCGCGACCATCAGCATCAGGCCCAGCAGCAGCCCCGGGATCACCCCGGCCATGAACAACTTGCCGACCGACGTTTCCGTGGCGGCCGAATACACCACCATCACGATCGACGGCGGAATCAGGATGCCCAGGGTGCCGGCGTTGCAGATGATGCCCGCGCCGAACGCCTTCGGGTAACCGGAGCGCACCATCCCGGCCACCGCAATCGAACCGACGGCCGCCACGGTGGCCGGTGACGAACCGGACAACGCGGCAAACAACATGCACGCCAACACCGCCGCAATCGCCAGGCCGCCACGGATATGTCCGACACACGCATTGGCGAAGTCGATCAGCCGCTGCGCCACACCGCCGGTGGTCATGAACGCACCGGACAGCAGGAAGAACGGAATCGCCAGGAAGGTATAGGCATCCGAGGTTTCGAACAGCTTGATCGCCAGGGAACTCACCGAGTCCTGGCTGAACATCAGGATCGACACCGCGCCGGACAATCCGAGGGAAATCGCGACGGGCACGCCGAGGAACATGAACACAAACAACAGCAGAAACAGACAGAGCACGGCCATCAGTGACGCTCCTTATGGCCGCCGGCCAATTTGCTCGCCTCACCGGCCTCGTCGGCCAGCCCCAACCCGACCTGGCGGTGGGTGAACAGGCGATAGAAAATTTCCAGGTAGCGGATAAACACCAGGGCAAAACCGACCGGCACGATGAGCACGATGTCGCCGACATCGATGCCGAACTGGTCAAGGTCTTCGGCGCCGATGTGTGCTGTCATCACCGCACTCACCCACCTGTAACTGGCGACCATGAACAGCCCGGCGTAGGCCAGGCAGCACAGGCAGGCAAGCATCCCAAGCAAGCGCTGCACCCGGCGTCCGGCCAGCTTGACCAGCGCATCCACCCCAAGGTGGCCGGCGGTACGCACGCCGTAGGAAATGCCGAAGAAAATCAGCCAGCCGAACATGGCCTTGGTCAGCGCCACGCTCCAGGTCATGTCCTGGGCCCAGGTCATGGTGCCGTCGCCCAGGGCGTTGAAAAAATGGCTGCTCCAGGCCCACTGGTCGGCCAGGGCAAAGAACAGCGTGTAGATGTTGTTGAGCATGACGTAGACGAATGTCACCAGGGTCATGGCGGCCAGCAGGAAGGCAATGACGCCTTCCTCCAGGTGCTCCCAGACGCGCCTGAGCGTTTGCATGGCAAAACCTCGCGAAGCGGGAATAGGTTTCAGAGTGGAAACCGGATCAACCTGTGGGAGAGATCTCGGTATGCCCCGGCATTACAGGTTGGACGCATCCGCCGCCTTGATCAGGTCAGCCCCGATCTCGCCTTCGAACATCTGCCAGACCGGGCGCATGGCTTCGCGCCATTGCTGGCGTTGCGCGGGGGTCAGTTCGATGATTTCGCTGGTCTTGGCGTCGACGATCTTCTGTTTGGCCGACTGGTTCAGCGCCTCGGCCTGCTTGTTCACCTCAACGGTGACCTCGGCCATGATCTGCTCCAGGGTGCTGCGCACATCCGCTGGCAGGCCGTTCCAGAACTTTGCGTTGGTGATCACCATGTAGTCGATCAGGCCATGGTTGGACTCGGTGAAGTACTTCTGCACCTCGTTGACCTTCTGGCTTTCATAGTTCGACCAGGTGTTTTCGGTGCCGTTGACCGTACCGGTCTGCAAGCCCTGGTAGACCTCGGCAAAGCTCATCTTGCGCGGGTTGGCGCGGATCGCCTTGAACTGCTCTTCAAGCACGCTGGAGGCTTGCACGCGGAACTTCAGGCCACGGGCGTCCTTGGGTTCGTGCAGGGCTTTGTTGGCCGACAACTGCTTGAGACCGTTGTGCCAATAGGCCAGGCCGAGGATGTTCTTGTTCTGCATCGAGGTCAGCAACTGCTTGCCTTGGGCGGCCTGGAAGCGGTCGACGGCGGCCAGGTCGTTGAACAGGAACGGCAGGTCATAGATCTGCACCTGTTTGGTGTATTGCTCGAACTTGGCCAGGGAAGGCGCGAGCATCTGCACATCGCCCAACAGCAGCGCTTCCATTTCCTTGCCGTCGCCGAACAGCGACGAGTTCGGGTACACCTCGACCTTGACCACGCCCGGCAGGCGTTCTTCGGCAAGTTTCTTGAACAGCAACGCGCCTTGGCCTTTGGGCGTGTTTTCGGCGACCACATGGGCGAACTTGATCACAATCGGGTCCGCCGCCTGGGCCAGGCCCACGACGAACAAGGTGGCGGCGCAGAACAGCGCCCGGGAGAGCTTGAGCATGGGAAATCACCTTCTTATTGTTGTGTTGTAGGGCAAGGTGCCTGATATGGCGCGTGTAGTGAATTTCGAATTTTTGATACCTGCGTTCGGCCTAGATGAACGCCAACCCGAACGAAAATGCAGATACTCTCTCGCCTCTGGCTTCGGCTGCGGTCAGCGCTGGGCGGCGAGCAGCCGTTGTGCGCGCAACAGAACCGGGGCATCCACCATCTGCCCATCGATCTGATACGCGCCTGCCCCGTGGGCTCCGCCCGCCACCACGCGCTTGGCCCAGGCCAGGTCTGCGGCGCTCGGTGCCAAGGCCGCATGGATCACCGCCACCTGCCGGGGATGGATGCACAGCGCGCCGGCAAAACCCATTTCATAGGCATGCCGGATCGAGCGACGCAGGCCTTCGGGGTCGTCGATGGCCGGGTGGACGCCGTCCAGCGGGGCCACCAGGCCGGCGGCGCGGGAATGCACGATCAGCGCCAGGCGCGCCTGGTCCAGGGCAAAGTCAGCCGCTGGCGAAGGGCTGCTCAGATTCAAGTCGAGCGCCAGGTCCAGGCCGCCGAACGACAGGCGCTCCACCTGCCGCGCATGGGCAATCGCGGCCACCGCCAGCAGGCCCTTGGCGCTTTCGATAATCGGCCAGATCCGTTTGCCGGCGGCGGCCACCACCGCGACCTGGGCGGCACTTTCGACTTTCGGCAGCAGCACGCCCGCCACGTTTGCATGGGCGTTGCAGAACGCCACATCGTCAGCGTGTTCGGCGTGCTCCGGCGCGTTGATCCGCACCCACACCCGGGCGTCGGGGTTGGCGCACAAAAACGCGCCAAGGTTCTCCCGCGCCTGCCGCTTGAGCGGCTCTTCTACCGCGTCTTCAAAATCCACAATCACCGCGTCGGCACCGCTGGCCAGCGCTTTGGAAAACCGCTCCGGGCGGCTGCCCGGAACGAACAGGGCTGAACGAACTACAGGCGTTGGCATCACAACACTCCTTGTCAGATAACGCCGCGCGCGCGCAGGTCGTCGATGGTTTCGCCCGAATAACCGAGCTGATCGAGAATGCCCTGGCTGTGCTCGCCTAACGCGGGCACCGCATCCATGCGTGGGCTGAATGCCGTATTGCGCGCTGGCGGCAACAGCGCTGGCAGCGGACCGGCCGGGCTCGCGACTTCGCGCCAGCTGTCACGTGCCTTGAGTTGCGGGTGGTCCCACACGCCGTGCATATCGTTGACACGGGCACTGGCGATCTGCGCATGTTCCAGGCGCTGGATGACGGCCTCGGCGTCGAGCCGGGCGAAGCTGTCGACGATGATCCGGCGCAGCGCCTCGCGGTTGGCCGAGCGCTTGAAGTTGGCGCAGAAGCGCTCGTCCGTGGCCAAGGCCGGGGTGAGCAGCACCTTGTCGCAGAACGCCGCCCATTCGCGCTCGTTCTGCAAGCCGAGCATCACCGTACCGCCGTCGCCGGTGGGAAACGGCCCGTAGGGATAAATCGTCGAATGCGCCGCTCCGGCACGCGGCGGTGGCGGTGCTCCGTCGAAGGCGTAGTACATCGGGTAGCCCATCCACTCCACCAGGCTTTCCAGCATGCTCACGTCGATACGGCTGCCCTCGCCGGTCTTGCCGCGCAACAACAGCGCCGAGAGGATGCCGCTGTAGGCGTACATGCCGGCGGCGATGTCGGCGATGGAGCAACCGGCCTTGGCCATCTGGTCGTCAGCGGGCCCGCCGGTCACCGACAGAAAGCCGCCCTCGCTCTGGATCAACAGGTCATAAGCCTTCTTTTGCGCGTAGGGCCCGCCTTCGCCATAGCCGGAAATATCGCAGACGATCAAGCGCGGGAAGCGCGCATGCAGCGTCTCGAACGACAGGCCCATGCGCGCCGCCGCACCGGGTGCGAGGTTCTGCACCAGTACATCGGCGTCGGCGAGCAAGCTGTCGAGAATGGCGCCCGCCGCGTCTTGCTTGAGGTCCAGGGTCAGGCTTTCCTTGGAGCGGTTGGTCCACACGAAATGCGACGCCAGGCCGCGCACGCGTTCGTCATAGCCACGGGCGAAGTCACCGCTGCCGGGGCGTTCGATCTTGATCACACGCGCGCCGAGATCGGCCAATTGGCGTGTGCAAAAGGGTGCGGCAATCGCATGTTCCAGGCTGACAACGGTGATACCGTCCAGCGGTCGTTGATTAGCAGTCATGACGATTCCTCAAAGCCAGTGGGCCATGGACGGGGTGTTGCGCAACTGCCAGACCTTGGCGATCAACGCGTCGGCCTCGGCCGGGGTGCGTGCGCCGCTGAACTGGCTGAGGCGCTGGAATTTATCCGCCAGCTCGGCGCGGCTGAGGCTGTTGCCGGGGTCGCCCTTGGGCTCGTCAATAGCGCCGTGCAGCGTGCGGCCATCCTCGGTGGTGACGGTGACGCGGCCCAGCCAACGCTGCGGATAGGCGTCGTCGACTTCGCGATCGAGGGTCATGCTGACCTTGTCGCGAAAGGCCGAGACGGCGGGATCGCTCAGTGCCAACGTGTGGAACTCAACCAGCCCGGCCTTGCCATGCACGGCGATCAGGCCCAGCACGGTGCCCATGGAGAACTTGGCCTGGTGAACGCTGGCCGGCGTAGTGACGCGCCCCAGCACATCGATGGCGCCCTGATGCACGCGGGTCTGCACCTTGGCGATCGCGGCGGCATCGAGGCCTTCACGCTGCATCAACTGCAGCAGCGCATCGGCGGCAGGATGGGTGTGGCGACACGAGGCATGGAACTTGAACGAGGTTTCCAGCAGCGCCCAGCGCCAGCCGAGGTCGGCGGACAGCTTGTGCGGTTCGGCATCGCTGGACATCCCGGCCGCCAGGCCCTGGTCGCCTTCGAGGATATTGCGCGCGCCCGTCAGCCCGTCCGCCGTCAGGTACGCGGCGAGCAAGCCATCCGCCGCCGCCTTGGCCGTGTGCAATTGCTTGGAGTCGGCGGCATCGCGCAAAAACTCCCACAGCCCGGCAGCCTGGGTGCCGGCGCTGCCGAGCAGGTTGATGAATTGCTCCTGATCGAACCCCAGCAATTTGCCCACGGCCACCGCCGCCGCCAAGGTGCCGACGGTCGCGGTGGTGTGGAAGATGCGGTAGTGGGAGCGGCCCATGAATTCGCCGATGCGAATCCCGGCTTCATAACCGGCCACCGCGGCCAGCAGCAGTTCACGGCCGGATTTGCCGAGGTCCTGGGCCGCCGCCAGGGCTGCGGGAAAGACCACCGTCGCCGGGTGCAGCACCGAGCTGTTGTGCAGGTCATCCTGCTCCACCAGGTGCGACGAGGCGCCGTTGACCAACGCGGCGAAATACGCGCTGCTGCTGCGGCCATTGACGATCACCTGCGCCGGGCCGCTGCTCGGCCCCATTTTCTGCGCGTAGCGTTCAAACAGCGGGATCGGGTGCGCGCCCTGGCTGGCCAGCGCCGACGCCAGCCAATCGAGAAAAAGGTCTTCGGTGCGCGCCAGCACCGGTTCGGGTAACTGCGCGTAGGTCAATTCGGCGAGGAACCGACACAGGGCTTGGGTATGGCTCATGTTCAGGCCCTCAGAAGCTGCGTGGCAGCTCGAGCAAGTGCTCGGCCACGTAGGACAGGATCAGGTTGGTGGAGATCGGCGCCACCTGGTACAGGCGGGTCTCGCGGAATTTGCGTTCCACGTCGTACTCGCAGGCAAAACCAAAGCCGCCGTGGGTTTGCAGGCACGCATTGGCCGCCTCCCAGGACGCCTTGGCCGCCAGGTACTTGGCCATGTTCGCGCTGGCCCCGGCAGGCGCGCCACGGTCGTATTCCTCGCAGGCACGCCAGCGCATCAGGTCGGCCGCTTCGATTTCGATATGCGCTTCGGCAATCGGGAACTGCACGCCCTGGTTCTGCCCGATGGGCCGGCCGAACACCACGCGGTCGCGGGCATAGGCGCTGGCCTTTTCGATAAACCAGCGGCCATCGCCGATGCACTCGGCGGCGATCAGGGTGCGCTCGGCATTCAGGCCGTCGAGGATGTACTTGAAGCCCTTGCCCTCTTCGCCGATCAGGCTGTCCAGAGGCAGTTCGAGGTTGTCGAAGAACAGCTCGTTGGTTTCGTGGTTGACCATGTTGGCGATGGGTTGCACGGTCAGGCCGTTGCCGATCGCCTCGCGCAGGTCCACGAGGAAGATCGACATGCCTTCGGACTTTTTCTTCACGTCGGCCAGCGGCGTGGTGCGCGCCAGCAGGATCATCAGGTCGGAATGCTGCACCCGCGAGATCCAGACTTTCTGGCCGTTGATTACGTACTTGTCGCCGCGCTTGATCGCGGTGGTCTTGATCCTGGTGGTGTCGGTGCCGGTGCTGGGCTCGGTGACGCCCATCGATTGCAGTCGCAATTCGCCGCTGGCCAGCTTGGGCAGGTAGAAGCGTTTTTGCGCGGCGCTGCCGTGGCGCAGCAGGGTGAACATGTTGTACATCTGGCCGTGGACGGTGCCGGAGTTACCGCCGCAACGGTTGACCTCTTCAAGGATCACCGACGCTTCAGCCAGGCCGAGGCCGGAGCCGCCGTACTCTTCCGGGATCATCGCCGACAGCCAGCCGGCGGCGGTCAAGGCCTTGACGAAGGCATCGGGGAACGCTTTTTCTTCGTCGATCCGACGCCAGTACGCCGCATCGAATTCGGCGCACAAGGCGCGCACGCCCGCGCGGATGGCATTGAGTGCTTCATTGTCATTCGGGTTCATTAACGGCTCTCCGCCTGTTGTTCTGGTGTTATTCGAAATGCACACGGGCCTGCTGGGCCAAGCCATCGTGATTACCGGCCCACAGTTCTGCCACGCCGGCTTGGCTGATACGCCCGGCGACTTCAAACGGTTGCGCAGCGATCAGCGGGCGCACGCCGCGATAGTCGAAACGGCGCACCGTGGCGCTGGGATGGGCCCGACAAAAGGCGCGCAGGCTCAACGTGGCAATCAACGGCCCATGCACCACCAGGCCCGAATAGCCTTCCGTGCCGGTGACGTAGGGATAGTCGTAGTGAATGCGGTGGCCGTTGAAAGTCACGGCGCTGTAGCGGAACAGCAGGGTCGGCGTCGGCTCGATCGCTTCGCACCACTCACCCGCCGCCAGCGCCGCGCCGTTGCCCGGCTTGGGTGGGGTCGGTTCGCGGTAGACGATGTCTTGTTCTTCGCGGATCGCCAGGCGGCCGTCCTGGGTGTAGTCATGGCGCACGGTGACAAACAGCAACGCACCGGTGCGGCCGGTCTTTTCTTCGACCTGGGTGATGGTCGACACACGGCTGGCCGCCTCGCCGGCGCGCAGCGGATGCAAGAACTCGAGACGCCCACCGGCCCACATGCGATTGCGGTTATCCGCCGGCGGCAGGAAGCCGCCACGGGCCGGGTGGCCGTCGGTGCCCAGGGCCGATTCCGGCCGCGGGTCCTGGAAGAAACACCATTGCCACAACAGCGGCACCGCCGCGCCGTGTTCGGGCACGGGCTCGCCGAATGTCGCGGCGATGCGTGTGAGCAGGTTGTGGCTCAGGTGGTCGTGGGCAGTTTCGCTTCGGCCGATCCAATCAGTGGCGCTCATCGGGTGCAGGTCCTCGGGCTGTGAATGTGTGCCCCGGATCATGCAAGCGCCCGACCGTTCTGAGAATTTGCATTTCAATAAGCCAGCGTTCGGCTATGCTGAACGCCACGCATTGATGGGCAACGGGCTCGCTTCGGTTGGTTGGCATTTTCATCGCCGGCACACTGTCAGCGCAGGCAAGCCCCGCACCGCCGCTGCACCGAACAGCCCTGTCCACCCCGGAGCCGCCATGCACTTCGATCTCGCCGACCTGCGCCTGTTTATCCATATCGCCGAATCACCCAGCCTGACCCAGGGCGCCAAGCGCGCCTTCCTCTCGCCGGCGGCTGCGAGTGCGCGCATCAAGGCCCTGGAAGGCCAGTTGGAAACACGTCTGTTGTACCGCGACAGCCGCGGTGTGGAGATCACCCCGGCAGGCGAGCGGCTGCTGCACCATGCGCGGCTGATCATGCGCCAGGTGGACTACCTGAAAAGTGAGTTCACCCAATACGGCGTCGACTCTGCCGGACATATCCGCATCTTCGCCAACACCACGGCGGTCACTGAGTTTCTTCCCGAAGTGTTGGCCGGTTTCCTCTCCCAGCGGCCCGGTGTCACTGTCGACCTGCAGGAGCGCCTGTCCCGCGATATCGTGCGCGGCGTGCTCGATGGCACCAGCGACATGGGCATCATCGCCGGTCCCGTGGAAGCCGCGGGCCTGCAGGTGCTGCACTTCAGCACCGATAAACTGGTATTGATGGTGCCCGTGGGCCACCCCTTGGCGGACCAACCCTCGGTGACGCTGGAACAGACCCTCGCCTACCAGCACATCGGCCTGCACGAAGGCAGCACCTTGCTGAGCTTCCTGCGCGAGCACGTCGAGCGGGTCGGCAAGCAGTTGTCGCTGCGCATCCAAATGTCGAGTTTCGAGGCGATCTGCCGGATGGTCGAGGCGGGCGTGGGCATTGGCATCATCCCGGAATCCGCCGCCGTGCGGCACAGCCGGACCATGCAGTTGGTGGCGGTGAAACTGAATGAGCCATGGGCGATTCGCGAGCGCAGTATCCTGGTGCGCGAGCTGGAAGCGCTGCCGGGGACCATTCGTGCCCTGATCGCGACCTTGATGCCGCAAAGCGCCTAGACTCCAGAGTCACCTTGCCAGAGGAGACTGCCCATGCAACTCGAAGGTTCCTGCCATTGCGGCGCTGTGACGTTCAGCCTGACCAGCGCCCACCCCTACCCTTACCAACGCTGCTATTGCTCGATTTGCCGCAAGACCCAGGGCGGCGGCGGTTACGCGATCAACCTCGCGGGCGACAGCAACAGCCTGAAAGTGCGCGGGCGCAAGCTGATCTCGATCTACCACGCCAGGCTCAAGCCCGAAGGCGCCAGCCGCGCCCATGCCAGCAGCGCCGAGCGGCATTTCTGTTCACAATGCGGCAGCGCGCTATGGCTGTTCAGCCCGCAATGGCCGGAGTTGATCCATCCGTTTGCCTCGGCCATCGACACACCGTTGCCGGTGCCGCCGCAACACACGCACCTGATGCTCGGTTCCAAGGCGCCCTGGGTCGAAGTCAGCGTGCGCAAGGGCGACCTGCAGTTCGATGAATACCCGGAGGAATCGATCGCGCAGTGGCATGAGCGGTTGGGGTTGGTGCGTTAACAGTCTTTGACAGTTTTCCGACAAAGCTTGCAAAGATTGTCGGACAGCCCTTCCCTAGCATTCGAGCATCCAAACAGCCATCTGGGTGCTCTTCATGTTTCGCACATTGCGCGGTATTCCGCTGCTGGGCTGCCTGCTCGGCAGTATCGGTTGCCATGGCCAACCGCCTGCCCCGCCGCCGATCCCCAAGGGCGACTACAACGCGATCATTCGCTATCTACAAACCCGCATTCCGTGGGAGATGGCCCGGGAGCAGGTGCCCGGGCTGTCCATCGCCCTGGTCAATGGCCAGGAGTTGATCTGGGCCAGTGGTTTCGGCGTGGCCGACAAGGCCCGGGGCGTACCGGTGACGCCGAATACGGCGTTTCGCGCTGGCGCGATCTCCAAGCTCCTCACCGCCGCCGCCGCGCTGCAGCTGGTGGAACAACAGCAACTGGCGCTTGACGCACCGATCCAGCAAACCTTGCGCGAGTTCTATGTGCGCTCGCGCTTCCATGACGAGCAGGCCGACGCCGACCGCGCCATCACCCTGCGCCGCTTGCTCAGTCATCAGTCGGGCTTGCCCAGCGAACACCTGCGCGGCCTGCGCAACACCTTCGCCATGGGCCAGATGCCAATGCGTATGTCGGGCGTGTGGCTGAGCACCCCGCCGGGTTCGCAGGTGGCCTACTCGAATCTCGGCTATGCGCTGGTGGGCGCGGCTATCGAACGCAGTAGCGGCAAGGCATTCGAGACCCAGTTGCAAAACAGCCTGTTCAAACCGTTGAAGATGAACCAATCGAGTTTTGTCGGCGTCGGCGCACACGTGGCCCACCGCGCGCTCGGCTATCAGGACGGCAGCGCCAGCACCGATGCCCAGGTGCGCGACCTCGCCGCCAGCGGCTTGTGGACCAGCCCCAAGGACCTCAGCCGCTACGTACAGATGCTGTTCGCCCAAGGCCTCTACAACGACACCCGCGTAATGGACCGCGCCTCCATCGAGCAGATGTTTACCCAACAAAATATCGGCAACGTGCTGGACTTCGACTGCCAGATGGGCCTGGGCTGGTTTCTCTCGCCCTGTGGCGACAAGCCGGTCAGCCCCGGCATACGCACGTTCCAGCACAGCGGCGGGGGCGACGATTTTGCCGCGCAGGTGACAGTGCTGCCGGACCAGCAGTTGGCAGTGATCATCATGGCCAACGACAGCAACGCCGAAGACATGGTGGTCGCGCTGAGCTCCGACACCCTGCGCCTGATGCTCCAGGCGCAAACCGGCGCGCCGGTATGCGCCGACGACTGCCAGGCGCCCAAGCACGGGGGCAAGTTGCGCCAGGTGCCCGCCGCCATCGACCGTAAGCGCCTGGCCGGCTTCTACGCCACGGCCTGGGGCGTATTCAGGATCAGGGATACCCCTACGCGATTGTCCGGCGAGTTGGCCGGATACACCTTCGAACTGCTGCGCGATGAAGACGGCTGGTTGCGCGCGCAGCAAAAGGTCCTGGGGTTCTGGCTCAAGGATCTCGGCGGGCTGGGCCGCGTGCAACTGGACGTGGTGACGGTGCAAGGCCGGCAGATACTCACCGCGCGCAGTCACGGCCAGCGGGTGGCCGTGGGCGAACGCATCGACCCACCGTCCCTGCCACTGGCCTGGGCCGACACCGTCGGCACCTATCAAGTGCTCAGCACCCACGAACCCGACGCGCCACTCAGCGGCATCAGCGTGCGCCTGGAAGAAGGCTTCCTGGTGATTCGCGGCCAACTGCACGACAAGCCGCTGACCGATTACATCCTGCTGCCCGTGGACAACGCCCATGCCGTGCTTGCCGGCAACGGCTATGGCCTGGGCGACACCGTCAGCCGCCAGGTCAACGGCCTCAGTGCCTCGGGCTACGCCTTCAAACGCACGCACGCGCCCCGTAAACCCTTGATTTTATAACCACGGATGAACCTCCTTATGCGCTCGAAACACCTTTGCCTGTCCATCACCTCAGTGTGCCTGTTGGCAGGCGCCGACACGGTGCTGGCACAGGACTGGGCATACAGCTTGAAAGCCGGCGTAGCCAGCATGCCCCGGTATAGCGGCAGCGATGAACGCAGGACCGAACCGCTGCTCGGCGGCGCCATCGTCAGCCCCTGGGGGATTTTCCTCGACTCCGACAAGGGCCTGGGCTGGCGTTATAAAGACGATGCCCTGAGCTTCAGCGCATACGTCGGCGCGAGCGCCTCACGCATGGACAAAAACGAACGCCTGCGCGCCGGCTCGAAACGGCTCAAGGGCATGGGCGAAATCAAATCACGCACGCAATTGGGCGTGAGTGCCAGCTATAACTTGGGCGGCGTGATTGTCGGCGCCACCTTGGAACATGCACTCAAGGAAGATGATCACAAAGACAGCGGCAAGGCATTTACCCATCTGGAACTGAGCGTTGGCACCAACCTGTATGACGGGCGCTATGGCGTGATCGACGCCAGCCTCAGCAGCCACTTTGGAGACCGTGACTACCTGCAGACCTGGTATGGCGTGACCACCGGCCAGACGGCACAGAGCCGCTTCAAGGCCTACAATGCGGACGGGGGCAATATCAGCAACGGCATGAGCCTGACATGGAGCGTGCCGATCAGTGAGCACACCCAGTTCTCGACCTTGCTGGATGTGCAGTACCTGGCGAATGAAGCGGGCAACAGCCCGATCGTGGAGCGGCGGTTGCAGACATCGGTGATGGGTTCGCTGAAGTACAGCTTCTGATCCGACAACCCGATTGAAACGACGGAAGGAGCCAACCGTGGCGAGGGCGCTTGCTGCGGTTGACTGCACAGCGGTCTCCGGTTTTTTAACCGTTGCCCCCCCAAAAAGCCTTATTCGGTATACGCCCAACTCATCCGAAACGACGCCCCGCCCCACTCCGAATCGAATACCTGGACCTGCCCGCCATGCCATTGGCAAACCCGCTGCACCAGCGCCAGGCCGAGGCCGAAGCCGCCGGTGCGGCGGTCGCGGCTGGCGTCGAGGCGGATGAACGGCTGGAAGATCTTCGCCCGGCCTTCCTCGGGGATGCCGGGGCCGTCATCGCACACCCGCACTTCATAACCACTGCCGAACTTGACCAGCGACACTTCCACGCGGCGCTCGGCGTAACGAATGGCGTTGCGCAGCAGGTTGATCACCGCACGTGCCATGAAGCGCGGTTCAATTTGGATAACGTCGACTTCACAGGTACGCAAGGACAACTGCACGCCTTCCGCCTCGGCCTCCAGGGCCACGCTGCCGATCACACTGTCGAGCCAGCTGTGGGCCTCGATATTTTCCTGCGTGACCTGGGTGGCGCCGCGCTCCAGGCTGGCATAGGTCAACAATTCCGAGACCATTTCCTCCAATTCGCCAAGGTCGGCGTACATGTCGGTGATCAGTGCAAGGCACTGCCGGGGATCGGCCTGTTGTTTGAGCTGGTCGAGTTCGAACGACAAGCGTGCGATGGGCGTGCGCAGTTCGTGGGAGACCGCGTTGGTCAACTCACGCTGGTTGGCGATCAGGCTTTCGATGCGTTCGGCCATCTGGTTGAAGTGCCCGGCCAATTCGCGCACGGTGGAGCGACGCGGCAACAGGATGCGCGAGCCGAGATCGTTATCGCCGAAGCGCTGGGCGGCCAGGCGGATATGTTCCAGGTCGCGCCAATGCGGGCGTACCCAAAAATACAGCACGATAGCCAGGCACAGCCCGAGAAGAACATAGGCCCAGAGGTATATCTTGGGTTCTTGCGGCAGTTTGATTTCCAGCAACTGCGCGCCACCGTCGATAGGAGTGATGAACTCGCTAAAGTCACCACGCACCAACAGCGAGCCGTCGGTCAGGAGTTTTTGTTCACGCTCGGTCAGCGCCAGAGCGTCCTTTTCAATCAGCTTCAGGTGCAGCCCATAATGGCGTTGCAACTCAGCCAAGCGGGCTTGCCGCGCTTCGCCGAGCAGCGGCCGCAGTTGTTCGACCAGACCATAGGCGGGGCCGCGCAGGATCTCGCGGCTATACGTTTCGTTAGCGTCGGGCAGCAACTCGTCGAACGTGTAGTTGACCAGCCAGATCGCTCCCGCCAGGCCCAGGGCCAGAATCACATACAAGCGTAGAAACAGGCGCAGCATCTAGACCTCCCACGCAAACGGATTGAACAGATAGCCCTTGCCCCAGATGGTCTTGATGCACACCGGTTCACGGGGGTTATCGTTGAGCTTGCCGCGCAGTTTGCTGATGTACACGTCGACGCTGCGGTTCAGGCCATCAAAGGCGATGCCACGCATGCGGTTGAGGATGTCATCGCGCGAGAGGATCTTGCCGGCGCTGCTGGCCAGCAACCACAACAGTTCGAACTCCATGGTGGTGAGGTCGATCTTCTCGCCGCCCAGGCTGACCACCCGGCAACTGCGATCAATGACCAGGCGCCCGAACTCGATGGCGCCGCGCACCGTCGGCTCTGGCGCCTGGCGCCGTTGCAACGCTCGCAGGCGGGCCAGCAGCACCGGCGGTTTGATCGGTTTGATCACATAGTCGTCGGCGCCGGACTCCAGGCCGAGAATGTGGTCCAGGTCGTCTTCCTTGGCGGTGAGGATCACGATCGGCGTGTCGGACACCGCGCGAATCGCGCGACACACATGCAAGCCGCTCTGGCCCGGCAGCATCAGGTCGAGCACGACAATCTTGGGCTTGAAGTCAAGAAAGGCCGCCAAGGCCGCATCACCGCGATGCACCGCCCGTACCTCAAAACCGTGCTGTGCCAGAAAGTGCGCGATCAGCCCTGCCAGCTTCTCATCGTCCTCAACGAGCAATACCTTGCCCAGCCCCAGGTTTTCCATAAGTTCTCAGTGCACAACGCGGATTGAAGTGCGCGCATTATAGGTGGCAAGTTGCCCGCCGGCAGCGCTTGACCGGCCACACGCGATGAAGCTTCATGCTTTTAAGAGTTTTTAACAAATAGCCTGCAATTTTTAACGCCGTCACCGAGCGTTGTATGCGCAGCCGTCGCCTCAGGCTGGCACGCCACTGTGAAAGCGGAACTCGACGTCAGGGGACTCGATCAGTTCCTGCTCGGCCGCCCTCACCCGCTCGATCACCTGGGCAATATCCTTGGCCTCGCCATACTGATAAGCCAGTTTCAAGTAACCCTGGTA
Source organism: Pseudomonas sp. PSPC2-3 (assembly GCF_049898265.1). Taxonomy (NCBI): domain Bacteria; kingdom Pseudomonadati; phylum Pseudomonadota; class Gammaproteobacteria; order Pseudomonadales; family Pseudomonadaceae; genus Pseudomonas; species Pseudomonas sp. PSPC2-3. Next base: position 318,442 of record NZ_JAFCXJ010000006.1, on the reverse strand, counting down.
GTGCCGCGCCTCGCTTTTGAGCAGGCCGAAGTAGAACTTGCCGAGTTCTTCGTCCAGATGTGGCACCAGCGCCTCGAAACGCTCGCAACTGCGCGCCTCGATAAAGGCGCCGACCACCAGGGTGTCCACCAGTTTGACCGGCTCGTGGCTGCGCACCACCTTGCGCAAGCCCGAGGCATAACGCCCGGCGTGCAACTGACGCAGCGCGACCTTGCGCTTCTTCATCAGGCGCATGACCTGTTCGTGATGGACCAGCTCTTCCCGGGCCAGGCGCGACATCATATTGATCAAGTCAACATGGCTATGATACTTAGCGATCAGGCTCAAGGCAGTGCTGGCGGCCTTGAATTCGCAGTTCTTGTGGTCGATCAGCAGGGTTTCCTGATCGGCCAACGCGGCCTGGACCCAGGCGTCAGGGGTGGGGCAACCGAGGAATTCGTGGATTTCGGGCAGGTTCATCGGGCTCACGGGCAAAGGATCACAAAAGGTCGCCGATTATACCGACCGCGCCGCAGACCACCAGCCACTGGCCTTGATGTGCATCAACATGACGTCTGGCGGGCAGCAACTATAGTTGTTCAACGCCCCCTTTCTGGAGAGTCCCGACCATGCAAGCCATCCGCAGCATCCTGGTGGTCCTTGAGCCCGAGCATTCGGAAAGCCTGGCCCTCAAACGCGCCAAACTGATCGCCGGGACTACCGGCGCGCGCCTGCACCTGCTGGTGTGCGACAAGAAACATGAGCATTCGGCGCTGTTGAGCCTGCTCAAGTCCGGCCTGACCGAAGACGGCTACAGCGTCACCACCGAACAGGCGTGGAATACCAGCCTGTATGAAACCATCATCGAGGTGCAGCTGGCCGAAGGCTGTGGCCTGGTGATCAAACAGCACTACCCCGACAGCCCGCTGAAAAAGGCGCTGCTGACCCCGGCCGACTGGAAGCTGTTGCGCTACTGCCCGGTGCCGGTGCTGCTGGTCAAGACAGCAACCCCATGGAGCGGCGGCGTCATTCTCGCCGCCATCGATGTAGGCAATACCGACACCGAGCATCGCGCGCTGCACCACATGATCATCGACTACGGCTTCGACATCGCCAGCCTGGCCAAGGCGTCACTGCATGTCATCAGCGCCCATCCATCGCCAATGCTCTCGGCCGGCGACCCGGTGTTTCAGCTCAAGGAAACCATCGAGGCGCGTTATCGCGAGCAGTGCAAGGCATTCCAGGCCAAATTCGATATCGACGACGCCCACCTGCATATCGAAGAAGGCCCGGCGGATGTGCTGATTCCCCATGCCGCCTACACCTTGAAAGCGGCCGTGACGATCATCGGCACCGTGGCACGCACCGGGCTGACCGGCGCGCTGATCGGCAATACGGCGGAAGTGGTGCTCGATGCGCTGGAAAGCGATGTGTTGGTGCTCAAGCCCGAGGCACTGACGGATCAACTGGAAAAGCTGGCCAACAAAGCCTGATCGTCAGGCGCCCAACACATCCTTGAGAAACCCCGGCGCAATATAGCGCTGGTAGTGCGCCTCGGACAGGATGAAAAACTCACGGTCGATGGCATCGCGCAGCTGCGGCAGGTTCCACTCGCGGAACTCCGGCAGCAGCACCATGCCATAGGCCTCCAGGTTGGAAATCACCCGTGCCCCGCGGGCGATCAACTGGTAGGCCCAGCAGTACTCGGACTGGTGCGGCACAAAGCGGATCTTGCGTTGCTCCAGCTGGCTGCGCAGGGTCTTGGGGTCGAAAACCTCCAGCTTGCCGGCCATGACCTGCACCAACAATTGCTCGAGCCGCAGCCACACCGCACGTTTTTCTTCTTCGTTATAGCCGTTCCACTGGATTACTTCGTGGTGGAAACGCTTGCAGCCGCGACACACGAGGTCACCGTAAACCGTGGAGCACAGGCCTACGCAGGGGGTCTTGATGGCTTGGTTGGACATGGGCGGCAACACGCAAATCAGCGAAACAGGGCGCCATGTTAGCCCTTTGTCTAAGGTTGATCACCCAGCAAACTTGGCTTGGCAACTTACGTTTAGATTTTTTTTGCCGTAGAATCATCCGGCCTTATAAGGCGCCAATAATCCGCTGGAAGCTGTTTTCAAAGCGTCACGAGCACAGTCGTTCCTTCAGAACGGTGTTGGCGATGGTCAATGACCCGGCAGGTCAAGCCAGCGCCAACCCTCATCAGCTCCGTTCTGCAGGCGTAAAACTTTGAAAGCAGCTTCTGTGAGGAATGTCGGCAGCGCTGGCTTTGCGGCCCAAAAAGCCCCCGAGCGCATGCGTGCCGTTCATTTCTGGATGAGCGTCCCGTGGGACCACTGATGAGGGTAATAACTGTGCTTGAAGCCTACCGCAAACATATCGAAGAGCGTGCAGCCCTGGGTATTGTTCCCCAGCCGCTTAATGCCGAACAAACCGCAGGCCTGGTCGAGCTGCTGAAAAATCCCCCGGCTGGCGAAGAAGAATTCCTCGTTGACCTGATCACCAACCGCATTCCACCAGGCGTTGACGAAGCTGCCTACGTCAAAGCCGGTTTCCTGTCTGCCCTGGCCAAGGGCGAAGCCACTTCTCCCCTGATCGACAAGAAACGCGCCGTTGAACTGCTTGGCACCATGCAAGGCGGCTACAACATCGTGACCCTGGTCGAGCTGCTCGACAACGCCGAACTGGCGCCTGTTGCCGCCGCTCAACTCAAGCACACCCTGCTGATGTTCGATGCGTTCCACGACGTGGCTGAAAAAGCCAAGGCCGGCAACGCACACGCCAAGGCCGTGATCCAGTCCTGGGCCGACGGCGAGTGGTTCAAGAACCGTCCGACCCTGGCCGACAAGATCAGCCTGCGCGTGTTCAAGGTCTCCGGCGAAACCAACACCGACGACCTGTCGCCTGCGCCGGACGCCTGGTCCCGCCCTGACATCCCGCTGCACGCTCTGGCCATGCTGAAAATGGCTCGCGACGGCATCGTGCCGGACGAGCAAGGCAAGACCGGCCCGATGAAGCAGATCGAAGAAATGCGCGGCCAAGGCTTCCCGATCGCCTACGTCGGTGACGTGGTCGGTACCGGTTCGTCGCGTAAATCGGCAACCAACTCCGTACTGTGGTTCTTCGGCGACGACGTTCCTTACGTGCCGAACAAGCGCGCCGGTGGTTTCTGCTTCGGCAGCAAGATCGCTCCGATCTTCTACAACACCATGGAAGATGCTGGCGCACTGCCGATCGAATTCGACGTCACCAACATGAACATGGGCGACGTGATCGACCTGTACCCGCATGCTGGCAAAGTCTGCAAGCACGGTACCGATGAAGTCCTGACCACCTTCGAAATGAAGACCCCGGTGCTGTTGGACGAAGTCCGTGCCGGCGGCCGTATCCCGCTGATCATCGGCCGTGGCCTGACCGAGAAGGCGCGTGCCGAACTGGGTCTGCCACCGTCCGACCTGTTCAAGAAGCCGGAAGCTCCGGCCGAAAGCACCAAGGGTTTCACCCTGGCGCAGAAGATGGTCGGCAAGGCATGCGGCGTGACTGGCGTTCGTCCAGGCACCTACTGCGAGCCTAAGATGACCACCGTGGGTTCCCAGGACACCACCGGTCCTATGACCCGTGACGAACTGAAAGACCTGGCGTGCCTGGGCTTCTCGACCGATCTGGTGATGCAGTCTTTCTGCCACACCGCGGCGTATCCTAAGCCGATCGACGTGACCACCCACCACACCCTGCCTGACTTCATCATGACCCGTGGCGGCGTGTCGCTGCGCCCAGGCGACGGCATCATCCACAGCTGGCTGAACCGCATGCTGCTGCCGGACACCGTCGGTACCGGTGGTGACTCCCACACCCGTTTCCCGATGGGCATTTCGTTCCCGGCCGGTTCCGGCCTGGTAGCGTTCGCCGCAGCCACTGGCGTGATGCCACTGGACATGCCGGAATCGATCCTGGTGCGCTTCAAAGGCAAAATGCAACCTGGCATCACCCTGCGTGACCTGGTTCATGCCATTCCTTACTACGCGATCCAGGCTGGCCTGCTGACCGTAGAGAAGAAAGGCAAGAAGAACGCCTTCTCCGGCCGCATCCTGGAAATCGAAGGCCTGGACAACCTGAGCATCGAACAAGCTTTCGAGCTGTCCGACGCCTCGGCTGAACGTTCGGCTGCCGGTTGCACCATCAAGCTGTCGAAAGAGTCGATCACCGAGTACCTGAACTCCAACATCACCCTGCTGCGCTGGATGATCGGCGAAGGCTACGGCGATGCACGTACCCTGGAACGTCGCGCCCAAGCGATGGAAGCCTGGGTTGCCAACCCGGAGCTGATGGTGGCCGATGCCGACGCGGAATACGCCGAAATCATCGAGATCGACCTGGCCGACATCAAGGAGCCTGTGCTCTGCGCGCCAAACGACCCGGACGACGCCCGTCTGCTGTCCAGCGTTGCTGGCGAGAAGATCGACGAAGTGTTCATCGGTTCGTGCATGACCAACATCGGTCACTTCCGCGCTGCCGGTAAACTGCTGGATCAGGTCAAGGGTCAGCTGCCAACCCGTCTGTGGCTGTCGCCGCCGACCAAGATGGACGCTCACCAACTGACCGAAGAAGGCTACTACGGCATCTACGGCAAGGCTGGCGCGCGCATGGAAATGCCGGGCTGCTCGCTGTGCATGGGTAACCAGGCACGTGTAGAACCGAATTCGACCGTCGTGTCGACTTCGACCCGTAACTTCCCGAACCGTCTGGGCGATGGCGCCAACGTCTACCTGGCTTCGGCCGAGCTGGCGTCGGTGGCTTCGATCCTGGGTCGCCTGCCGACCGTCGAGGAGTACATGGAATACGCCGCGAAGATCAACACCATGGCCAGCGATGTGTATCGCTACCTGAGTTTCGATCAGATCGCCGAGTTCCGTGAAAGCGCTGCAAACGCCAACATCCCGGTGCTGCAAGCCTAAGGGTGTGTTGATGTAAAGGACGCCGCGTATCGCAAGATACGCGGCGTTTTTTTATGCCTGGGGATGGCTGTGCAACGCCAGTTGCACCGCACCATCGACGCTCAAGCCGCTGAGCAACACCTCGGGCGCCTGGGCCTCGGGCAGCGCCTGCAAGACTTCATGGGCGTCATGGCGCACCCGCGCCAGCACCAGTTGCTTGCCCTCCCCGCGCACCTGGGCAAAAAAAGCGGCCAGCGCTTCGACGCTGGTGCCGTCGAGGTCGGGGGATTCTTCCAGGCTCAACACCACCGTCTGCGCGGATGACTGACGCATCAGGCGCAGGGCGGCGCCGAGGATGCGCTCGGCATTCGCAAAAAACAGCGCCTCGCTTGGCCGTATGATCAACACGCCGGGAACGGTCAGCGCATCGGCATGGTGTTGACGGTCCACGAAATCATGAGTGTCGCCCAGGCGCCCAAGCACCTGGATATCCGCCGCCGACATCTGGCGCAACATCAACACCACGCTGATCCCGACCGACAACAACAAGCCATCCAGCACGCCGAGCACCAGCACCGCCGCCACCGCACACACCACCAGCAAACGGTCGCGTCGCCAGAGGAAGTAACGCCCCAGGGGCTGCAGGCTCAAACCCCGGCCCAGGGCATAGATGACCACCGCCGCCAACACCGGCTCCGGCGTGAGCGCAACATACGGCAGCACCGTCAACACAATCACCAGGATCACCAGCGCCGCGACGATCCCCGCCAAACGCGAATAGGCGCCAGCCGCCTCATTCGCCGAAGTCGCCGAATACCCGGCGCCCGTCGGCATGCCGTGGAACAACCCAGACACCAGGTTGGCCGCGCCCAGCGCCAGCAAGTCGCGGTTGGACGACACCCGGTCGCCGTGCTTGAGAGCGAACGAACTGATGGACCCGTAGGACTCAGCGTACAAAATCATGACCAACGCAAACGCCAACTCGCCCAGGCGCAGCCAATCGGCAAACGGCAGTACCGGCAAATGCCCCAGCTCCAGGCGCAGGTCGATCAGGCCGATCAGCGCGACGCCGTGGGCCTGCAGGTTCAGGCCCTGGCCGGCAATAACGCCGAGCACGATCACCACCAGCCCGCCGGGCAGGCGCGGAACGCGGGCGCATAACCACAACACCAGCAAGGCCACCGCAGCCACCAGCGCGGCGGGCCAGTTCCAGTGCGGCAGCTGCTCCAGCAACTGCGGCAGGAAGCGGATCAGGTTGTTATCGGTCAGGTGGACGCCCACCACACTGGCCAGTTGCTTGAGGATGATGGTCAGCGCCAGGCCGAAGGCAAACCCACGCAACACCGGCTTGGCAATAAACGAAGTGACGCCACCGAGCTTGAACAGCCCGGCCAGCAGAAAAAACACGCCAATGATCAGCACCAGCCCGAAGGCCAGGGACAGCCTCAGCGCCGGGTCATCCCCCGCCAGGCTGGCCGTTGCCGCCGCCAACACCGCTGCCGACGACGAAGTCGCCGAGACGATCGCGAAACGGCTGGTGCCGAACAGGCCGTAGCACACCAGCCCGGCAAACAAGGCAATCACACCGGCCTGGGGCGGGAGCGCGGCAATGCTGGAATAGGCCACCGCCTCCGGCAACAGCAAACCGGCAATCGATAAGCCGGCAATTATGTCCTGGGTTCGCTTCGACGCAACGACAACGGGCGTATCGGTTTCAGTTTTCAATCGGCCCCATCCATCCTGGCTAAAAATGTGTTCCAGCTTAGCGCCCATTGCCGCGCGGCGGTTGCGCCGCGTCAGGTTTTCCGAGCGAAAAAAAGGCCGACTCGCCACGCGTGCGAATCGGCCCTGTTCGGTGCAGCGTGCGGTCAGGAGAGCAGCGAGTAAATCAGCGCAGTAATCGCCACCAGGCCGACCGCCGTGACAAACACGTTGGACGCCTGCCCGCGGTACTTGGCCATCGCCGGCACCTTGCGGATCGCGTACATCGGCATCAGGAACAGGATCGACGCAATGATCGGCCCGCCCAATGTCTCGATCATGCCAAGGATGCTCGGATTGAGCGTGGCGACGATCCAGCACACCACCAACATGAAGGCGGCGGTCATGCGGTCCAGGGTCTTCGGTGCCGGACGCCGGCCGGTTTTCGCGACCAGGCCCTTGAGGCCTTCACTGGCGCCGATGTAATGGCCCAGGAACGACTTGGCAATCGCCACGAACGCAATCAGCGGCGCGGCGAAGGCGATGGTCCGGTTGTCGAAGTGGTTGGCCAGGTACGACAGGATCGACAGGTTCTGTGCTTTCGCTTCAGCCAGTTGCGCCGGCGACAGGGTCAGCACGCAACTGAACACGAAGAACAGCACCATCGCCACCATCAACAGGTGCGCGCGCGACAGGATCTGCGAACTGCGCTCATCGGCATGCGCGCCGTACTGGCGCTTCTGGTCCACCGCAAAGGCCGAGATGATCGGCGAATGGTTGAACGAGAACACCATCACCGGAATCGCCAGCCACAAGGTGTTGAGCAACGCCGAAGGTGCCGGCACCACGTTGGCGGTGCTGAGGATGCCACCGTTCCAGTGCGGGATCAGGTACACCGCCAGGAACAGCAAGGCGACGATGAACGGGTACACCATCAGGCTCATGGCCTTGACGATCGCCTGCTCACCGCAACGCACCACGGCCAGCAGGCCGAGGATCAGCACAAACGCCAGGATCGCCCGTGGCGGCGGCATGATGTGCAACTGGTGCTCCATGAAGCTGCCGACGGTATTGGTCAGCGCCACGCTGTAGATCAGCAGGATCGGGAAAATCGCCAGGAAGTACAGCAAGGTGATCAGCGCGCCGGCCTTGACGCCGAAGTGCTCTTCGACCACGTCGGTGATGTCGGAACCTTCACGGCCGGACAGCACGAAACGCGTCAGGCCACGGTGGGCAAAGAACGTCATCGGGAAGGCCAGCAGCGCCAGGATCACCAGCGGCCAGAAGCCGCCGAGGCCAGCGTTGATAGGTAGAAACAAAGTGCCGGCACCAATCGCCGTGCCAAACAAGCCAAGCATCCAGGTGGTGTCCTGACGACTCCAGCTTGTAAGGATTACAGGTGTCGTGACATAGCGTTCGTCGACGCTATTGGCCTGATCATTCATCCGGTCGGATCTCCGCATTTCCACAGCCGGCACGAGTCAGAAAAACCTGACAGGCAGCGCCCCGGCTATAACAGGGGCGCGATTGTCCGGGATTCTTTTAAATAAGCAAAGGCTTAGCTGAGGAATGGTTAAGCGGTGCAGAGGCTCAAGGACGAGGTTGTCGGCTATTTTTTGCGCATTTGGCACGGAGAGCCCCCTGGGTGGTAGCGTGTCAGACGAGTCCCTTGTGGATGCCCGAAACATCGTCACGCCTTATAAGAAGTTGCCCGCGACGCTTGACAGCCAAACTTATGCCCCAGCATGATCGGCCATGAACCTTTTTCAGCAGCACCTCACCCGCACCACCACCACGACCGCTTCTGGCGGGTCGTGCGGTTGCTGTGGGTGCTTGAACTAGACACCTCACGGATTCAACCCAAGGCCCCGCCAGCAATGGACGGGGCCTTTTTTATTGCGCCGCCATCCGGCACGCGAAAGGAGCAACACCATGGCTGACGCCCTGCTGATCATCGATATGCAAACCGGCCTGTACGATGGCCCGGAGCACCCCTTCGAACGCGAACGGGTGCTGCAGACCATCAACCAACTGATCGGGCGCGCGCGCCACGCCGGCGCACCGATCTTCGTCGCCCGCCACACAGGCCCGGCGAGCTCCGCGATTGCCGCGGGCAGCCCGTATTGGCAGGTGTGGCATGAGCTGGATGTCGATGAGGCGCGTGACCAGTTCTTCAACAAAACCCGGCCCAGTTGTTTCCTCGGCACCGATCTGGCGCAGCGCCTGCGCGCGATGCAGCTCAATGAGCTGGTGATTGTCGGGATGAAAACCCAGTTCTGCATCGATACCACTTGCCGCGTCGCAGTCGAACTGGGGTTCTCGGTGATACTGCCCGAAGACGGCCACACCTGCATGGACACTGCGACGCTGTCGGCGGCGGCGATCATCGAACATCACAATGCCACGTTGGCCGGGGCGTTTGTGCAACGCGTGAGCGCCGCCGCGATCAGTTTCTGACAACGCAAATACCGTAGGGGGCACGCGTCGCCCCCAACACCTGCAAGCTCGGCCCTACGACGATTTTTCTGCCACGGCAAAGCGATTTTGCTGACAAATCCCGCATACTCTTGCTCTCAAAACCTTCAGGAAGAGCCGTCCGATGACAACCACTGTTCTGGTCCTGGTCGAAACCATCAACGAATACCTGCCCATCATCGAAAGCAATGACTTTCATGTGATCCTGGCACCGACGCCCGCCGAACGCGCCCAGGCCATCAAGGCCCACGGCGGGCAGATCAAGGCCGTACTGACGCGTGGCCCGCTGGGCCTGTATGCCGAAGAAATCGCCGCGCTGCCGTTGCTGGAGATCATCTGCGTGATCGGTGCCGGCTATGAGCATGTCGACCTGCAGGCGGCAAGCAACCGCGGGATCGTGGTGACCAACGGTGCCGGGGTGAACGCGCCTTCGGTGGCGGACCACGCCATGGCCTTGCTGCTGTCATTGGTGCGCGGCATTCCGCAAACGGACGCGGCAGTGCGCCACGGCGAGTGGCCCAAGGTGATGCGCCCTTCCCTGGGCGGCAAGCAACTGGGGATTCTCGGCCTCGGCGCGGTGGGCCTGGAGATCGCCAAGCGCGCCGCCCTCGGGTTCGGCATGCAGGTGAGTTACCACAACCGCCAGCCGCGCGATGACGTGGACTACATCTATTGCTCGACCGCCGTGGAGCTGGCACACACCTCGGACTTCCTGATCCTGGCCACGCCCGGCGGCCCGGGCACGCGCCACTTGATCGATCGGCATGCCCTGGATGCATTGGGGCCGAACGGCTACCTGGTGAATATCGGCCGTGGCAGCGTGGTGGTGACCGCCGACCTGGTCGCCGCCCTGGAACAGCGGCGTATCGGCGGCGCGGCACTGGATGTGTTCGACGACGAGCCCAAGGTGCCCGATGCCCTCAAGCGCCTGAGCAATACCGTGCTGACCTCCCATGTGGCCGGGCTGTCGCCGGAAGCCGCGCACGATACGGTGCAACGGGTGGCCGACAACCTGCTGGAGTACTTCGCCGGCCGGCCGGTGCTGACGCCGGTCGCCTTGCCCCCGCCCGAAAAATGACCGATCAGGCACGCTGATCATCATCCAACACGCGAACCTATTAAGCCGCCCCGACCTTGTGGCCGGGCGGCTGGGCGCATTAGATTAGCCAATAGTCCGAGGCCTTTAGAATAAGCAGAAGGGATAAGCATGGCGCTGAACGACCAATCGACCCAGATCCGCCCAGGCGAAGAACTTGATGCCAGCCTGATCGATCCCTACCTCAAGGCCCATATCCCGGGCCTGAGCGGCACGCTCAAGATCAGCCAGTTCCCCGGCGGCGCGTCCAACCTGACCTACCTGCTGGAATACCCGGGCCAGGAATTCGTGCTGCGCCGCCCGCCGTTCGGGCACAAGGCCAAATCGGCCCATGACATGGGCCGCGAGTTCCGCATTCTCAATCAGCTGAAAGACGGCTTTCCCTACTGCCCCAAGGCCTACGTGCATTGCACCGATGAATCGGTGATCGGCGCCGAGTTCTATGTGATGGAGCGCGTCAACGGCATCATCCTGCGCTCCGACCTGCCGGCCGAACTGGGCCTGGACGCGAGCAAGACCGAAGCGCTGTGCAAAAGCTTTATCGACAAGTTCGTCGAACTGCATCAAGTGGACTACAACGCCTGCGGCCTGGCCGACCTGGGCAAGCCCGAGGGGTACGTGGAACGCCAGATCCGCGGCTGGAGCGACCGCTACGAAAAAGCCCTGACCCCCGACGCACCTCGCTGGGAGGCCGTGCGCGCCTGGCTCAACGACAAGATGCCGGCCGACCATCCCACTTCCAGCATCGTGCATAACGACTACCGCTTCGACAACGTGATCCTCGACCCGCACAACCCGATGCAGATCATCGGCGTGCTGGACTGGGAGTTGACCACCCTCGGCGACCCGCTGATGGACCTGGGCAACACCCTCGCCTACTGGATCGAAGCCGCCGACCCGGCGCCCGTGCAACTGATGCGCCGCCAGCCGAGCAACGCGCCGGGCATGCTCACGCGTCGCCAGTTCGTCGACTATTACGCCGAGCGCGCCGGCCTTGAGATCGACAATTTCGACTTCTACTACACCTACGGCCTGTTCCGCCTGGCCGGCATCGTGCAGCAGATCTACTACCGTTTTTTCCATGGACAGACCCAGGACAAACGCTTTGCGCAGTTCATTCAGATGAACAAGCTGCTGGAGCAGATGAGCCTGAATGTCATCGGCAAATCCGCCCTCTGATCGACCGAGCCAAGACCCACAAGGAACCCCCATGTCCAAGACCAACCTGTTCGACCTCGACGGCAAGATCGCTTTTGTCTCCGGCGCCAGCCGTGGCATCGGTGAGGCCATCGCCAAGTTGCTGGCCCAGCAAGGCGCCCACGTGATCGTGTCCAGCCGTAAGCTGGAAGGCTGCCAGCACGTAGCGGATGCGATCATCGCCGACGGCGGCAAGGCCACTGCGGTTGCCTGCCATATCGGTGAAATGGAGCAGATCAGCCAGGTCTTCGCCGGCATCCGCGAGCAGTTCGGCCGCCTGGACATCCTGGTCAACAACGCCGCGACCAACCCGCAATTCTGCAACGTGCTGGACACCGACCTGGGCGCCTTCCAGAAAACCGTGGATGTGAATATTCGCGGCTACTTCTTCATGTCGGTGGAAGCCGGCAAGCTGATGCGCGAAAACGGCGGCGGCAGCATCATCAACGTGGCCTCGATCAACGGCATCTCGCCGGGCGTGTTCCAGGGCATCTACTCGGTGACCAAGGCCGCGGTGATCAACATGACCAAGGTGTTCGCCAAGGAATGCGCTGAATTCGGCATCCGCTGCAACGCCCTGCTGCCGGGCCTGACCGACACCAAGTTCGCCTCGGCGCTGGTGAAGAACGACGCGATCCTGAAAATGGCCCTGGCGCAGATCCCGCTCAAGCGCGTGGCGGACCCGAGCGAGATGGCCGGCGCGGTGCTCTACCTGGCCAGCGATGCATCCAGCTACACCACCGGGGTGTCGCTGAACGTGGACGGTGGTTTCCTGTCCTGACCACATAAGCAGCACAATCCCCAGGTGGGAGCAGGCCCGCTCCCACTTTTTTTATCGCGTTGTCATACAGCCCCTTTGGAGCAAACGTCGCCAGCGAGTAGTCTTGGACCGACTCAGCCCCTCAGGAAAAACATGGAACTGCACGTGATCATCAACGGCCGCAAGGACCTGGCCGAACAGCTTTACCAGCAACTGCGCGAAGCCATCGACTCCGGCCGCCTGGCCGCCGGGGCGCAATTGCCGCCCAGCCGCCTGCTGGCCGCGCAACTGGGCGTGTCACGCAAGACCGTGTCCGACACCTACGCCACCCTGACCTACGAAGGCCTGCTGGTGGGCAAGATCGGACGCGGCACGTTCGTCAACAGCCGCACTCCGCCGACCGAACGCCTGCAAACCGCCACCGACCTGGCCTGCGCCGCCAACCTGGCGAAGTGGCAGGCACTGCCCTCGCCCATGCATCACCCCACGCGCGACAGTGCCCTGCGCTACGAGTTCCTCGGCGGCGCCACCAGCCGCCACCAATTCCCCCAGGACGAATGGCGACGCTGCACCCAGGACGCCCTGCGCCGTATTGCCCAGAACAGTGGCCTCTACAGCCAGACCGAAGGCCTGCTGGCGTTGCGCAGCGCCATCGCCGGGCACATTGCGTTTTCCCGTGGGGTCAAATGCAGCGCCGACGACATCGTGGTCACCAACGGCGCGCAGCAGGCTCTCGACCTGATCGCCCGCGTCGTGCTGGAGCCGGGCAGCATCGTCGCCATGGAAGACCCCGGCTACACCCCGGCGCGCCAGTTGTTCATGGCGATGGGGGCAAACGTCATCGGGGTGCCCGTCGACGATCAGGGCATTCAGGTCGAGCGGATCCCCGACGGTGCGCGGCTGATCTATGTGACACCGTCCCACCAGTTCCCCCTCGGCATGCCCATGAGCCAGGCACGCCGCGAAGCCCTGCTGGCCCGTGCGTTCGAGCTGGGGGCGATGGTTATCGAAGACGACTACGACAGCGAATTCCGTTACGAAGGCCGTCCCACCGACTCCCTGCAAAACATGGACACCCGAGGCGTGGTGACTTACGTCGGCACCTTCTCCAAAACCCTGCTGCCGGAGTTGCGCCTGGGCTATGCGGTACTGCCGCCAGCCCTTTATGGCGCGGTGCTCAAGGCCAAGCAATTGACCGATCAACACAGCTCCACCTTGCCGCAATGGGCGTTGGCCAAGTTCATCAGCGAAGGCTATCTGCTCAAGCATATTCGCCGCTGCCACAGCGTGTATGCCGGGCGTCGCGAGCGCATCCTGCAGCGCCTGGCGGGCGACCTGGCGCCGTGGTTCGAAGCGGTGCCCACCGTGGCCGGCTTTCATATGGCGGCCCTGTGCAAGGTGCCGGTGAATATTGCGTTGTTGATGCAGCTGGCACGTCAGGTCGACGTGGGCCTGTACCCGCTCGACGTGTTTTTTCACGACACGCCGGTACGCCCGGGCCTGATCATCGGCTTCGGCGCGATCGAAACCCTGGACATCGACCCGGCCCTGGACAAGGTGCGCGACATTCTCCAGCAGATTGGCTAGAGGTTTTTCGGCTGGATTGGTCATTGGTCGGCGGGAGCACGCGGCGTAGGGTGAAGACCTCTCGAACGACTCGGAAACTCGCCATGAAACGCTCACTCGCAACCGCCCTGATGCTAGCCTCGTTCAGTGCCTTCGCCCATGAACCGGTGTACAACCAGGAGTCGATCAAGGTTCTGCAAGAGCACGCCCTGAGCAACGTGCCCGGCAAGAAAACCATCATGCTGAGCGTCGATTACGCCGCGGGCCAGGCCACCGTGCCCCACAGCCATACCGGCACTGCCGTGGCTTACGTGCTGGAGGGCGCGATTACGTCGCGGGTCAACGATGAACCGGCGATCACCTACACGGCCGGCCAGTCATTCTACGAACCGGCGGGCTCGCGGCACTTCGAGTCGAGCAATGCCAGCCAGACCCGACCGGCGAAACTGCTGGTGGTGATGGTGCTGGATGACAAGGCTGAGGTGCTCACCCCTCTGGCGCACGAATAGCACCGCTGCGAGACTCAAGGGCGATTGAATCGACGGCGCAGTGCTTCGATCGGCTCGCGGCAGGCACAGCCTTCAAGATGGTCATTGACCATCCCCGTCGCCTGCATCAACGCATACATCGTGGTCGGCCCCACGTAGGTCCACCCGCGTTTCTTCAAGGCCTTCGACAAGCGCACCGAAGCCGGTGACGTCGGGTTGGCGCTCCAATACGCCAGATCCACCCGCGCCGGGCGTTCGTCTGGCGTCGGTTCGAACGACCATAGCCATTTCGCCAACGAACCGCTTTCCGCCACCAACTCGCACGCCCTGCGCGCATTGTTGAGGGTCGAGACGATCTTCGCGCGGTTGCGCACAATGCCAGGGTCAGCCATCAGGCGTTCGATATCCGCTTCGCCGTACTGCGCCACACGGCGGAAATCAAAACCGTCGAACGCCCGCCGAAAATGCTCGCGCTTGCGCAGGATGGTGATCCACGCCATGCCTGCCTGAAACCCCTCCAGGCAAATCTTCTCGTACAACTGAATGTCATCCGCCACCGGCACGCCCCATTCATGGTCGTGGTAATGCGGATATTCCGGCGCAGCGGTACGCCAACTGCAATGGGTCAGCCCTGCGTCGTTGGTGCTCAGTCCTGGTTTGTCCATCCGTCACCTCGCGTACTCAGCGGCGGATGATAAGCGAAAAAATTTGCGCCCCGTCAACCGCTCAAGCACCGCCCTCGCAGAGCAACTGGTCAGACCGCAACCGGACAAGCCGCGAAAATCACTTGTGACCTGGAAAAAACCCAGCGTAGACTGGCCACGCACTGGACTTACCGGTATGACCACAACAATTAAGCCCTGGACCCACCAGGGCACCGAATAGAGATCCCTCCCATGTTCAGATGGTGCTCGCGTTCGATTTTCCTGCAAGTCGTGATCGGTCTGATGCTCGGCATCCTCTGCGGCCTGGCCCTTCCCGAATTCTCCTCGCAACTCAAACCCCTGGGTGACGGTTTCATCAAACTGATCAAGATGTTGATTGGCCTGATCGTGTTCTGCGTGGTGGTCAGCGGTATCTCCGGCGCCGGCGACTTGAAAAAGGTCGGGCGCATCGGCCTCAAGTCGGTGATCTATTTCGAAGTGCTGACCACCGTCGCCCTGGTGATCGGCCTGCTCATGGCCTTCAGCACCGGCATCGGCAGCGGTGCGAATATCCACCTGGAGCAATTGTCCTCCGCCGGCTTGCATGAACTGGTCGACAAGGGCCAACACATCAAGGGCACCAGCCAGTTCCTGATGGACCTGATCCCCAACTCGGTGATCGGTGCATTTGCCGACAACAACGTGCTGCAAGTGCTGCTGTTCTCGGTGCTGTTCGGCAGCGCCTTGAACCTGGTGGGTGAAGCGGCGTCGGGCATTTCGCGGCTGATCAACGAGCTGAGTCACGTGATCTTCCGCATCATGGGCATGATCGTGCGCCTGGCGCCGATCGGCGTGTTCGGCGCGATCGCCTTTACCACCAGCACCTACGGCCTGGACTCACTGCAGCACCTGGGCAGCCTGGTAGGCCTGTTCTACCTGACCTGCTTTATGTTTGTCGGGGTGATCCTCGGCCTGGTGATGCGCCTGTCCGGCCTGCGCATGCTGCCGCTGCTCAAGTACCTGCGCGAAGAGCTGCTGATCGTGATGGGCACCGCCTCGTCCGACGCGGTGCTGCCACAGATCATGCGTAAACTGGAACACTTGGGCATCGGCAGTTCCACCGTGGGCCTGGTGATTCCGACAGGCTATTCGTTCAACCTCGACGGTTTCTCGATCTATCTGACCCTGGCCATCGTGTTTATCGCCAACGCTACCGGCACACCGCTGTCGATGACCGACTTGCTGACCATCCTGCTGGTATCGTTGATCACCTCCAAGGGCGCCCATGGCATTCCGGGGTCAGCGCTGGTGATTCTGGCGGCGACACTCACGGCCATCCCGGCGATTCCGGTGGTCGGCCTGGTGCTGGTATTGGCGGTGGATTGGTTCATGGGCATCGGCCGTGCATTGACCAACCTGATCGGCAACTGCGTCGCCACCGTGGCCATTGCGCGCTGGGAAAAAGACATCGATATCCAGCGCGCCAACAAGGTACTCGCCGGCCAGCAGGGTTATGCGTTCCAGGCTAAAAAGCCGGTAGTGCCCGCGCACCAGGAGTTCTGACCCATTGGCATGAGCGACACAGATCACCAGTGGGAAGGAGCTTGCTCTCTCCCACACTCAATCGTCGCCTTTGTGGCAATTGTATTCGCAAGATCAAGGAGCAATCGACGTGGTCACCCCCTCAACCGTCGTCAATTCAGTCGTAGAAAAACTCCGCGCCTCCCTGGCGCGGGGCCAGTGGCGGCGCGGTGAAATGCTGCCCGGTCAGCGTGAACTGGCCGAACAGCTGGGCATCAGCCGCCCCAGCCTGCGTGAAGCCGTGATCGTGCTGGAAACCCTCGGCCTGGTGCGCTCGATGCCCGGCAAAGGCGTGGTGGTGCTCGAAACCCACGTCAACGAGGCGCAATCGAGCGACGCCGTGGCCGACGCCAGCCTCGAAGATATCCTGCAACTGCGCTACACCCTCGAACCGTTTATTGTCGGCCTGGTGGCCCAATCCATCAGCAGCAAAGAGGTTGGCCAACTGCGCCTGACCCTGATGGACATGCGCGAAGCCCTCGACGCTGGCGACGCCGAAGCCGGGATGAATGCCTACATTGCCTTCCACGAAGAACTGTTCGCCCTCACCTCCAACCCGATCTTCCAGAACGTGGTGCAACAAACCAGCAACGCTCTCAAGCAGAGCGCACAGGTGCTGCGCAACTCCCCGGAACACCTGGCGGAACGCCTGCAGGAAAACGATGCCGTGGTGCGCGCCATCCGCAACAAGAACAGCGCCCTGGCCAGCGCCGAAATGCGCAAGCACATCCTCCAGGAAGGCCTGCGCATGGGCATTCGCTTGACCATCCCGGACGACCATCTGGGCAGTTGATTTTTGGAGACCGGCCATGACCGCCCACGCCTTGCCACGCGACCTGCCCATCACCGGCCTGCCCGCCATGTGCCTGGTGGCCGGTAAAAAGCCCTCGGTGAATGACATCTACCCACGGCTGTTCGACGCCATTCTCGAACAGCGCATCGCCCCGTCCACCCGGTTGACCGAGGAAAGCCTGGGCGGGCTCACATGCAACTGGAGCGACGGTAAATAGTGCCCTAGCCAACTAGAAGCAGAATCAACCATCAGTACTACATGCCGCGTCCAATAGAACACTGACCACTAAAATCGCATAAACAACTGGCTCGGAATTTCAACGACCGAGCCAGTTTTCAAGCACCTCACAGGCCCTCTTTCGCCTTTCTTATTTGTTCTTGAACGTTATCCCAATCCCCCATCCAAGGATCATAATTTTTTTCATAATGATCGATGAGCCACTGCGGTGTTTTCGGCCGCGCTGGTTCAGAACCAGCTATAGGAGAAATTTCGAGCCATTTAACTTGAAAAATTGCGGTGAGCGGAATCTCTTTTTGGGTACCTAGGCGCTGATGATATTCATCATAAGTCATATCACCATAGACATCGCGATCAACTATACCTCCACGCTTAATGACCTGCCCGACTGCGAGCTGATCGCCATCCATTTTTAGCACGTAAGACTGATACCATCCGAGGGCAATCTGATACAAACGGCTGTCTACCGCCCCCTGTGGTTCAAGCGAACCAAAGTATTGCCGCAATAGCGCCCCCCCGCCACGGCTTAATACATTTTGAATAGCCTGATACAGTGAATTCTCTATGTTAGGATATACCATTAAGCCTAAATCATACTTAGCATCCGCATTCACAAACTCATTAACCCTATGTATAGCACCTTGCGTAAGGTTTTTACCGGAACCATATTTACTCTCAAAATGAAGACCCAAACCACTTGGTGTCATACCGGATATTGCACACCCTACCATGTCGTCAACTTTGTGAGTTAAGATGCTACCCTCCTGAATACATTGCATGTCTGACATTCCTCTTCGGCAAGATTGCAACTCACAAGCTGCCCCCCAAACATGAACCTGTCTACTGTCAAACCTAACAGGTGGCCCACCCATGGCGACGAATGGCACTCACAGGAATAAAATAAAAACCGACTGGCTAATTAACAAATTGATTTCACAGCAGATATATAATTTACACAAACCAAACACCATTTGTCGCCCCCCCCCACAGCGCCATTCAGTTATAACCGGAAGTTCGTTTCCAGCGCGGCGCCATTCCCGGCAAATCATCAGTAAGCGCCCACGGTAAATGCCGACGACAACCACCCATGGGTCTCTCGTTAATAATTGCCGTCACGTGAACCGGCCATTTAGTATCAGATGACCGCCGCGGAATACACCGCCGTCGAGAAGATGATACCCAACGCCATGAAGCCGCTGATCATGCAGGGCCGGGCGTGCTGATCACCGACAATTGCACTATCTGATGTCCCACCGCATAAAAAATCCCCGCATCATGCAATACGGGGATTTTTTGTTTTATACAACCAGGCAGCGGTTTAAAGCACCGACTGACCGCTCAACGCCAGGTCCAGCAACTCACGGTTGGCCACCGCGTACATGGCGTAGTCCGTGCCGACCGCGGCACGGATTTCCACCATCATTGCGCGCCAGCGATCGGCCATGTCCTGGTGCTGCTCAAGCCACAGGGCCACGCGGGCTTCCATGTCTTGTGGCGCTTCGGCCATTTGCAGTACGGAAATGGTGATCGCCCGTTGCTGCCAGTCCACGTCGTCGCGGAAGGCTTCGCGGGCCTGGGCCTGCCAGTTGTTGGCGACCGGCAGATCGCTGATCTGCTGCAGGTACCATGGCAAGTCCAGGGCGCTGCCGACGGCGAAGTAGGCCTTGGCCACTTCGGCGGCGTCATGCCCGGTCACGTCGGCGGCTTCGATGATCGGCAGCAAGGTGTACAGGTGCGTCGTGCCTGCAACCATGCGTGCCAACAACTCCGGTACACCGGCTTCGGTGTAGGCCTGGTAACGGGTCTGCCAGCCTTCACGGGTCGGGCCTTCGAGCAGTTCGTCGAGTTTGAGACCCAGTGCGGCCAGGTGCGGACCGAAGTGCGCGGTGTCACGCCCGGCATCCTGCTCGTTGCGACGGCTGCGCAGGAACCAGCGCGTGGCACGACGGCCCAGGCGCATCAGCTCGTCCATCAGCTCCAGTTGCACGTCGGCGGAGACCTGGTGGTCCAGGGCTTCGATCTGACGGAACCAGTGCGGGAGATGGAAAATGTCGCGCACGATCACATAGGCGCCCGCCACGTTGGCCGGGCTCATGCCGGTCGACTCTTTGAGCCGCTGCACAAAGGTGATGCCCATGTGGTTGACCAGGTCGTTGGCGATCTGGGTGCTGACGATCTCGCGCTTCAGACGGTGGCGACGCATCGCCTCGCCGAACTTGGCCACCAGGCTCGGTGGGAACGCGGTCTCCATGTCACGGGTCAGGTACTCGTCATCCGGCACCTGCGACTTGAGCAGGGCTTCCTTGAGGTCGATCTTGCTGTACGAGATCAGCACCGACAGCTCCGGACGGGTCAGGCCCTTGCCGGTGGCGGCGCGCTCGGTGAGCTGCTCCTCGGTCGGCAGGTACTCGATGGCGCGGTCCAGCTTGCCACGGCTTTCCAGGTCGCTCATCAGGCGCTTGTACTCGGCGGCACGCTCGTAGGCACGGCGTGCGGCCAGGGACAGGGCCTGGGTCTGCTTGTAATTGTTGCCCAACACCAGGCTGCCGACTTCGTCGGTCATGCTCGCCAGCAACTGGTTGCGTTGCTTGTCGGTCATGTCGCCAGCCTGCACCACTTCGTTGAGCAGGATCTTGATGTTCACTTCGTGGTCGGAGCAGTCCACGCCGCCGGCGTTGTCGATGAAGTCGGTGTTCGAACCGCCGCCATTGAGGCCGAATTCCACACGCCCCAGTTGGGTCATGCCGAGGTTACCGCCCTCGCCCACCACCTTGCAGCGCAGCTCGTTGCCGTTGACGCGCAACGCGTCGTTGGCCTTGTCGCCCACATCGGCATGGCTTTCGGTGCTGGCCTTGACGTAAGTGCCGATACCGCCGTTCCACAACAGGTCCACCGGCGCCTTGAGCAAGGCGTTCAGCAGTTCGGTCGGGGTCAGTTTGTCGGCCTGGATGTCGAAGCGTTCTTTCATCTGTGGCGAGATGGCAATGCTCTTCGCGCTGCGCGAGAAGATACCGCCGCCTTCGGACATGATGCTGGTGTCGTAGTCGCTCCACGCCGAACGCGGCAGCTCGAACATGCGCTGGCGCTCGACGAAGCTGGTCGCCGGGTTCGGGTTCGGGTCGATGAAGATATGCAGGTGGTTGAAGGCCGCGACCAGTTGCAGCTTGTCGGACATCAACAGGCCGTTACCGAACACGTCGCCGGCCATGTCGCCGACGCCGACCACGGTGATGCTGTCTTCCTGCACGTTGATGCCGCGCTCACGGAAGTGACGCTGCACACCGACCCACGCGCCCTTGGCGGTGATGCCCATTTTCTTGTGGTCGTAACCGGCCGAACCGCCGGAGGCGAATGCATCGCCGAGCCAGAAGCCGTAGTCGATGGCAATGCCGTTGGCGATGTCGGAGAACGTCGCGGTGCCTTTGTCGGCCGCGACCACCAGGTACGGGTCATCGCCGTCATGCCGCACGACGTTGACCGGCGGCACCAGGGCGCCGTCCTTGAGGTTGTCGGTGATGTCCAACAGGCCGGAAATGAAGATGCGGTAGCAGGCGATGCCCTCGGCCGCGATCTCGTCGCGACTACCGCCCAGTGGCAAGCGGCGCGGCAGGAAGCCGCCCTTGGCGCCCACCGGCACGATCACCGAGTTCTTCACTTGCTGGGCTTTTACCAGGCCGAGCACTTCGGTGCGGAAGTCTTCTTCACGGTCGGACCAGCGCAGGCCGCCGCGCGCGACATTACCGAAGCGCAGGTGGACACCCTCGACCCGTGGCGAGTAGACGAAGATTTCAAACTTCGGCACTGGCTTGGGCAGCTCGGGAATGGCCCGCGGGTCGAATTTGAAGCTGAAGTACGCCTTGTTCTGGCCGTTGGCGTCGGTCTGGTAGAAGTTGGTGCGCAGGGTGGCCTTGATCAGGTCCAGGTAGCGACGCAGGATGCGGTCTTCGTTGAGCACCTGAACCTCGTCCAGGGCGCTGAGGATCGCTTGTTCCAGGCGTTGCTGCTTGTCTTCCAGGTCGTCGGCGGTGAGCTTGCGCGCCAGGTAGAAGCGCGTCTTGAACAACCGGGTCAACTCGCGGGCGATGTCGGTGTGGTTGTTCAGGGTGCTGGCGATGTAACCCAGGTCGAAGCCCAGGCGGATCTGTTTCATGTAACGCGCGTAGGCACGCAGCAGCGCCACGTCGCGCCACGGCAGGCCGGCGGTGAGTACCAGGCGGTTGAACGCATCGTTCTCGGCATCGCCGTGGACGATATGCACGAACGCGTCCTGCAGGGTGTCGTTGAGCTGCTGGATATCCAGGTTCACGCCTTCGGCGGCAATGAACGCGAAATCATGGATCCAGAACTCACGGCCATTGGCATGACGCAGGCGGTACGGGAATTCACCCAGCACGCGCAGGCCGAGGTTTTCCAGGATCGGCAATACGTCGGACAGCGCCAGCGGGGTGTCGGCATGGTAGAGCTTGCAATGCAGCTCACGCTGGCCGGACACCTGGCCCAGCGGCTGATAGAAGCTCATCACCAACGGGTTGGCTTCGGTGAGGCTGAGCAAGTGCTGCATGTCGACCACCGCCGAATGCGCAGCAAAACGCTCGCGGTAGCCGGCCGGGAAACCTTTCGGGAAGTCCGCCAGCACGTTGGTGCCGTGGGCCTCGCCGAAGCTTTCGACCACCAGGCTGGAATAGTCGTCCTGCCAGCTGCGGCAGGCCTGCACCACTTCTTTTTCCAGTTGCAGTGGGTCGATGTCCAGGCGGTTCTTCGGGTCGACCCGCAGAATCAGTTGCACACGGGCCAGCACGGACTCGGAGAAGAACGTCCAGAATTCGCAGTCCGAGGCTTTCAGGCGATCCATCAGCACTTGCTGGATCTTCTGGCGCACTTCGGTGGAATAGATATCGCGCGGCACGTAGGCCAGGCAGTAGCAGAAACGCCCGTAGGGGTCTTTGCGCAGGAACACGCGGATCTTGTTGCGTTCCTGGATCTGCACGATCGACATCACGGTGCTGAACAGCTCGTCGACCGGGGTCTGGAACAGGTCGTCACGCGGCAGTACTTCTACCACCTGCGCCAGTTCCTTGCCCAGGTGCGCCTTGGCCTGGAAGCCCGAGCGGCGTTCGATTTCCGCGACCTTGCGGCGGATATAAGGAATCACCCGCACGCTTTCGCCGTACACCGACGAGGTGTACAGGCCCATGAAGCGGCATTCCTTGATGACCTTGCCGTCGGCGTCGATCTCGCGGATCGACACGTAGTCCGGATAAGCCGGGCGATGCACGCGGCTCGGGTGGGCGGCCTTGGCGAACGACAACACGGTCGGCTCGCGCAGGTAGGACACGGCGTAGTCTTCGATGCGCAGGTCGTCGGCGGTGAGGCCGGCGCGCAGCAGCTTGGTCAGACCGAGGAAGGAGCCGGCGTCATATTCGATATGACCACCGTCCGCCTCGTCACGTACCACGAACTCTTCATAGCCGAGGAAGGTGAAGTGGTTGCCCACCAGCCATTCCAGGAAGTTCTTGATCTCGGCTTGTTCTTCGCCGTCGATGCTGAACCGGCTGGCGTCGATACCGACCAGCAGTTCCTGGACCTTGGCTTTCATCGGCTCGAAATCGGCCACGGCCACGCGCACTTCGCCCAGTACCTGCTCCAGCTCTTTGCTCAGCACGTTCAGTTCGGCGGCGTTGGCGCAGCGGTCGATTTCCAGGTACATCAGCGATTCTTGCTGGATGCCTTCGCCCTGGGTGCCCTTGGCCAGAATTTCCAGCAATTCGCCCTTGCTGCCACGGCGCGTGCTGAGCACGGTGGTTTGCAGGGTGTGGATGCTGTAGCCGCGGCGGTTCAGCTCGGTACGCACCGAGTCCACCAGAAATGGCAGGTCATGGTGCAGCACTTCGACCGCGGTGTGGGTCGACTGCCAGCCATGACGTTCGTAATCGGGGTTGTAGACCCGCACCTGGGGTTCGGTGTGGTCGAAGCGCTCAAGCAGGCGCCAGGCAGACAGGGTGCAACCGGCCAGGTCGGAAAGGCGACGTTGGGTCAGTTCGTCCAGGGAAATGATGCCGAAAAATTGTTCAGCGAACAGCGCCACTTGTGGCAGTGCCTGTTCACTGATGTGCTGCGCCAGTGCCGCTTGCAGTTGATGCTGGAAGTCGGCCTTGCTGGCTGCGGTGAAGAACGCCATCTGTGGTACTCCGCTTGGGCTTGTTATTGATGGAAGCGTCGCGTGTTATCCCCTTGCGGGGAGACCGTCAGCCCTGTTCGCAGGTAACGATACAAGCACCATAAACGAATCAGGGTGACAGGTGGGTGAAGCTGGACAAGACGATCAGGTCACATACAACTTCCATTGGACGTACACCTTGCCAGGCGACGGTGTGACGGGCAGGTCAGGCTCCCAGCAGTGAGCACATCCGTTGCGCAGCTTAACGAGTGTAGGAAGACAGCTGCTTGCGGCGCTGCGACATATTCGGTCATCGGCTGGCAATGAAGGGTTGCACAAAGGGCAACCACACACACCGAACGACAAAAAAGCCGGTCACCGGCGCTGATTTCAAGCCAATGATAGCTAACACACGCGAAGCCCGTCGGCACATACCTACGGCACATCAAGCAAGGGACCTCAAACATCAGGGAACTTTTCCTGCGCCAACCGCCAATCAAAAAAAAACACAGGGAGCGTGGTTAACCGACTGTCATCTATGCAGGCCTGTCATGATTACGCCAACAGCCCCCTCGCCCATCATTTCGCAACCCACCTCGTCACCGGATAACATCAATCCGCCGATTTCGTTCGCCGACAGCGGCGTATATTCTGCGCAATGGGATAAATATAACCAGGCGGCCCCCAGGCCACAGCCGATCAGTGACGAAGAGCGGTTCGAAACGTGGAAACTGCAAAACGCTGGCAAATCATCTCAATGGAAACTCGATAATCTCCCGGATTACGCGCCCCCCTCATACGCCAAAGAAATAAGAGCATTTCACGGGCACCCTGATGGAACCCCCTCCTCCGACTACCGAGGTTCCTTCGTTCGAAACCCGGCGCTCGAAAACCACATAATGGAAACTGCGCCCCCGGTTATGGGCCCGAGCCACCTTGTGGCAGCGCACGTCAAGTTTCAGATAAAACAACAATTTGGATTAGACGTTGATCCAGATAAAACCTACTTGACGACCATCGCTTACGACCACACTTCGCACAAGCGCCCCCACAAGGGATATATCGTAAGAAAAATTTCGCTCACCGATGCAGCCATGCGAAACATCCAGGGAGAAGAACTACCGTCAGGCGTGCCGCCGTTTAGATATTCAACCTATAAACAAGGCAAACCCAGCTTCGATATACATGAAGACTCAAGGCACTCCAAAGACCAGCCCAGTATCACCGGCGTCTTCAACGCGCCTGACAGAGGAAGGATTTCAACGCATTACACCGGCATTTATACCGAGCCCTCCAGTTCGTCGCCCAATTCGTACAGCGCTGAAAACCAGGTTTCCCTCTCACCTGACGATTTTATGAAAATGACATGGGACCACGCCTATAAAAAGCCTTACGACACGTACATTGATCAATACTGGGACGCAAACCGGAAAGAGTATCCGACACGTATAAAGTTTAATTTCATACACGCCGCCAATGAGCAATATCACAATCACTCCCTGAGCAAGGAAGACCTACTACTCGCTGAGCGGGCGGCCGGAACGCCACACGGCAAATCATTCGCACAACTCACACCAGATGACCTAAACAAGCCCTACCAGCCAGACCCCGGCCTGGAAACGAAATTCCTGAGTTACAGCGGCGCCCAGTCCTCAGACATATTTTATGTTCGAGACAAGAAAACCCAGAGAACACTTCTCTTCATGCCGGGAAACGCCCCTCAAATCATTTCGTCCGACTCCCCCGAAGCAATGAATAAGTGGCTCGGCGCACACACTGCCGACCCCAACAATGAAAACTCATTTATGAGCCATTTTCTGATGGAGGACGCACCCAGCACCCTGTTTTATGGCGGTATTCAAAAGCGCTTGCGGATCCACCAGGCCCTGGCAAAAGAACAAGGCGCCGATGCCTACTACGAACGGCTCCACGCTTGGGAAGAGGGCGCTATGTTCGACGGAAAGAGAGTGGCCGACCCCTTCACGGAAACTCAGAAACGCACCGAGTCTGCCACTCGCACGGATGCGTACTACCAATTCGTGCTCAATACAGACCATACAAAAAACACCGTCATCCGAGCGTTGGGGTATCTGAGCCTGGGTACCACGGTACTCGCGCCACTCGGGATCGCATTTCCTCCCGTAGGTTATTTACTGACCGCCTTCTCACTAGGTGCGGGACTGGGGCGGGTGGGTATCGGAATAGATGACACTGCCAACAACAGGCCTGGCGGACCTGAGCGCATACTCGACGGTGCCTGGCGTTCCGTGACGCCCATCGCGTCTAGTGCGCTTGGCAACGCAGCGGCCCCCTTCGGCACCGCGATTAAAAACGTTGTGTTCAAACCATGACGCTCGGATGAAATTCACACCGACATAAATATGGCAGCAGTGGCAAAATCCCCCTTTTGCGGCCAATAAACTCATAGGACTGCCATGCAATTGATCACTACCGACCTGATCGCCAACCCATGTGACGAAGAAGAAGACAACATGGCCATGCTCTGCTGCCATAGCGCTAAGGGCGAGATGTTCATACTGGCCCGTTACCCGGATGAAGACGAAGTGGAGCTGACCTGGGACGACGAACCATCGACCCTCGCGGGCCTGAAGGTCACGCTGAGTGACAGCACGTTGCTGATTGAGCTGGCGGCAGGCGATGCCGATGCGCTGGGCGGCAAGGATCACCTGGAGATTCTGCACAGCACCGCCCCTGAGGATTTGGCTGAAGTTGAAGAAACCCTGCAGAACATTCTCCGGGGCACAGGCACTTATATCCGTGCCTGAGGCTACTGCCACACAAAATTCCTACACGTTTTGCGAAAAATACCCCGCGCGCCGTTAGTCGCCGCCCCCCCCGATGCATTAAAGTAAGCCCCCCAGGCCCGGCGTTTTTTCTCGACGCTCGGGCTCATCTCTCCAGGAACCGTCATCGATGGAACATCGTGAAGCGCTGCTTGCGCTGCGAACCTTTCTTTCTACGCAGATTCTCGGCCAGGAAAAACTCATCGAGCGCCTGCTGATTGCCTTGCTTGCCGACGGCCATATGCTGGTGGAAGGCGCGCCGGGCCTGGCCAAGACCAAAGCCATCAAGGAGTTGGCCGAAGGCATCGAAGCGCAGTTCCATCGTATCCAGTTCACCCCCGACCTGTTGCCCGCCGACATCACCGGCACTGAAATCTATCGCCCCGAAACCGGCAGCTTCGTGTTCCAGCAGGGGCCGATCTTCCACAACCTGGTGCTGGCGGACGAAATCAACCGCGCCCCGGCCAAGGTGCAGTCGGCCTTGCTCGAAGCCATGGCCGAGCGCCAGGTCAGTGTGGGCCGCAGTACTTACGAGCTGTCGCCGCTGTTTCTGGTGATGGCCACGCAAAACCCCATCGAGCAGGAAGGCACCTACCCGCTGCCCGAAGCCCAGCTCGACCGTTTCCTGATGCACGTCAAGATCGGTTTCCCGGACGCGGCCGTGGAGCGGCGCATCCTGCAGCAGGCCCGTGGCGAGGCGCTCAACGGTGAAACCAAGCCCGAACGCCGCGTCAGCCAGCAGGCGATCTTTGCCGCGCGCAAGGAAATTCTCGGCCTGTACATGGCCGATGCGGTGGAGGAATACCTGGTGCAACTGGTCATGGCCACACGCACCCCGGCCAAATTCGACCCGGAAATGGCCGAGTGGATCGCCTATGGTGCCAGCCCCCGCGGCTCCATCGCCCTCGACCGCTGCGCCCGTGCCCACGCCTGGCTGGCCGGGCGAGACTTTGTCAGCCCGGAAGACATCCAGGCGGTGCTGTTCGACGTGCTGCGCCATCGCATCATTCTGTCGTTCGAAGCCGAAGCCGCCGGGATCGACCAGGACCGCGTGGTACAACGCATTCTCGACGTCGTAGCCGTCGCTTGAAATCGATGAACGCCAGCGATGGAGTGCGCGTCACGCTCAGCGAATTGATTGAGATGCGCCACCGCGTGCGCGAAGTGCAGCTGTTTTCCACGCCAAGCCAGCGCAGCCCGCTGATCGGCCTGCACCACTCCAAGCTGCGCGGGCGCGGGGTCGACTTCGACCAGGTGCGCGTCTACCAGGCCGGCGACGATGTACGCACCATCGACTGGCGCGTGACCGCGCGCACCCAGGAACCGCACACCAAGCTGTTCCACGAAGAGCGCGAACGCCCGATTTTCATCATGGTGGAGCAAAGCTGCCGCTTGTTTTTCGGTTCGGGGCAGATGTTCAAGTCGGTGCTCGCGGCCCAGGCGGCCAGCCTGATCGGCTGGGCGGCGCTTGGGCATAACGACCGCGTCGGCGGGCTGGTCTTCGGCGACAACGAGCACTACGAAATCAAACCGCGGCGCAGCAAACAGAGCCTGCTGCAACTGCTCAACCGCCTGGTGCGGGTCAACCAGAGCCTGAGCACCGAGAGCGGCCCCGAAACCGACGCCCTGGGCCTGGCCCTGCGCCGTGGCCGTGAAGTGCTGCGCCCCGGCAGCCTGGTGATCGTGATCTGCGACGAACGCGCACTGACCGAAGGCGCCGAACAACAGCTGAGCCTGTTGTCACGCCATTGCGACCTGTTGCTGCTGCCGATCTCCGACCCGCTCGACCACGCCCTGCCCGCCGCCGGGCTGCTGCGCTTTGCCGAACGCGGTGCGCAACTGGAACTGGACACGCTGAACTTCGATTTGCGCCAGGCCTACAAGGCCCAGGCCGAAGCGCGCAGCGCCCGCTGGGAACTGCTCGCGCAGAAACTGCGGGTATTGCTGATGCCCTTGAGCACCCAGAGCGAAATGGTCGAGCAACTGCGCGAATACCTCAACCCGCAACGCCCGGTTAAAAAGCAATGAGCAGCCTCGACCAACTCCAACCGCTGATCGCCCCACCGGCGATCGGCTTCTGGCCGCCTGCGCCAGGCTGGTGGCTGTTGCTGCTGGTGATCCCGCTGCTGGGCTGGGGCGTGTGGTGGCTGCGCCGCTTCCTGCCCACGCGGCGTCCCGTGTCCCGCGCCGAACAACCGCTCGACCCGCTGCGCATCGCCGCCCTGGCCGAACTGGCGCTGATGCCCAGACCCTACGACGGCGCGCCCGCCGGGGCCTGGCTGCAGCAACTCAACGGCCTGCTCAAGCGCCTGTGCCGCAACGACTACCCCTACAGCCAGAGCCACACCCTCAATGGCCGCAAATGGCTGGCGTTTCTCGATAACCGCTGCCCCGCCGCCGGCCTCACACGCTGGATGGTGCTGGTGGAAGGCGCCTATAAGCCCGAATGCAAACTCGACGACAAAGCCATCGCCGGCCTGACCCAGGCCGTCGACACCTGGATTCGCAAACATGTTTGAGTTCGCCTGGCCGTGGATCTTCGCCCTGCTGCCGTTGCCCTGGTTGATGCGCCTGGTGCTGCCGGCGGCCGACAGCGGCGAGCCCGCGCTGAAAGTCAGCTACCTCAGCGACCTCGAAGGCCTGGCGGGCCGCCGCGCACGCTCGAACCTGCCCGGCTGGCGGCAACAGGCGCCTTTCGTCGTGCTGTGGCTGCTGCTGTTGACCGCCGCCGCCCGCCCGGAATGGCTCGGCGAACCGCTGCCGATTGCCGCCAGCGGCCGCGATTTGCTGGTGGCGGTGGACGTGTCCGGTTCCATGGATTTTCCCGATATGCAGTGGGAGGACGATGACGTCAGCCGCCTGACCTTGGTCAAACACCTGCTCGGCGACTTCCTTGAAGGGCGCGAAGGCGATCGCGTCGGCCTGATCCTGTTCGGCAGCCAAGCCTACCTGCAAGCGCCGCTGACCTTCGACCGCCACACGGTACGCACCTGGCTGGATGAAGCGCGCATCGGCATCGCCGGCAAGAACACCGCCATCGGTGACGCCATCGGCCTGGCCTTGAAACGCCTGCGCCAGCGCCCGGCGCAAAGCCGCGTGCTGATCCTGGTGACTGACGGCGCCAACAACGGCGGCCGGATCGACCCACTGACCGCCGCGCGCCTGGCCGCTGAAGAAGGCGTGAAGATCTACCCGATCGGTATCGGCGCCGATCCGGAACAAACCGGTTCCCTTGGCGTGCTGGGCGTCAACCCGAGCCTGGACCTCGACGAACCGGCGCTCAAGGCCATTGCCGAGGCCACCGGCGGCCGCTACTTCCGTGCCCGCGATGGCGCAGAGTTGCAAGCGGTCAAGGAAACCCTCGACCAACTCGAACCGGTCGAACAGCAACCGACCCAGGCGCGCCCGGCCCAGGCGCTGTACAGCGGCCCCCTGGCATTGGCGCTGATCCTCAGCCTGTTGCTGGTGGTGCAGGAGCGTTGGCCGAACAACGCGCTGCAACGGCTGTTCAACAAACTGTCGACCAAGGGGCATTTTCTGCAACAGCACCCAGAATGGCGCCAGCGCCTCAAACGCCTGCGTTTGCGGAGGCGTCGATGATCGACCTGTGGCCGCACTGGTTCCGTCCCTGGTGGCTGTTGCTGCTGCCGCTGCTCGGCTGGTTGCTGTGGCAGCTGTGGCACCGGCAAAAGCGCGCCGGGCGCTGGCAGATGATCCTGCCGCCGGCGTTCCATGCCGTGCTGCTCAGCGGTGGCAATGGCCGTGAAAGCAAATCGCCGTGGGTGCTCCTCGGTATTGCCTGGCTGCTGGCAGTACTGGCCTTGCTCGGCCCCAGTTGGCAACGGGTGGAACAGACCAGCCAGAAGCCTTCCGACCCCTTGGTGGTGCTGCTCGAACTGACCCCGGAAATGCTCGCCACCGACAGCCCGCCCAGCCGCCTGGAGCAGGCACGGCGCAAGCTGTATGACTTACTGCAGGCGCGCAGCGACGCACAAACCGCCATCGTCGTGTATGCCGGCAGCGCCCACACCCTGGTGCCGCTGTCGGACGACCTGGCCACCAGCCGCAACCTGCTCGAAGCGCTACGCCCCTCGTTGATGCCCGAGCCCGGGCACCGCGCCGACCTGGCCGTGGAGAAAGCCCTCGGCCTACTCAAGCAAGGCGGCCTCGGCCAGGGGCGTCTGCTGCTGATCGGTTCATCGCTGTCCAAGCAAGAACGCCAGGGCATCCGCTTGCTGCTGCAAGGCGGCCAGGCGCCAAGCCTGTCGATCCTCGGCATCGGTAGCCGCGAAGGCACGCCGGTGACCCTGGAGAGCGGCGAATTCCTCAAGGACGACCAAGGCGCCATCCTCGTGCCGCGCCTCGACAGCCCGACGCTCAAAGCCTTCGCCAGCGAAATGGGCGGCCGCTACCGTGCCGCGCGCCTGGACGACAAGGACCTGCGCCAACTGGGCATGCTCGACGCGCCGCAAGCCCTGCGCAACGACGGCCAACTGCTGCACCTCGACACCTGGGCCGACCAGGGTTACTGGCTGCTGCTGCCGTTGTTGCTGCTGGCCGCGTGCGCCGGGCGGCGTGGCTGGTTGTTCTGCTTGCCGTTGCTGCTGCTTGGCGCACCGCAGCCCAGTTATGCCTTCGAACTCCAGGACCTGTGGCTGCGCCCCGACCAGCAAGGCCAGTACCTGCTGAAGAAAAAACGCCCCGCCGAAGCCGCCGAACGCTTCCAAGACCCGCAATGGCAAGGCGTGGCGCTGTACGAAGCGGGTAACTACGCCGAAGCCATCAAGCGTTTTGCCGAGGGCAGTGACGCCTACTCTCACTACAATCGCGGCAATGCACTGGCCAGGTCCGGTGAGCTGGAAGCAGCCATCGATGCCTACGAACAGGCGCTGGAAGCCCAGCCCGATCTGCTGCCGGCCCTGAAAAACAAGGCCCTGGTGGAAAGCCTGATACAACAACAGGCGCAGCCCGAGCCGGCCCCGCCCGCAAAAAACGAAGATGACGAAACCACCCAACCCGGCCAAACTGCGCAACCGGGCGCCAGCGCGCAAAGTGCCACGGGTGGCGAGCAATCGCCGCAAAACCAGGGTGAAGCCGGCACCGCCGATACCCAGGCCGGCGCCACGCCACAAGCGGGCGGCAATGACGTGCCGGGCAGCGAGCTGGAGGACGAGCAAACCACCACCCCGCCGTTGCGCCCCAGCGGCGCCAGCCTGGACGGCGAACATCGCCAGGCCCTGGAACAATGGCTGCAGGAGATCCCGGACAACCCCGGCGAACTGCTGCGGCGCAAATTCTGGTACGAACAGCAACAGCATCAGGACAAGACTCGATGAGCCGCCGCACCACCCTTCTGCTTCTGCTCGCGTTGTCGGCAAGCCACGCCCAGGCGGCGAACCTGGTCGCCAGCGTCGACCGCAGCCGCCTCAATTCCGGGGAAACGGTGGAGCTGACGGTGGAATCCGGCGACGTCACGCAGTTCGGCAAACCCGACCTGTCGCCGCTGGAGGCGCAGTTCGAAGTCAGCGGCACGCGCCAGATCAACCAACTCACCACCCTCGGCGGCGATAACCACGCCACGACGCGCTGGATCATTACCCTGCTGCCCAAGCAAAACGGCACCGTGGTGATCCCGCCGCTGCAAGTGGGCGAATACACGACCCAGCCGATCAGCCTGCAAGTGCTGGAAACCACCAGCCAGGACACCAACGCCGAACTCGCGCCGGTGTTCGTCGAATCCAACCTCGACCAGAACACCGTGTACGTGCAGGCCCAGGCCCTGTTGACGGTACGCGTGTATCACTCGGTGTCGCTGTACGACGACAGCAGCCTCACACCGCTGCAGATTCCCGATGCGCGCATCGAGCAACTGGGCGAATCACGCACCTACGAGAAGGTCATCAACAGCATTCGCCACGGCGTGATCGAAACCCGCTACGCGATCTACCCGCAGCACAGCGGCAGCCTGACGATTGCCGCCCAGACCTTCAGCGCGACCCTGGTGGAGTCGCGCCCGCCGCAGGAGAACACGCTGCAGGGCACCAAGCCGGGCAAGCTGATCCACGTCAGCTCCGCGCCCCTCGAGCTGACGGTCAAACCCAAGCCCGAGCTGTACCCCGCCGAGGCGCCGTGGCTGCCGGCACGCAGCCTGACCCTGAGCGAAAACTGGAACCCCGAGCCGGACCACGTGCAGGTCGGCGATTCCCTGACCCGCAGCCTGACGGTCAAGGCCGAGGGACTCTCCAGCGCACAACTGCCGGCACTGCCGAGCACCGAGATCAATGGCCTGCGCCGCTATCCGGACCAGCCGGTAGTCGGCAACCAGAACAACGACCGTGGCCTGATCGGCAGCCGAGAAGACCGCGAAGCCCTGGTGCCCACCCGCGCCGGCGCGCTGGACTTGCCAGCGGTGGAAGTGGTGTGGTGGAACACCCATGAGGACCACCTCGAACGCACCCGCCTGCCCGCCCGCACGCTGCAAGTAGCGAATAACCCGAGCCTGGTGGTGGACACACCCGCGACACCGACCGTGATCACCGCCCCCGACGATAGCCGCCTGTGGCTGTGGCAACTGAGCACCCTGCTCCTTGCCTGCACCACGTTGCTAGGTTTCGGCCTGTGGTGGCGCGCACGCCGCCAACCGGCGGTGCAACGCGCCGCACAAACCGGCCCGAGCCCGCGCACCCTGCTCGACGACCTCAAGCGCGCGACCCAGGCCAACGACCCCCAGGCCACGCGCCAGGCCCTCGACGCCTGGGCCCGGCAACAACCGGAAACCCTGGCCGACATGGCGGCGCGCTTCGTGCCGCTGTCCGACGCGCTGGATGGGTTGAACGGCGCGCTGTACAGCGAAAGCGGCCATTATTGGCTGGGTGAAGAACTGTGGCGTGCGGTAAAAGCCATTCCAATGGCCGAACGCGAGCAAGACCCGACGACCGACACCACCAGCTTGCCGCCGTTGTATCCCAAATAGCCCCCCTGATACGTCACGAATCGAGAGTCGGGACGGGGGGTGGGCCAGTCAACACCGAGCAAGCGGACCCACCACCACCACCACCACCCCGATAGCGGTGTATCAGTCAATTATGATGTCGACTGACACGCCGCCATCGGGGGCAAGCCCCCTCCCACACTGGATCTGCGTCGTCTGGTCGACATAGCCCGAACCTGTCCGACCGCGCCCTGGATTGCCTGCCCACCAAGACATAACGCACACCGCATACCCCTGTGGGAGGGGGCTTGCCCCCGATAGCGATGGGCCAGACAACACTGCTCAAGCGGACCACCACCATCGCAGGCAAACCACCTCCCACACTGGATCTGCGTCGTCTGGAGCAGCGTGTGCGCAATACAGGTAAACTCCCCTCCTTCTCATCTTCTCCACGGAGCTCGCCTTGCGTCTGTTTCACACCTCCGACTGGCACCTTGGGCAAAACCTGCATGGCCAGGAGCGCGACTTCGAACACGCCTGTTTCCTCGAGTGGCTGCTGCGTCAGCTCGGCGCGCACGCGCCGGACGTGCTGTTGATCGCCGGCGATATCTTCGACACGGTCAACCCGCCGCTCAAGGCCCAGGAGCGGCTGTACGATTTCATCATCAGCGCCCACGAACAAAACCCCAACCTCACGATTGTGATGATCGCCGGCAACCACGACTCCGGCTCGCGCATCGAACTGCCCGCGCCGTTGATGCGCCGTTTGCGCACCCATGCCCTGGGCCGGGTGTTGTGGCTCGATGACGGGCAACTGGATACCGAGCGGTTGCTGATCCCGCTGCCCGGCGCCGACGGCAAGATCGCCGCCTGGTGCCTGGCGCTGCCGTTCCTGCGCCCGGCGGAAGTCACCGGGGCGCAACTGGGCGACGATTACCTGCGCGGTATCGGCCAAGTGCATGAGTGGCTGATTGCCGCAGCCAACGCCAAACGCGAGCCCGGCCAGGCGCTGGTTGCCATCAGCCATGCACATATGGCCGGCGGTTCGGTGTCGGAAGACTCCGAGCGCAGCCTGATCATCGGCAACGCCGAAGCGCTGCCCGCCAGCCTGTTCGACGCCAGCGTCAGCTATGTCGCCCTCGGCCATCTGCACAAGCCGCAGCGGGTCAACGGCGAAGAACGCATTCGCTACAGCGGTTCGCCGATTCCGTTGTCGTTTTCCGAAATCGGCTACCAACACCAGATTCTCGACGTGACGTTCGACGGCGCAACCCTGCTCAGCGTCGAACCGCGCCTGATCCCGCGCGCGGTCAACCTGCAACGCCTGGAAGCCGCGCCACTGGCCGATATCCTCAAGCAGCTCGGCGACTTGCCGGACATCGACCTGCTCGCCGAAACCCAACGCCAGCCGTGGCTGGAAGTGCGCGTGCGCCTCGACGAGCCGCAACCCGACCTGCGCCAGCAAATCGAAACCGCCCTGCAAGGCAAGGCCGTGCGCCTGGTGCGTATCGCTGCCGAGTACGCCGGCAAACGCGGCAGCGACGACACCGACAACGAGCGCCTGATCGAACTCGACCAGCTCACCCCCCAGGAGCTGTTCAGCCGCGCCTGGCAGGACAACTACGGCAGTGAAGTGGATGAACAGACCTTGAAGGACTTCGCGGTGCTGCTCCAGGAAGTGCAACAGGAGGGCGAACAGCCATGAAGATCCTCGCCATCCGCCTGAAAAACCTCGCCTCCCTGGCCGGCCCGTTTGAGATCGACTTTACCGCCGAGCCCCTGGCCAGCGCCGGGTTGTTCGCGATTACCGGGCCGACCGGCGCCGGCAAAAGTACCCTGCTCGACGCGCTGTGCCTGGCGCTGTTCGGTGCCGTGCCGCGCCTGGGCGATACCGGCCAGGCCAAGATGCCCGACGCCGACAGCGATATTTCCATCGGCGACCCGCGCACTTTGCTGCGACGCGGCACCGGCGGCGGGTATGCCGAGGTCGACTTTGTCGGCGTCAACGGCCGCCGCTACCGAGCGCGCTGGGAAGCCAACCGCGCCCGCGACAAAGCCAGCGGCAAGTTGCAGAACAGCCGGCAAAGCCTGATCGACCTGGACAGCGACCAGTTGCTGGCGAGCCAGAAAACCGAATACAAGACCCAGCTGGAGTTGGCCCTGGGCCTGAACTTCGAACAGTTCACCCGCGCGGTGCTGCTGGCGCAGAGCGAGTTCAGCGCCTTCCTCAAGGCCAACGACAACGAGCGCAGCGAACTGCTGGAAAAGCTCACCGACACCGCGCTCTACACCCAACTCGGCCGTCGCGCCTTCGACAAGGCCAAGGACGCCAAGGACGCCCACAAACAACTGCAGGACCAGGCCACCGGCGTGGAACCCCTGGCCGAGCAAGCCCGCGCCGAGCTGGACCAACAATTGGCCCACGCGCAGCAACAGCTCAAGACCGAGCAAGCCCAGCTCAAGCAGCTGGAGCTGCAGCACACCTGGCTCAAGGAACTGCGCGAATGGCAGGAGCGCAAGCTCAGTGCCGTCGAACAGTTGCAACAAGCCCAGCAACACTGGGACAGCCAAGGCCCGCAGCGCGAGGACTTGAGCCGCCTGGAACAGTTGGCGCCGCAGCGCCATCACTTCGCGCGCCAGGCTGAGCTCGACACCTTGCTCACGCCGCTGGCCGCGCACATTCAAGCGCAGATCGAGCAGCAAACCGATCTGCATGGCCGCCAGGAGCAAGCCCTACAACAGCAGGCATCGGCCCAAACAGCGCTGGCCGCGGCCCTGCAAGCTCAGGCCGACGCCGGGCCTTTGCTGCGCCAGGCCTTCGAGGAACAAAACACCCTCGCCCACCTGAACAAGGAACTGGCCAAGCGCAACGAGGACCAGCAACAGCACGAAACGGCCTGCGCCGAAGGTCAGGCCTTGCTCAAGGGCTTGCAGGAAAAACACACCCACGTCGCCGAGCGCCTGCAACGCCTGGCCGCCGGCCTGGAACGCAGCGCCGCCCTCGCGCCGTTGAGCGAGGCCTGGAACGCCTACCGCGACCGCCTGCAACAACTGATGCTGATCGGCAATCGCCTGAACAAAGGTCAGGCCGAACTGCCGCAGCTTGAACAGCGCTCCACCGCCGCCGCCGAGAAGTTCGCCCAACAACGCGATGCCCTCGACCTGCTGTACCAGGAGGCCGGCGCCGAACCTCACGCCGTCGCCGAGCAGATCCAGTTACTCGCCAGCCTGCTGCAAGACAATCGCAAGCAGCAACGCGCCTTCGAAGACCTCACCCGGCTGTGGGACAACCAGCAACAGCTGGACCAGCAAGCCAGCGTGTTGACGCAAAAACTCGCGGACGCGCAACAACAACGCGATCAGTTGAACCAGACCGGCCTGCACACCAAAGCCGAACTCACGCGCGCCGAACAGACCCTGACGGTGACCAAGCAACTGCTGGAGCGCCAGCGCCTGGCCCGCAGTGCCAGTGTCGAGGAGTTGCGCGGGCAATTGCAGGATGACCAGCCCTGCCCGGTGTGCGGCAGCCAAGCACATCCGTATCACCAACCCGAAGCGTTGCTGCACAGCCTCGGTCGCCACGACGAAAACGAAGAGGCGATGGCGCAGAAAGCCGTCGACAGCCTCAAGGAAAAACTCACCGAGCTACGCGGTGAAGTCGGCGGTTTGATCGCCCAGCAAAAGGAATTCCTGCAGCAACAGGAGCAACTGGCAATCCAACAGCAAGCCCTGGCGCCGAGCCTGGACGCGCACCCGCTGGCGGCCGCGCTGTTCAATCAGGAGGCGGCCCGGCGCAGCATCTGGCTGGCCCAGCAGCTCAGTCAACTGACGCAAAACATCACCCAGGACGAGCAACGCCAAGGCGCCCTGCTCAACCTGCAACAAAACGCCGGGCGCCTGCAGCAACAACTGCAAGCCGCCCAGGACGCCAGCCAGCAGGCGCGCCAGTTACTGATCGACCAGCAACGCGAACTGGCCAACGACCGCGAACGCCTCGACGAAGAACTGCAGGCGTTCGCCAGCCTGTTGCCGACCGAGACACTCGAGGGCCTGCGCAGCGAACCGGCGGCGACCTTCATGCAGTTGGACCAACAGGTCGGTCAGCGCCTCGAACAGTTGGCCCATCAGCGCGATGAACTGGCCGAGCAACAAGCGCGTCAGCAGGCGATCGAGAAAGAACACACCCATCAGCAACATCGCCAGCAGCAACTCGACGCATTGCGCCAGCAGGTCAGCGAACTGGCCGCCCAGCAACACGCGGCCCAGGAAAAACTCACCCGCCTGCTCGGTGAACACCCACGCGCCGAAGACTGGCAACAGCAACTCGAACAGGCCGTGGCGCAGTCTCGGCAAAGCGAAGCCGACGCCAATCAACAGCTGCAGGACATCCGCAACGCCTTGATCCAACTGGCCGCCGACCTCAAGGCCCAGCAAGACCGCCAGCACACGCTGCACGCCGAACAACACGCGCTCGCGACACGCTTGGGCGAGTGGCGCGCCCTGCACCCCGACCTGGACGACGCCGGGCTCAAGCGCCTGCTGGCCTTGGACGAGGCCCATGCCAGCGCGCTGCGCCAGCAACTGCACAACAGCGAAAAAGCCGTCGAGCAAGCCCGGGTTCTGCTGCAAGAGCGCGAACAACGCCTGGCCGAGCACCAGGCGTTGCACAACGGCAACCTCGACGCCGAACAACTGGACGCCCAACTGGCCACGCTCAACCAGCAACTGGCCGAGGGCGAAAAACACTGCGCCGAACTGCGCGCGCGGCAATCCGAAGACCAGCGCCGCCAGGACGCCAACCACGCCCTGGCCAAACAGATCACCAAGGCTTATGAAGAATGGCAACGCTGGGCGCGCCTCAACGCGCTGATCGGCTCGGCCACCGGCGACACCTTCCGCAAGATCGCCCAGGCCTACAACCTCGATTTGCTGGTACACCACGCCAACGTGCAACTGCGCCAACTGGTGCGCCGCTACCGCCTCAAACGCGGCGGCAGCATGCTCGGCCTGCTGGTGATGGACACGGAAATGGGCGACGAACTGCGCTCAGTGCATTCGTTGTCCGGCGGCGAGACGTTCCTCGTCTCCCTGGCGCTAGCGCTGGGCCTGGCATCGATGGCCTCGAGTACCTTGAAGATCGAGTCGCTGTTTATCGACGAAGGTTTCGGCAGCCTCGACCCGGAATCCCTGCAATTGGCCATGGACGCGCTGGACGGCCTGCAAGCCCAGGGCCGCAAGGTGGCGGTGATTTCCCACGTACAGGAAATGCACGAGCGCATTCCGGTGCAGATCCAGGTCAAGCGTCAGGGCAATGGTTTGAGCACCGTGGAGGTGAAGTGAGCGAGGCGCTGCTGTACTCGTTTCGCCGTTGCCCCTACGCGATGCGCGCCCGCCTGGCCCTGCGCTATTGCGGCGTGCCGCTGCGGATTGTCGAAGTCAGCCTCAAGGCCAAGCCGGCCGAGATGCTCGCGCTGTCGCCCAAAGGCACGGTGCCGGTGTTGAGCGTCGACGGTCGGGTGATCGACGAAAGCCTGGACATCATGCGCTGGGCCCTGGCGCAAAACGATCCGCAAGACTGGTTGCTACAGGGTGATCCCGCGGTGCAGGCGCTGATTGCCGAGAATGACCTGGGCTTCAAACATCACTTGAATCGCTACAAGTATGCCGAGCGCTACCCGGAGCGGCCGATGGAAGCGTATCGGGCCGACGGTGAGGTGTTTTTGCAGAAGCTGGAGGCGTTGCTGGCTGACCGTGCGTATTTGCTCGCCGATCATCCAAGCCTTGCGGATATGGCTGTGGCGCCGTTTGTGCGGCAGTTTGCCCATGTCGATCGGGAGTGGTTTGCGCGCACCTCATATCGACGGGTGCAGGCGTGGTTGCAGTGGTTTCTGGACTCGCCGCTGTTTATCGCGGTGATGGCCAAGCCTGAATCTGCCTGAATCGATGTGGGAGCGGGCGCGCCGGCTCCCACAGGGCGCTCAGTACTGGGTTTTGTGATCCAGTGCGGCGTAGAAGTTGGCACTCTGTTGCAGGTATTTCTGGGTGTAGGCGCTGGTGCTGGATTGTTTGCCGTTGATGTTCACGCTGGCCGCAGCTGGCAGTGCAACAGTGGCGGAAACAGCGGAGGCGGCGATGATCGAGAAGAGATTGAAGTTCATGTCGGTAACCCTTGTGTTCGTTTGGTTGAGTGGCCGGGGAGGCCTTGGAACTCAACTTACGCCCGAGGGTTGGGCCTTAGAAATGCTTTGAAACAGTAGCTGTTATTAATCGAATTAATAAAGAGGATCAGGCCCCGCTGTGCGGGGCCTGTGGCTTATTGACGCACCAGGAACTTGAGGTCGCTGGGCGCATCGATCGGTAGTTTTTGCACGGTTTTGCCGAGCAGGCCGGTGTGTGGATCGCGTTCGATCACCACGATTTCATTGCTTTTCTGGTTGGCGACCAGCAGGAACTTGCCGCTCGGGTCCAGGCTGAACTCGCGCGGATGGTCGCCGTCCACGGAACGGCGCTGCAGTTCCTTGAGATGCGCGGTCGCCGGATCGATGCTGAATACCAGCAACTGATTGGCCGTGCCGCGATTGCTCACGTACAGGAACTTGCCATCGCTGGAAGCATGCAGCGCCGCGCCGGCCTTGTCGGACACCGGTTGCCCGGCGGCGAAGTCCACCAGTTGGGTTTGGCTGAGCGTGCCGTCGTGGTAATCGAACACCGCGACCTGAGCGCTCATCTCGGTGGTCAGCCAGGCATGCTTGCCGTCCGCGCTGAACAGCAAATGCCGCGGGCCGCTGCCCGGCGGCAAGGGCACCGATGCCGGGTTGGCCGGGGTCAGGGGCTGCTCAGCGTTGGCCTTGGGATCGTAGCGGTAGGCAAACACCTTGTCCGCGCCGAGGTCCTGCACAAACACATACTTGCCATCCGGCCCCGGCACCACCGAATGCACATGGTTGGACGCCTGGCGTTGCGGGTTGACCCGGCTCGCCGGGTGCCCGCTCAACTGCACGGGCGCCGCCAGTTTGCCTTGGGCGTCCAGCGGCAGAATCGCCAGGCTGCCGCCCGGGTCTTCAAGCACCGAATAGTTGGCGACGAACAGGTAGCGGCCATCGGCGGCCACGCTGGAATGCGTCGGCTCGCTGCCCAGGCTTTGAACCTGATTGATCAGCGTGAGCTGATGGTTCTGCGGGTCGATGCGGTAGCTGCTGACGCGACCGACCGCGTCCTGTTGGCCGGGGCCGTTTTCATTGACGACAAACAGATGCTGCTGGTCCTTGGAGACCGTCAGCCAGGACGGGTTGGCCGTTTTTGCCGCCAATACCGGCTTGCCCTGGAACCGCCCGGTGCGGCTGTCGAATTGCAGGCGATAGATCCCTTCGCTGCTGCCGGCGGTGTAGCTGCCGACCAACAGTTCATGGGTGTCGGCCGGTGCAGCCTGTACCGACATCGCCCCGACGCTGCCCGCGATCAACAAGGGCCAGAATTTACGCATCAGCATCCGCTTCATCCTCTTCATTATTATTGGCGGTGATTGCGCTCATGCAGACCAGGCGGTGCTCGCCCACATCACCGGTCAGCGTCCAGCTTTGCAGAGTCTCATCGAAGACCGCGGCCTGCAGCTGTTCCAGACTGAAACTCCAGCGTTTTTGCGCACGGCCATCCATGGCGATGATCAGCAGCTTTTTTTCATCCAGTGCGAACTCGAAGGCATGCAGCCCGTCGATTTCAAGCATGTCGCTGGTGGCAAGGACGGCCGTCAAAGTAGTAGTCATCACAGTCTTTCATCAGGTTCAAAGGGCTAATGATAGGCCACTTTGCCGCCAGGACCTAAAACCATAACCGGCTACCGCATCGGCGCCACACCGCGGATTACCGTGCAAGGGCACGTCTTTATTCAACGTAAAGGAATACCCATGCCAGACCACAATCCCCCCCTCGCCGCCGACCCGCTGCGGGAAGCGCTTGAAGCCCAGTTTCTCAAGCGTCCGACACTGCGCGCAGTCACCGCGCAGATGCTGGCGCGCAACCTGGCGGAGAAATATCCGCCGTTGACACACCCCCTCGCCGACCTGCGACTGGCCGTACCCCGTGACGGTGGCGGGCGGGCGTTGCTGCCGTTGCTGGAGGTCGCGCTGAACCATCTCGCCGACGGCAGCTTTCCCTATGTGTCGACGCGCCACGGCCTGGATAGCTACTTGAGCGATGCCAGCGGCACGCGGCTCGGTTATCCGGCCAATGGCGCCCACGCCTATGATCTTGACGTCATCGAAGCCGTCATTCGCGAACTGCCGTCGCTGCTGTTTATCGGCTTCCAAGACGCTGTGGCCACCTATTGGGGCGAAGACAGCGACGCCGGCGGCAGCCGCTGGAAATGGCTGGCCGACGTGCTGCAAGGCACGCTGCTCGACGCCGCCGCACGCCACGCCCAACCGTTGGGCATCCTCAATACGCTGGCGCGCTACCCAGACCGTGCCACCCGCGCGCGCCGCCCGGCCCCCGACAACGCGATTCATGCCTATACGCTAGAGGCGCACCTGACGCGCGCAGGCAGCCTGCTCACGCTGCAAGCGAGCGACCTGCTGGTGGTGTGCCGCGAGCAGGTGTTGCTGTGCCGTCTGTCCGGCGCAATCGAGGCCTACCCTGACCTGGACGCCTTCGGCCAGGCCTGGGCCGACCACCTGCAACAGCGCTTCAGCGTCGACAGCATCACCTGGCAGCAGTACGAACCCGACGGCAATATTTTCGAGGTCCAGGCCGCGCTGATCCTCAACCAGCAATTGGAGGACCTGGCCGCCCTGCAACTCCCGGCCAACAGCACGGTGCAGGCCTTGGAACAACAGTTTGCCGCCATCACCCAACCGGCGCGGTTTTTCGCCAGCGCCCGCGGCACGGCGCTGGTCACCCTGGCGTCCCTCCAGGCCGCCCTGCCCGACTGGCTGCAACGCGCCAGCGCCGCCGACCGCCTGGCTTACCGCGAATGCCTGCTTGAACAGGCCGGGATCAAGCGCCAGACCCTCGGCGATTCCGACTTCGATGGCCTGGAAACCCTGCATAGCTATGCCGCCGAGCACTTGAACCATCAACTGTGCCTGGATCGCGCTGTCGCCCTGGGCGGCCAGCGTACCTGCAACGACGCGGCACGCGCTGCCGGCTACCGGGCCGACGAGTTGACCCTGACCTTTCATGTCGCGGTGGGCAGCCTTGCAGGTGGTTACCTCGCGCCGGTATCCATGAGCCTGGTGGACCTGGCGCTGAAGAACCTGTCGGGAAGCCCCAGAGGCCGCATGACGCTCAGCCATCGCAGCGGCCGGGCGCTCGAAGCGTGGTTGACGCCCGCCTACGTGCTGCAACTGGTCCAGCGTGTGGACATCGGCAACAACTATCCCGCCTACCTGCGCCGGGAACTGATGGGCGACACCGCCGCCGCGCGCAAACGCCAGCGGCTGTTCAACCAACAGCGGCCCCTGCACCTGAAAACCCAGGCGCTGGAGCACGCGCTCTGCGGCGAAGCCGGCCTGACCGCGCGCGGCGCGCGCTGTGTGCGGGCACTGCTCGCAACCAACCCGCTGGCACGCCGGGTCGATGGCGACGAAATGGTCATCCGCCCCCTGGCCTTTCTGCGCACGCCGGCAGCCACGGCGGACGTGGCGCAGAACATGTTCATCATCGAACCGCTCGACACCCGGCTGGGGCCGCACCTGCTGTACCGTCCGGCCTATCGCGACGCGCTGCTCGAGTTCAGCAGCCGCGAACACCTGCTGGCGGCCATTGTGCAACCCGGTGCGCTACAGGACAGCGTGCTGACCTGGCTGCCCGACCCGGCCAGGGCGATCTACAGCAACGGCGGGTTCAGCCAGCCGCACATCCTGCGCATCGGCATCGGTTCGGAGTTCGACCGGCTGCCCGAGGTGCCCAAACCCGCAGAATTGGCGCCAGCCGGCGATGCGAGCGGCGACGAAATCCTGCAAGCGCTCAACCACGGCAGCCTGATGGACTATCTGTTCGGCTGCGAAACCCGCCAGTTGCTGGACCAGGCCGAGCGCGAATCGACCTCGAATGCGCAAAGCCGCTGGGCGTTGATCCTCGAAGGCATGCAATTGGGCTTCAACACCTTGTTGATGGCCGTGCGCGGCCCCCTGGCGACGATCGGCTGGCTGATCCAGGCGACGCAAAGCCTGACCCAGGACCTGCCGGCGCTGGAGAGCCCTGACCCTACGGCGAAAGAGCTGGCGTGGGTCGACCTGCTGCTCAACATCGGCATGCTGCTGGTGCATCAAGGCCCCCTACGCGCGCACAGCGCCAGCCCGCCGCTCGACGAACAGCCCGTCACGCGCGCGCCCTTCCGGAGCCCGCCCGGCCTGGCAACCCGCCATGCAGCGGCGGTCGAACGCGGCGTCATCGGCCTGCCCAGCGAACCACCCGGCGGTGGCCGCACGCCGTTGGACTTCGACCATTCGTTGGCCGGCGACACCGCCGCGGC
The DNA here is from genome assembly GCF_049898265.1 of Pseudomonas sp. PSPC2-3. NCBI lineage: Bacteria > Pseudomonadati > Pseudomonadota > Gammaproteobacteria > Pseudomonadales > Pseudomonadaceae > Pseudomonas > Pseudomonas sp. PSPC2-3. Next base: position 274,619 of record NZ_JAFCXJ010000006.1, on the reverse strand, counting down.
CGCGCTGCTGGAGAAACTGCGCGCCGTCAACGTGCCGTGGCCCGTGCCCGCTCCCGCGCCACTCGACACCGGGCCTCACCAAGGCTTGTACCGCATCAACGGCCTGTGGCATGCCTCGGTGGCCGGGCTGTTATTCAGGGTCAGCATCGTCCCGGGTTTTGCTGACGTGTTCATCGTTCATCCGCAAAAACCCGAACATCCCGGGATTTTGCTGAGAACCGATGGCAACGGCCATTGGTCGCTGGACCGCGGGCTCAAACTGCTGGGTGGCGGGCCCAAGCGCCTGGCCGCCTTGCGCGAAGAAAACCTGCGCAAGAAACAAGAAGTGCTCGCCCGGGTGCAAGTGCTCAGTGAAGACATGCAGCACCTGATGGCGCCATTCCAGGCAGCGAGCACGCAGATATCTCCCGCCCTGGACGCCTTGGTCAAACAACGCAAAACCGCGCAGTTGGTGTGGAACCTGCTGCAAAAAGCCAGCGACCAGCAAAGGCCCGCCCTGGAAACACGGCACCAGCGCGAAACCCTCAAGCATCAGCAATTGCGCACCGAGTTTCAGATTCTGCTGGAGAACCTAGAATTGCTGTTTGCCCAATCACTGGCCCCGCGCCTGGAGATGGTCAAGCTCGGCGTAGAACTGGAAAAAGTCGGCGGCGCCGGCGTGCATGTGCATGACCGCGCAAAAATCCTCAAGACGGTCTGGGACCAACAACTGTTTATCCACGAGATGCTCCTGGGCCGGTTGAATGCCATGCGCTTTTCCGGCGCGGGCGAACCCATGGCACGAATGGCGCGCCGCATGTTCGTGAATAACTTGCTCGGCGACTCGACGGTCTACGACGAATACGTGCGCAACGCCACCGAGTCAGCAAACATCCGCCAGCACATGGCCGAGGTTTCCGTTGCGATGGAAACCACCCTGGAACAGCTGGAAAACGATTCGCTGGCGGGGCGCACGATACGCCAGGAGTTGCTGGCACAGATCGAATACCCGCAGAACTTTTTCCCCGACAACCTGCGGCTCAACGCCCTCGACTACCTGGCCGTCAGCAGCGTGGAGATGACCGATGTACGCCTGCCACCGCAGGAAGAGCTGTACGTCAAACGCCTGGAGCAAACCGACCTGAGCGCGGCGCTGCTGTCTCACGTCGAAGTGCGCAGCAGCACCGAATACACCCTGGTCGAACAACGGCAGGTGTACGAGAGCGTGCTGAAAAAGTACCGCCGTTATGAAGAGGCGATCCGCGTACTCAAGGCGCTCAACCCGAGCCGCCTGCGCCCGCAGGCCGAACGTCTGCTGGCGGGCCTCGAATACGCCCAGGCGCTGGCGAACAGCGAGCTGGAATCGGTGGTGCGCAAGCAGGAAGCGTTGGAGGTGGTGCTGCCGCTGTCGAAAACCCTGCGCGCCAAGGCGCCGACAAAGCGCGTGTTCAAGACCCGCAAAAAAGAGTATTTGATCGGCGAACTCAAGCCGGCCGATGCGCAGAACGCCGAGGAGCACTTCACCCTCACCGATACGCTGACCGGTGAAGCCGTTGCCTCTTTCAACAAGCACGCGGACGGCTGGGTGACCACCGCCGAACCGCCTTCCCAAGCCCCCACGCAGCCCCCGCGAGGCCGCACGCTGGCGACCCTCAAAGGTTTGGCCCAGACGCTGATCGAACAGCGCCGCGACATTGAACGCGTCATTACCGCCGACCGGCAAAAACTCGACTCGCCGCGCACGCGCCAACAGGTCAACCCGGGCGACTGGGATGAGCTGCTCAGCGGGCACGCGGACAAGCTCACCGCGCTGGCCGAGGAAATCCAGCGCGACCACCTCGACAAACCCTCGGCCCAGGACCTGATCGATGAGTACCAGGCCCAGGCCCGCGACATGCTGCGGTTGGCGGAACGGGTGTGCAGCGAGGGCTACAAGCGTCAATGGCCGACCCAGGAGAGCCTCGAGTATCTGTGGCAACACCAGCAGATCGATATCAACCTGACCAGCCTGGCCGACCCGCAACGGCCGACCCTCAGTGGCGATTTCTTCACCGAATACGCGGTGTATGACAAAGCGAAAAAACCGCCGACGGTGCTGTGGTATGCCCACTTCCATTACGCCAGCGCCGACGCCCCGCCCGCGCGCTATACCCGCGCCCATCTGAAACTGGCGGAGCAGCGCAAATACACGCAGAAGGATTTGCTCAAGCAACACGTCCAGAGCAGCTTGCGCAACCCCCAGGAGCCGGGCGCCGAGCCGATCAGGCGGATTGTCTACGTATTGATCACGCCGCCGGTGGATCAGTTGTTCCTGGCGATCGCGCCCACACCGCGCGCAAGCCGGTGAGCGCAGCGTGACGTTGCCGGTGGGGGCGCAACCGCCCCCACCGCCGCACTCAGTGGGCGAACAGCGAATTGCCTTTCTGCCCGGCCAACTTCTCCGGTTTGATCAGGAACCGCGCCAGCGCCGGCAGCAGCCACAGCGCGCCGAACATGTTCCACAGCAGCATGAAGGTCAGCATCAGGCCCATGTCGGCCTGGAACTTGATCGCCGAGAAGATCCAGGTACACACGCCGATCGCCAGGCACAACCCGGTGAACAGCACCGCCTTGCCTGTGGACTTGAGCGTCTGGTAGTACGCCTCTTGCAACGGCAGGCCAGCGCGCAGGAAACTTTCCAGACGGCTGTAGATGTAAATGCCGTAGTCCACGCCGATGCCCACGCCAAGGGCCACCACCGGCAAGGTCGCGACCTTGACGCCGATGCCCATGAACGCCATCAGCGCGTTGCCCAGCACCGAGGTCAGCACCAGCGGCAGCACGATGCACAGGGTCGCCGCCCAAGAGCGGAAGGTGATCATGCACATGGTCGCCACGCACAGGTACACCAGGATCAGGATGGTCAGCTCCGACTCCTTGATCACCTCGTTGGTAGCGGCCTCGATCCCGGCGTTACCGGCGGCGAGGATGAACTCCAGGCCGTCCTTGTTGTTTTCCTTGGCGAAGTCCTGCACCGCATGCACGGCGCGGTCGAGGGTTTCGGCCTTGTGGTCGTTGAGGAACACCAGCACCGGCGCCAGGGAGCAGTTGTTGTTGTACAGGCCATCGGCGCGGGCGATGGAGTTGTTCAGCACATCCGGGTTGCGCGACAGGGTTTCCCATTTCAGGTTGCCCTCGTTCATGCCCTTGATCATCTGCTTGGACACGGTCACCAGCGAGATCGCCGACTGCACGCCCTCGGTGTTCTGCATCTTCCACATCAACTGGTCGATGGGCGCCATGGCTTCATAGCGCGAGCAGCCTTCGGCCTTGGTCTTGACCATCACCACCAGCACGTCGGAACTGGTGGAGTAGTTGCTGATGATGAAGTTGTTGTCCTTGTTGTAGCGCGAGTCCGGGCGTAGCTCCGGCGCGCCCTGGTCCAAGTCGCCGATCTTGAGGTGCTGGCTGTACCAGAGGCCGCCGCTGAACGCGACCAGCGCCAGGGCGACGGAAATCGGCGCGACCTTCGGGTTGGCGAAATTCGACAACAGGCGCCAGAACGGGTGTTCGCGATTCGCGTCTTTCTTGCTCCTGGCCACGGCGCGCTTGCTGATGCCCGCGTAGGAAATCGCCACCGGCAGCAGGATCAGGTTGGTAAACACGATCACCGCCACGCCGATGGACGCGCCGATGGCCAGTTCCCGGATCACCCCGATGTCGATGATCAGCAGGGTAATGAAACCCACCGCATCCGCCAGAATCGCGATCATCCCCGGCAGGAACAGTTGCCGGAAGGTACGCCGTGCGGCAGTCAGCGCATTGTCCGCGTCGCTCGATTGCAGGGCGATACCGTTGATCTTCTGCACGCCGTGGGAAATACCGATGGCGAAGATCAGGAACGGCACCAGCATCGAATACGGATCGAGCCCGAAGCCGAAGAAGTGCATCAAGCCGAGTTGCCAGACCACCGCCACCAGCGTCGTGCTCAACACCGCGACGGTGCTGCGCAGGCAGTTGGTGAACCACAGCAACAGCACCAGCGTGATGACGAAGGCAACGCCGAAGAACAGCACGACCATCACCAGCCCGTCGATCAGGTCGCCGACCTTCTTGGCGAAACCGACGATGTGGATCTTGACGTTGGGGTTCTGCGCTTCGAACTTGGTGCGGATCTTGTCTTCCAGTTCATGGGAGAACTGCCGATAGTCCAGCGCCAGCAACTTGCCCTGGTCCTGCGGGTCCGGGTAGGACTCCAGCAGCGGGATGTCGACAATGCTCGACTTGAAGTCGTTGGACACCAGGCGCCCGACCTGGCCGGACTTGAGCACGTTGTTGCGCAGTTGATCGAGGCTCTGCGGCGAGCCGTTGTAGCTCTGCGGGATCACTTCACCGCCGGCAAAGCCTTCCTCGGTGACTTCGGTCCAGCGCACGCTGGGGCTCCACAGCGACTTGAGGCCCGAGCGGTCGACGCCAGAGATGTAGAACACCTCGTCGTTGATCTGCCGCAGGGTCTCCATGTAGTCCTTGGTGAAGATGTCACCGTCCTTGGCCTCTACCGAGATACGCACCGTGTTGCCCAGGTTGGCCAGGTCGTTGCGGTGTTCCATCATCTTTTCGATGAAGGGGTGCTTGAGCGGGATCATCTTTTCAAAGCTGGTGGAGGGGCGAATCAACGTCGCCTGCCAGAACAGGAAAATACTCACCAGCAGGCAGATGACGATCACTGCCGGGCGGTTGTTGAAGATCAGGCGCTCAAGAAAGGTCGCTTTATCGTTGTGATGACTGCTCATTCTTTCCCCGCCTTCTTATTGTTTTGTGGGTTCGGCGCCGGTTGGCGTAGCAACACGAACACCCCCCTGCCCGACCAGAATCAAGTTGCCATTGCCCGCCGCCGTCACCGCCGAGAGTGAAATACGGTCCGGGCGATTGAATACGCTGAAGGTCTGGCCGTCGTCATGGCTGACCACCACGCTGCCGCCGTTACCGACCACCACCAGCGCGCCGTCATCGAGCAAGGTCGCCCCGGACAAGCCGAACTCCAGGGCGCCGCGCGCCGCATTTAGTTCGACCTGCTCCCAGGTGCTGCCGAAATCCGTGGAGCGGTACAGGTTGCCACGCAAGCCGTAGGCCAACAGGGTGTGCGGCTGGGCGGTGCCGATCACGCCGAACAGCGAACCCTCGTAGGGGCCTTCGAGTTTTTCCCAGGTCTGGCCGTCATCGCTGGAGCGGAACATGCTGCCCTGCTCACCGACGATAAACAGGCCGGCGTCCTTGATCTGGGCGATGGCGTTGAGGTGAAACTGGTCTTCGTTGTCGAGGCGCTCGCTGACGTCTTCCCAGGTTTTGCCGCCATCGGTGGTTTCGATCAGCGCCCCGTAGGCGCCGACGGCCAGGCCGTGGTTGGCGTCGTTGAACCAGACGTCGAGCAACGGCGCTTCGCGCTTGAGGTCCTGGTATTGCTGGACCCAGGTGGCGCCGCCGTCGACGCTGGCGAGGATCTGCGCATCGTGGCCGACGGCCCAGCCGTGTTTGTCATCGACAAAAAACACCGCCGTGAGCAGTTGGCGGGTGGGGACTTTGGCTTGGGTCCAGGTGCTGCCCTGGTCATCGGAATAGAGGATGTGCCCGCGATCACCGACCGCCACCAGGCGCGAGCCCGCGTGGACCACGTCGATCATCAGGCCCTTGGCGGCCTTGGGGGATTCAATTGCAAACACCGGCTGTGCGGCGGTATCGCTGGCTGCCAACAGCGGTGGCGACAACGCGGCACCGGCCAGCAACGAGAGCGCTGTGGCCAACAACGCAACCCTGCGTGCGGCGCGTGGGCGGCAAACAACCCAACCCATGACAGGCTCACTCATAGACCTTTCTCCCATTTATTATTGTTAGGTCGTCTTACCTTCCCGGGCTCTGAAACCTGCAATCTAGAGCGCCTGGAGGAAGTAGGGGCCATCCTATCGGGCTTTCGAATCGTCTGACAATCAGCGCTACGTTATCTTTTGTTAACTGGCGGCTTTTAACCCTGCGCTGAATATAACCACATCAACTGCAATGATATCGCCGCAGAAATGAATTATTTTTTCCACATATTGAATTATGAGAATTTATATTCCATTAATAGCCTCCCTGAAAACAATAATCCAAAGGACCACGGCTATGCGCAAACTCGGAATCGGCCTGATCGGCACAGGCTTCATGGGCCGCGCCCATGCCCTGGCGTTCAATAACGCCCGCACGGTATTCGAGCTGCCGGTCAGCCTCAAACTGGCCGCCCTGGCCGATGCCGACACCGAACGCGCCCAGCGCTGCGCCGATGCCTGGGGATTTGCCCAGGCCCATGGCGACTGGCAAGCGCTGGTCAACGACCCCACGGTCGATGTGGTAGCGATCACCACACCGAACCATTTGCACTACCCCATGGCCATGGCCGCGCTCGCCGCGGGCAAGGCGGTGTACTGCGAAAAACCGCTGGCGGTCAGCCTGGCGCAGGCCGACGCCATGCGCCACGCCGCGAGTGCGGCGGGCGTGGTGACGCGGGTCGGCTACAACTACCAGCACAACCCGATGATCGGGTGGGCAAAGCAGATCATCGCCAACGGCGAATTGGGCGAAATCATCAGTTTCCAGGGTGAGTTCAGCGAAGACTTCATGGCCGACCCGGCGTCACCCTGGTCGTGGCGCTGTGAGGTGGAACATGCCGGTGGCGCCCTGGCAGACCTGGGCAGCCACTTGCTGTCGATGGCACGCTATCTGGTGGGCGATGTGGTCAGCGTGTGCGCCGATACTCAGACCGTGCATGCACAGCGCCCCGCCGTCAAAGGCGGCGACACACTCAAGTCGATTGCCGTGGACGACCAGGTACACGCCCTGCTGCGTTTCGCCAACGGCGCGCGCGGCACGGTGAGCAGCAGTTGGCTCAAGCACGGTTACAAGAACCACCTGGCGTTTGAGATCAGCGGGACGCAAGGCACGTTGGCCTTCGATCAGGAGCGCTTGAACGAACTGCGCCTGTGTCGCAAGGGCCAGGACGGCTTCCAACGCCTGCTGGCCGGCCCCGCCCTGCCCGGCTACGCGGCGTTCAGCCCGGCTGCCGGCCATCAGTTGGGCTACAACGAATTGAAGACGCTGGAAGTGCACGAGTTGATTCTGGCAGTGACCGGCCAGGGCGCGGACGGCAGCGACTTCGACGCGGCGTGGGCGGTCGAGCGGCTGGCGACGGCGATTCGCGTGGCGGCTCGCGAACAACGCTGGGTCAATGTGAACTCGGTCTGAAATGTGGGAGGCGGCTTGCCCCCGATGGCGGTGGATCAGTCGATAGGCTCGGTGACTTCAACTCCGCTATCGGGGCAAGCCCCCTCCCACATTTAGATCACCTAGAGATTCAAGTTAGCGCAGCGCGCGGAGCAGCACCTTGCCCACTGTGGTCTTGGGCAGCTCGGCGGTTTCCTTGGGCCGCGTGGGCGGTCGAGCGGCTGGCGACGGCGATTCGCGTGGCGGCTCGAGAACAGCGCTGGGTCAATGTGAACTCGGTCTGAAATGTGGGAGGGGGCTTGCCCCCGATGGCGGTGGATCAGTCGATAGACTCGGTGACTTCAACTCCGCTATCGGGGGCAAGCCCCCTCCCACATTTAGATCACCTAGAGATTCAAGTTAACGCAGCGCGCGGCGCAGTACCTTGCCCACCGTGGTCTTGGGCAGCTCGGCGGTTTCCTTGGGCCGCGTGGGCGGTCGAGCGGCTGGCGACGGCGATTCGGGTGGCGGCTCGAGAACAACGCTGGGTCAATGTGAACTCGGTCTGAAATGTGGGAGGGGGCTTGCCCCCGATGGCGGTGGATCAGTCGATAGCCTCGGTGACTTCAACTCCGCTATCGGGGGCAAGCCCCCTCCCACATTTAGGTCACCTAGAGATTCAAGTTAGCGCAGCGCGCGGCGCAGCACCTTGCCCACCGTGGTCTTGGGCAGCTCGGCGGTTTCCTTGGGCGGCGTGGGCGCTCAAGCGGCTGGCGACGGCGATTCGCGTGGCGGCTCGCGAACAACGCTGGGTCAATGTGAACTCGGTCTGAAATGTGGGAGGGGGCTTGCCCCCGATGGCGGTGGATCAGTCGATAGGCTCGGTGACTTCAACTCCGCTATCGGGGGCAAGCCCCCTCCCACATTTAGATCACCTAGAATTCAAGTTAGCGCAGCGCGCGGCGCAGCACCCTGCCCACCGTGGTCTTGGGCAGCTCGGCGGTTTCCTTGGGCGGCGTGGGCGCTCAAGCGGCTGGCGACGGCGATTCGGGTGGCGGCTCGAGAACAACGCTGGGTCAATGTGAACTCGCTCTGAAATGTGGGAGGGGGCTTGCCCCCGATGGCGGTGGATCAGTCGATAGGCTCGGTGACTTCAACTCCGCTATCGGGGGCAAGCCCCCTCCCACATTTAGATCACCTAGAGATTCAAGTTAGCGCAGCGCGCGGCGCAGCACCTTGCCCACTGTGGTCTTGGGCAGCTCGGTGCTGCGAAACTCCACGTACCTGGGCACTTTGTACCCCGTCAGGTATTCCCGGCAATGGGCCAGGATCTGTTCCTGAGTCAGGTTCGGGTCTTTGCGCACCACGATGATCTTCACCCTCTCGCCGGTCACGCCATCTTCCACACCGATTGCCGCCACTTCAGCAACGCCGGGGTGCAGCGCCACCACGTCTTCGATTTCATTGGGGTACACGTTGAAGCCCGAGACCAGGATCAGGTCCTTCTTGCGGTCGACCAGGCGGATATAGCCGCGCGTATCCATCACCCCGATATCGCCGGTCGACAGCCAGCCCTCGGCATCCAGCACCTCGGCGGTTTCCTTGGGCCGCTTCCAGTAGCCCTGCATCACCTGCGGGCCGCGCACTTGCAATTCGCCCTGCTCACCGAGGTCAGCCAATTCGCCGTCTTCGCGCATGAAACGCACCCAGGTCGACGGCAAGGGCACGCCGATGCTGCCGGTGAACTCCATCTCGCGCATGCAGGAAATATCGATGGGGCTGATGCTCACCACTGGCGAGCATTCGGTCAGCCCGTAGCCTTCGATGATCGGCAGCCCGGTGACTTCCTTCCAGCGCTTGGCCACCGCCGTGTGCGTGGCCATGCCACCGGCAATCACCATGCGCAGGTCGGAAAAGTCCCGCGCACAGAACTCCTGGTTCTCCAGCAAGCCGTTAAACAACGTGTTGACCCCGGCAATCCCGTTGAAGCGCTCCTTGCGCAGGATCATCTGCACGCGCTTCACGTCCCGTGGGTTGGCGATCAGGATGTTGCGCCCGCCCAGGCACATGAACATCAGGCAGTTCACCGTCAGCGAAAAGATGTGATACAGCGGCAACAAGGTGACGTTGGTTTCCTGCGTGTCCTGGTCCAATTGGCTGCCGACCCAGGCCTTGGCTTGCAGCAGGTTGGCGATGATGTTGCGGTGGCTGAGCATCACGCCCTTGGCGTCACCCGTGGTGCCGCCGGTGTATTGCAGGAAGGCCAGGTCGTCGAGGTGCATGTCCACCGGGAAATGGGTCAGCGCCCTTCCTTGCTTGAGCGCCTGATTGAAGCGTACAGAACCGCGCAGGTTGAACCTCGGCACCTGTTTCTGCACGCGGCGCAGGATGAAGTTCATCGCCGCGCCCTTGAAGGTGCCGAGCAAGTCGCCAATGGCCGCCACCACCACGCGCTTGACGCTGCTGCCGGGCATGGCTTTTTCCAGGGTGTGGGCGAAGTTCTCGAAGATCACCACCGTCTCGGCGCCGCTGTCCTTGAGCAAATGCTTGAGTTCATGGGCGGTGTACAGCGGGTTGACGTTGACCACCACCGCACCGGCCAGGATCGTCCCCAGCAGGCAGATCGGGTACTGCAAGCAGTTGGGCATCATCAGCGCCACGCGGTCGCCGGTCTTCACACCCTGGCCTTGCAACCAGGCGGCAAACGCGATGCCCTGCATGTGCCAGTCGGCATAGGTCATTTCGGTGCCGATGCTGACGTAGGCCACCCGTTCGCGGAATTTTTCCAGGTGCTCCAGGAACACCTCGCGCAGCGACGGGTAGTCCTCGATACCGGCATCGATGTCCGCAGGGACGCCGGGCAGGTAGGCGTTCAACCAGATGCGTTCGGTGTGTTCCAGGCTGATAGCGTTCATGGCAATTTCCTTGTTGTTGTTTTGGATAGCGCTACTTTTCGACGATGGCGGTAATGCCCAGCCCGCCCGCCGCGCAGATCGAAATCAGGCCGCGCCCGCCGCCACGCTCGTGGATCGCCTTGGCCAACGCCGCCAATTGCCGGCCCCCGGTGGCGGCGAAGGGATGCCCGCAGCCCAGGGAGCCGCCGTTGACGTTCATCTTGGCGCGGTCGATGGTGCCCAGCGGTGCGTCCAGCCCCAGCCGTCCGCGACAGTAGTCGGCGTCTTCCCAGGCCTTGAGCGTGCAGAGCACCTGGGCGGCGAACGCTTCGTGGATCTCGAAGAAATCGAAGTCGGCAAAGCCCAGGCCCTCACGCTTGAGCATGCGCGGCACGGCATAGGCCGGCGCCATCAGCAGGCCTTCGCTGCCGTCGACAAAATTCACCGCCGCGGTCTCGCCGGTGCGCAGGTAGGCCAATACCGGCCAGCCGTGTTCGGCGGCCCACGCTTCACTGGCCAACAGCACCACCGAGGCGCCGTCGGTCAGCGGTGTGGAGTTGCCCGCCGTGAGCGTGCCGTTCTGGCGGTCATAGGCCGGGGACAGGCTGGCGAGCTTCTCCAGGCTGGTGTCGGCGCGCAGGTTGTTGTCCCGTGCCAGGCCGCGATAGGGGCTGATCAGGTCGTCGAAGAAACCGCGTTGATAGGCGGCATCCAGGCGCTGGTGGCTGCTGAGGGTCAATTCATCCTGGGCCAGCCGCTTGATCTGCCAGCGCTTGGCCATTTCTTCGCAGTGCTCGCCCATCGACAGACCGGTGCGCGGTTCGCCATTGCGCGGCAGCAGCGGCTTGAAGAACATCGACGGACGCACCTTCAGCAGCGCCTTCACCTTGTCGCCCATGGCCTTGGCGCGATTGGCCGCAAGCAAGGTGTGGCGCAGCGCTTCATTGAGGCCGATGGGCGCGTCGGACGTGGTGTCGGCGCCACCGGCGATGCCCACGTCGATCTGGCCGAGGGCGATCTTGTTCGCCACCAGCAAGGCCGCTTCCAGGCCCGTGCCGCAGGCTTGTTGCAGGTCGTAGGCCGGGGTTTGCGCAGACAGCGTGGTCGATAACAGCGACTCACGCGCCAGGTTGAAATCCCGCGAGTGCTTGATCACCGCGCCTGCGGCGAACTCGCCCAGGCGCTGGCCATGCAGGTTGTAGCGGTCGACCAGGCCTTGCAGCGCGGCCACCAGCAAATCCTGGTTACTGTCGTGGGCGTACACCGTGTTGGAGCGGGCAAACGGAATGCGGTTGCCGCCGATGATCGCCACGCGGCGGGCCGGGGCCGGGTTGAAGCTGTAGTCATTCATTTAAGACGCTCGTTCCAGATAAAAAGCCCGCGCATGTGCGGTTTGTCACCGGCGAAGTTGCGCACTTCGAACTCACGCCGTGGGCCGCTCACGGGGCGGCGCCACAGCGCGACCTGGCCGGGCAGGAAGATCGGCAGCTTGAAGTCGCAGTGCGCTTGCGCCTGATCCAGGCCGCCCGGCGGTTGCTCGGCGGCCAATGCGCGGCCCAATGTCCACATGCCGTGGGCGATGGCGCGGCGAAAGCCAAAAAGTTTTGCGCCGATCAGCGAGGTATGAATCGGGTTGAAATCCCCCGAGACCTTGGCAAAGCGCCGGCCCAGGTCGGCGGGCAGCACCCAGCGCTGGGTGCGCAACAGGCCTTCTTCCTGCAAGGGCAGCACGTCCGCCCATGGCTCACCCACCGGGTTATTCACGTCGCGCCGCAGGTACAGGCTGTCGCTTTCCCACAGCAGCGTGTCCGCACCGTAGGCCCGGGTGGCGATGCTCAGCGCCTGGCCCTTGGGGTGCGCCACCCAACGCTCGCAATACACCTCCAGGCGCAGGGCCTGGCCCGCGTGCAAGCGCTGGTGCTGACGAATGCGATTGGCCAGGTGAACCATGCCGCTGGCCGGGTACGGGAAACTCGGCCGGGTCAGCAGCATCAGGTGCAACGGGAACGCCAGCACCTGCGGGTAGGCCAGCGGCACGCCCTGCTCATGCCGGAAACCACAGGCGCGGCCATACGCGGTGATGCCGGTGGCCGACAATTCCACCGCCGAACGCACCAGACGCGCCTTGGGCAACTCAGGCGCGCCGTCGAGCTTGGGTTTGCGCAAGGCGCGCAGGCCGTCCAGCAACAACTGGGGCTGCGACGGCGGCGGATCGATGATCTGCGTCACGTAGTCCATGGCTCAAGCTCCCAGCAGGCTTTGGCCGCACACGCGCACGACTTGGCCGTTGACGCCGCCGGACGCCGGGTGGGCCAGCCAGGCGATGGTCTCGGCCACGTCGATCGGCTGGCCGCCCTGGGACAGCGAATTCATGCGCCGCCCGGCTTCGCGGATCAGCAGCGGGATCTTCGCGGTCATCTGGGTTTCGATGAACCCCGGCGCCACCGCGTTCACCGTGACCTGCTGCGCCGCCGCCAACGGCGCCAGGCCGTGGACCAGGCCGATCACGCCGGCTTTGGAGGTGGCGTAGTTGCTTTGCCCGAGGTTGCCGGCGATGCCGGAAATCGACGACACACAGACGATACGCCCGCCCGGGTTCAGGCCCTGGCATTCCAGCAACGCGTGGCTCAGTTGCAACGGCGCTTGCAGGTTGACCGCCAGCACACTGCGCCACGCCGCTTCGGTCATCTTGGTGATGGTCTTGTCGCGAGTGATCCCGGCGTTATGCACCACCACGTCGAAGGCGCCGGATTGGCTGACATGGGCCTGCAACAGCGAGGCCGCATCTGCTGCGGTAATGTCCAGTGGCAACGCCGAGCCACCGACGCTGGCGGCGGCATGTTGCAGCGCGTCCTCGGCTTGAGGCACATCCACGCACACCACATGGGCGCCGTCGCGGGCCAATACCTGGGCAATCGCCAAGCCGATGCCGCGGGAGGCACCGGTGACCAGCGCGCGCCGGCCGGCGAAGGGGGTGTCCCAGTTGACCGTGACAGGGCCGTCCAGCGGTTTTTCCAGGCGCACCACTTGCCCCGACACATAGGCCGAACGACGCGACAGAAAGAAGCGCAGGCTGCTGTCCAGGGCGTCTTCGGCCCCCGGCGCGACGTAGATCAATTGCGCGGTGATCGCCCGGCGCAGTTCCTTGGCCAGCGAACGCACCAACCCTTCGAGGGCGCGCTGGGCGATGGCCTGGGGCAAATCCCGACAGTCTTCGGGAGCAGTGCCGAGCACCACCACGCGGCCATGCTGGGCGAGGCGCTTGGCGTTGGCGTGGAAAAATACGTAGAGCTCATCGAGCTGCTGCAGGTCGACGACGCCAGTGGCATCGAACACCGCGCCCTGCACCGTGACCGTAGACGGCGCCTTTAGGGTCGCTGCAGTGGCGGCGACCGTGTCGGTGGCGCTGAAAATCTGTTGCACTTGCACAGCCAGGCGCCCTGCCCCCGCGACGATCACCGGGTTGGCCAGGCCTTGCTGGCCACGGCGATGACGTTGCAGCAACAACGGTTGCGGCAGGCCGATGGCCTGGGCCAGGCGTCGGCCCCAGGGGGAATTGACGAACGATAGGTAGCTGTCACTCATATAAACATCCACTCACGATACGGTATCGGTATGAACGCCCGAGCCATGTAGGCGCGTTCATTCAGTGCCACTCAATTGACCGAAGCATTCTCGCCCTGGCTGGTACGACGCTGGGTAGACGGTTGCAACACGTGCTTACGCTGCTGCAACGCCTCGAGCAGACCGAAGTCCTGCGGGAAGTCGTCGACCTGAATGCCGTGGTCGGCATATTCCACATAGCGCGCGAGCAAGGCGTCTTCATCGCTGCTGATCAAGTCCAGCGCCCGCGCCTTGACGCGCCAGGCGGCAAAGGCCGTGGCGGCGATCGGCATCGGTTCGAGCAAGCCCTGTTTGATCGCAGGCTTGAGCCGTGCTTCGATCAGCTCCACCTGCGGCAACAGGCGGAAAGCCAATTCGCCGTAGGCCAGCTTGTCGATTTCCGGACGTGGGATATAGGAATTGGCCAGCAAGCGCTCACGGGTTTCGCCGGAGGTCTGCACCACATCCGCCACCTGGGCCAACAGCCGGTCCGAGGGTTTACGCAGGGGAATACCGAACGGAAAACTCAAGCCGCGCACCACCGCCGCAGCGGCTTTCGACGGATAGTTCTCCAGCACCTCGGCGAGCGCTTCATGGGCCCGCAACAACGCGTCCTGGGCCGACCAGTGCACCAACGGCAAATCCGCCTGGGGCCGGCCGTCATCTTCAAAGCGCTTGAGCACGCAAGACAAGATGTACAACTGCGAAAGAATATCGCCCAGGCGCCCGGTGATACTTTCCTTGCGCTTGAGCGCACCGCCGAGCACACCCATGGAAACGTCCGAGATCAAAGCCAACACCACCGACAGCCGATTGGCCTGACGGTAGTAGGACGCCAACGCCGGCTCGGTCTTGGCGGGTGCGGAAATCAGGCGCCCGCCAGTGAGCGAATGCACTGCGGCGCGCACCGTATTGGCCAGCACAAAGCTCACATGGCCGAACATTGCGCTGTCAAACGCTTCAAGCGCCTTGCGCCGATCGGGGTTGCGCGCCGCTTCCATCTCGCGCAACACATAGGGATGGCAACGGATCAGGCCCTGGCCAAAGATGATCAGGCAGCGGGTCATGATGTTCGCGCCTTCCACCGTGATCGCAATCGGGCTTTGTTGATAAGCGCGAGCCAGGAAGTTGTTGGGGCCCATGCAGATGCCCTTGCCGGCGACGATGTCCATGCCGTCGTTGACGATCATCCGCGCGCGCTCGGTGACGTGGTATTTGGCGATGGCGGAGATCACCGAAGGTTTTTCGCCGGCATCCAGCGATGCCACCGACACCTTGCGCACCGCGTCGCAGGCATACAAATGCCCGGCCATGCGCGCCAACGGGGCCTGCACGCCTTCGAACTTGCCGATGGGCAGGCCGAACTGTTTGCGCATCGCCGCATAGGCGCTGGTGCCGCGTACTGCGACCTTGCCCAGGCCGACGTTGGCCGACGGCAAGGAAATCGCCCGACCGGCCGCCAGGCATTCCATCAGCATGCGCCAGCCGTTGCCGACCTGTTCGCGCCCGCCGATGACCCACTCCAGGGGAATGAACACATCCTTGCCGGTGGTAGGACCGTTCTGAAACACCGCGTTGAGCGGCCAGTGCCGACGACCGCTGTTCACGCCCGGATGGGAGGTTGGGATCAACGCGCAAGTGATGCCCAGCGAACCCGGCTGGCCGAGTAGACCTTCCGGGTCTTGCGCACGAAACGCCAGGCCAAGCACTGTGGCAATCGGGCCAAGGGTGATGTAGCGCTTGTCCCAGGTCACGTTGAAACCCAGCACTTCCTCGCCTTCGTGCAGGCCTTTGCAGACGATGCCCAGGTCCGGAATCGCCCCGGCGTCGGAACCGGCATACGGGCTGGTCAGCGCGAAACACGGGATGTCTTCGCCACGCGCCAGGCGCGGCAGGTAGTAATTGCGCTGGGCATCGGTGCCGTAATGCAGCAGCAATTCCGCCGGGCCCAGGGAGTTGGGCACCATCACCGAAATCGCCGCCGCCGAGCAGCGTGTCGACAGCTTCATCACCACTTGCGAATGCGCGTAGTGGGAGAAGCCTTTGCCGCCGTACTGCTTGGGAATGATCATGCCAAGGAAACCGGCGTCCTTGGTGTACTGCCAGCCCTCGGGGGACATGTCTTGCCAGACCTGGGTGGTTTCCCAGTCGTTGGCGATGTCGCACAGGGTTTCGACTTCGTTGTCGAGGAAGGCTTGCTCCTCGGCGCTCAGGCTGGCCGGCGCGGCTTGCAGCAGGCGCTGCCAGTCGGGTCGGCCGCTGAACAGTTCGGCATCCCACCACACGGTGCCGGACTCGATGGCCGCGCGCTCGGTGTCGGACATTGCCGGCATAACTGTACGAAATAGGCTCAGAGCCTTGCTGGTCAACAGGCGGCGACGCAGCGGTTTGATTGTCATCAGCAACGCGGGCAAGACCACTAGCAGCGCCACGACGGTGGTGCCGAAAACGGCGACCACGTTGAACAGGTAGCCGGCCGCCAGCCAGGCCAGGCCGGCACCCAGCCAGTGGACAGCGGCGGCTTGTCGATACGCCAGGGCAATCGCGGCTGCGAAACCCACCAATAACCAGATCACCATGGGGATACCTCTACTCGATTCAGGGCGTAGCAAACGCTGGCGCAGATCGATATGAACTGCGGCATAGGGCAACACTACAAATTTGGCAAGCCAGATTCAAATTATGTTTTGAAATTTTTATTTAACTCCTGGGCAAAAAAATACTGGGCTGAGCACGTCAGCCGGGGTCACGAATACGAAAATCGGAATAGGTCACATAGCGACCCGTAAATGAGGGCAAACAGCTGGAAGAAGGCATTCAGATGCGCTTAGTGCCTTCCTCCATAGCCCTCGATATCTGTTAAAACTTGTAGGTGGCCGATACGCTGACCACATCGCCTGACGACTCAGCCTTGCCGTCCAGGCTGGCGCCACCCAAGCGGTCAACGTTTTTGGTTTTCAGCTTCACTTCCTGCACGAACTGATGGGAATACGCCAAGTCAAGACTCAAGCCCTTTACAGCCTTTACCTCGTAACCCGCGCCGAACGACAAGAACGTACGATCACCATCCGGGATACGGGGGTCACGGGTCGAGTTGCGGGTTGGTGTCTGGTCAAGGGCCACACCGGCACGCAGCGTCAGTTCATCGGTGGCACGGAAGTCGCCGCCGAGGGAGTACATCCAGGAGTCCTTGTAGTTGTAGGGGATCGAGACGATGGTGATATCGCCGGACTTGAGCGTGAGGTCCTTGAACGACGACCACTGCGTCCAGTTCACACTTGCGCCCAAGGTGAATCGGTCATTGAACTGATGCACCCAGTCAAAGCCCGCAGTCGCGGGAATATCCAGTTGGGTACTGGCATGTGCGCCATCCGGGTACAACGCCAGCCCAGGATAAGCCGACCCAACCAGCGTGCCAGTGCCAGTGAACGGGTTCGGTTGAGTCATCAGGGCATAGCTGTACGAGTCTGAACGAATGTTGTACTTGCCCGTCATCTTGTTCTTAATCTTGGCGTGATAGTTCAGGCCCAAGGTGTCTTGGTCAGTGGGTTTCCAGGTAATACCGGTAAACCAGCCGGTGGAGATATTGTCGACCTTGACCCGTATCAGCGCGCCTCCGACACCTGCCGGCAAGTCAATACTGCCCAGTAATGGGTCCTGGGAGTTGGCAGCCGCCGCCAACAAATCGATGTTCTGACTCACAAACCCTTTACTGTGTTGAACAATAAGCCCACCGCCGATGGCGAACTGATCATTGACTTTGAACGAAAGCGAACCGGTCAATCCCACGGTTTCGATCCTGGTGTCCACAGCAAAATCGCGAAGTTTGGAGTCTTCGTCCCAAGTTGAGCGCATCCCTTGTGGCACCACTTGGCTCAAGCCAAAAGCGAATCGGTCCCCCAGGGGCATCACCATGAACCCGGTCGGCAACCAGGCAGTGAAACCACCCTCGCCACCATCATTGTTGTTGACCGTTGGCGATGAAAGGTCAGGGAAACCATCCGCACCTATTGGACTGTTCGAGACAGGGTTACCCAGATAATCATTAGCCGCGCCCTTATATTTGATTTTGATGCGCGCGTAGTCGACCGTCATTTGTGCGACGTTCTGGTCCACAAACGCCATCGCGGCGGGGTTGTTGTACGCCGAACTGGGGTCGTTCTTGAATAGCGAACCACCACCAAAGGCGCGCCCCCAACCAGGTGCCCCATAAGTCGGTGTGGAAAATCCGCCGGCCTGCACGGGCGTGGCAACCATCACCCCGCCCATCAATGCCAGTCCCAGCAAAACCTGTACCTGTTGTTTTTTATTATTCATGCGGCACTCCATATTGTTATCTCACTGAACCAGCCCCAGCCGGATCGCTTGCTGCTTTAATTTGCCCACTTGAAGGCATATTTGAATCGGTAGATGGCGATCCAATTCATGGTGTGATCGTCAACGCTGGCGAGGGTTTAAAGTTGAACGTGTTCAGCCTGCAGGTTGAGTTCACGGTGTGGGGGCTACTGAGGCTGAAGGTATCGTCAGCAGCACTCCACTGCATCGCAACTGCACTGGGAGTGGCGCAACTGTCGTAGGCGAATTTCTGCATGAAGCCTGAGAGGCTCGCGGTAGTGGCACTTGTGGGCACCAGTGTCCAAGGCAGATTCAATGGCCCGGAAATATTGCATAAGGCATTCCCGGTAAAAGTAGCGCCGGTGATAGTTGCACTCGAACCGTCAGCCGCTACTTGTCCAGTCAATGCAATGCTGCAGGGAATAGGTGTCCATACCAACGGCTTTATTCCCGTCGCAATTGTGCCGGTTGCGTTAAAAGCAGCACCGGCCTGGGCAAATGTTGCGGCACTGACCATGGAGGAAGCAAACACCAACCCTAGTAACACGGCGGCTAAAGAAATACGTGGAATAACATGTTGCATTGTCTTGACCCTCAACTTTCTTGTTGTTGTCAGTCGGTAGCGCCGATTTCTAGTATTTAAGAAAACCCCGCCAAACAAGCGCCTCGTTAGAGGCGCCTGCCTTTCAACGGGTGATCAACCCTTTCCACGGATTACATACTTCAAGGAACAATGGTGACGCCAGTGGCTTTGACATTCAGCGACTGCACGGTGCAACCGCCGGAAAGCGCTTGGTTAGCGGCAGTCAGGGTGATGCTTTTATCCGAATCCAGAGGACCGGTAGTTGAAGCCAGAGCTACGTTAATGGTGGACGGGCCGCAGCTTGTTCCGGGGATCAAAGGCGGTACACCGGTAATGGTGTAACCGACGTTGGTTGCGGTGCCTGAAGTGGTGGTGGCCGGTGTCAACAACCATGGCAAGCCGGTGATCTGAGGCAAATTGCACAGAGTGCTGCTGCCGGGAGACACGACCACATTGGTGATATCAGCCTTGCCATCAGAACGAACCGTTCCTGAAAAAACGGCTTTACACGTCACGGCAGCGCCAAAAGACGACGGGGATTTGACGACGATAGTGCCCGTAGCGTCGGTTTGGAACGTCTTCCCAACAGGGCTAAAAGACGCCGCACCGGCCATCGAGGCCGCACCCATGCACACGGCCAAAGCAGACAACGACACGAGAGTTTTCAAACTTTTCATTATTTTTCCTCACATGTTATGGCGAGTCATTCGCCAGGGGTAATGGCCATGAACGAGAGGTCACGGAGAAACTGCAGAACTTCCCTTTCCAGCCAAATTTCAATTCAATTACCGCTGCAACTATCGGATATATCTATTCGACAACTTTGAAGTTGGCCGGCATCTTGATCGACACCGTCTTGATCTTGCAGTCTTCGCCAATCGGCACATTGGCGGCTTCCAACTTGCCGGTGGCGTTATCCCAGGTGCCGTCGGCCGTGGAGGGGCCGCACTTGCCGCCCAGGCCGAAGGCGTGGACGTCCACGCTGATCTTCGACATCGAGCCGCTTTGGGTGTCTTTGGCCACCAAGATCCACGGCAGGTTGATCGCTTCGACCCGGCTGCACTTGAGGCCGCCGTCGAATTCGACCTTGTCGACATTGACGGACGAACCGTCGGCGGCAACCTTGCCCGCCACCTTGATGGTGCAGTCGGCACTGATCAGCTTGCCTTTGGAAAAACTGATGGGCCCTTGGGCAGTAAACGCACTACCGGCAGGTTCAATACGGGCAGCCTGGGCTTGCTGATAGACAATCAGACCCAATGCCGCCAATAAGATATGGGCGGTGAACTTGGCAGGTGTTTGCATGGTGAACGTCCTTCCCTTGCTTTTATTTTTGTGGGGTCAAACAACTCTCTTGCAATGAAATCGATAAACGCTGGGCGATAAGAAACCGCGCGATACAAAGATCCCGAGCACGCCAGGTAACTTTTTCAGTTCATCTCAGAACGTTTTGCTATTGCCGCCGTATTGTTTCAGATAGTGCAGACGCTTGGACGGTTGAAGATTGGTCAGGGTGATATCCCCGGCATAATGCCTAAGCACCCGATGGTCCATCCGTCGTCGCCACAAATACGGCACGTAAGCCCAGACAATCATGCTTGCATAACCGTAGGGAAGTTGCGGCGATTCATCGAAGTGACGCAACGATTGATAACTGCGCGTCGGATTGGCGTGATGATCGGAGTGCCGTTGCAGTTGGAACAGAAAGATATTGGTCACGATCCGGTTACTGTTCCACGAGTGTCGCGGCGAGCAACGCTCATAACGACCGTTGGGCAACTTCTGGCGTTTAAGGCCGTAGTGTTCGACGTAGTTCACCACTTCCAGCAGCGAGAAGCCGTAGATGCCCTGGATGATCAGGAACGGAATCACCGCCGCCCCCAACCAGGCAATCATCGCGCCCCACAACACCACGCTGTACAGCCAGGCGCTGAGCACGGCGTTTTTCCAGTGCCAGGCCGGCAGGCCGAGTTTGCGCAGGCGTTCGCGCTCCAGGTTCCACGCCGAGCGTGCGCTGAACCACACCGAGCGCGGCAGGAAAGCCCAGAAACTTTCCCCTAGCCGCGAGCTGGCCGGATCTTCCGGGGTGGCGACACGGACGTGATGGCCCCGGTTGTGTTCGGTATAGAAGTGCCCGTAGAACGTCGGCGCCAAAGTGACTTTGGCCAGGAACACTTCCAGCGGCTTGGGTTTGTGCCCCAACTCGTGGGCGGTGTTGATCGCGATGCCAGTCGCCGCACCCGTGGACATGGCCATGCCCAGGTACGTGAAGGCACTGACCTGGCCGTGCAGTTGGGTGCGCGAGGTGAGATAGGCGGCCGTTTTCGCCAGCCAGCTCGAAGGTTCCAGCGCGGCGGTGGCCTGGAGCAAACCGCCGTTGATGATCCAGTCGATACCGCCGGCAGCCAGCCAACCGGTGATCACCACCGAAGCGATGACGAACAGCACGCCGGTGTAGATGATCCAGCGGTAGTAGCGTTGCGATTCGAGGTGGTTGACGGCGGACTCGGGCGGGTTACTCACGTCTTCGCCCAACAGGCCATCGATCAGCGGGATGAGGCCGAAGATCACCAATACGCCAACCCACCACAGTTGTTGCACGCCGCTGGTGATTGCCAGTGTGCCGGCGAGTAAAGGCGTTGCCAGGGGCAGGATGCCGAGCCACCACAGGTGGCGTTTGCCGTCGGCCCAGACCTGCGGGGTGGCCAGGGTCTGATTCATGGCAACCTCCGGACGAGGCAGGTGCAAAACAGGTTCGAGGAGCGCGGAAGGCTCCGGGAAATCAACCATGCGATAAAAGACGTTTTTTTCATTGTTATTCGCTCTTAGGCATTTCAAAAATCATTTCAAAACAAACATTGAAATATTTTTTTAAATAAATAACGCGGAATCGTTAGGTCGTCAACTAGTTTATCGAGCCCTTTTTTGCGTGACCGAGCAGTCTCTTTTTCAGCTGGCTGGTCAGGTGTCTAGAGCGCGCATTGACGCCGTTGTGCCGCGACTCGGATGGCCCGATTATTTGTTCGCCAGGGCCAACGGTGGATGCAGGACGGTGGTGTTTTGCGGTGATCGGGCCCGTTTGGCCACCTGTTCCACCACCGCCACAACACGCTCCGTCGCGGTGATCGGCAACATATGGCCTCGCCCCTCCACCAGTTGCAGCTTGAGGCCGGGCACCCGGCTCGCGAGGGCCTGGCCGTGCTTTTGAAAGTCCAGCACCTTGTCCTTTGCGCCGTAGATCAGGCCGATGGGCAGGGTCAGTTGCGGGTAGCGCTTGACCATGCCCGGCAGGTGATCGTTGACCTGGTTGATCTCGGTGGAGGCCGCATAGAAGTTGGCCGGGCGCATGCCGAGCAGCCCGCCGCCGCGTGTGGCGAAGTCCGCTGGTGCAGGATCGGGGGCGAACACGCCCTTGACCACCGAGCCTTTGGTCAGCAGGCCGATCGGCATCGTCAGCGTGTGCGACAGCCAGCGACGCAGCCACGCCGGGCGCACCGCCAATGACAGGAACACCAGCGGCAACAGGCGCTGGGGATGGGTCAGCGGTGCCACCAGGATCAACCCGGAGACCGCGTGGGGATGGTCGAGGGCCAGCGCCAGGGCCACCGCGCCACCGAGGGAATGCCCCAGCACCAGCGGTCGATCCAGGCCCAGCGCCTGGACAAAAGCCGCGATTTGCCGGGCCTGGGCCGGCAGGTCCGCCGCCGTGCCCGGATGCCGGGTCGAATAGCCCGAGCCAGGCCGGTCGAGCGTGATGACCCGGAAATGCTCGCGCAACTGCCCCGACAAGGCGTAGGTCAGGTTGCGACTGCTGCCCATCAGCCCGTGAATCATCACCAGCGGTGGGCCCTTGCCCTCGTCGAGATAATGAAAGCGCTCGCCATCGACGTCCACAAAGCGCCCGTTACTTGGAACGGCCGCTTCGATGCGCCGTGTCATCCAGGCACTGAAGCCCCATGCCACCACGCTCGCACCGACCAGCACACCCGCAGCAATAACCCATTCGACAGCCATAGCTCGGTCCTCTGCTTCCCTGCTGCCGACCGCCCGACCGGAATTGATCAAGGCCTCAGCCATCGCCCACACCCTGGACCTAAACTTCGTGCATACCGTCGCACATGAGGAGCCAGGGACTAGCCTAGGCGATATTTTCAGGTAGATTATTTAAAATCTTTTTTAAAATAAGTAATTCAATTTTCCTTTGCAATGGTGTTCTATCTAAAAAGACAAAACAAAAACAGGAGCACATCCGATGCCCACGCAGGCCCGCCTATGAATGCCCACAGTGATTCCATCGACATCGCCATCATCGGTTCAGGCTTCGCCGGCCTGTGCATGGCGATCAAGCTCAAGGAAGCCGGCTTTAGCGACTTCTTTATCGCCGAACAGGCCGAGACACTCGGCGGCACCTGGCGCGACAACCACTACCCTGGCTGCGCCTGCGATGTGCAGTCCCACGTCTATTCGTTTTCGTTTGCGCCCAACCCGGACTGGACCCGCCAATTCGCCGCGCAAGCGGAGATCCGCGCCTACCTGGAGCAATGCGCCCGACGTTTCGCGCTGGCGCCGTATCTGCGCTTCGGCATGGGCCTGCTACGTGCGGTGTTTGATGAGCAGCAACAACGCTGGCAACTGAGCTTCAGCAATGGGCGCCAGGTCAGCGCGCGGGTGCTGGTATCGGGCATGGGCGGCTTGTCGCGCCCGGCGCTGCCGGATATCCCGGGGCTGGACAGCTTCAAGGGCCAGCGCTTTCACTCCCAGCAGTGGGACCACGCCTATGCCCTGAAGGGCAAACGCGTGGCGGTGATCGGCACCGGCGCCAGTGCCATTCAGTTCGTGCCGCAGATTGCGCCGCAGGTCGCTCATTTGGACCTGTTCCAGCGCACCCCGCCATGGATCATGCCCAAGCCCGACCGAGCGATTTCTCGCGTTGAGCGCTGGGCATTCAAGCACCTGCCCTTCACCCAACGGCTGGTGCGCGGCGCCTTGTATTGGGCGCTGGAAGGCCGCGTGGTGGGCTTTGCCCGGCACCCACGGCTGATGAAAATGGTGCAGAAAGTCGCCCTGCGCCACTTGCACAAACACGTCACCCGCCCTGCCCTGCGCAAGGCGCTGACGCCGGACTACACCCTCGGCTGCAAGCGCGTGCTGATCTCCAACGACTATTACCCAGCGTTGTCGCGCAGCAATGTGCAGGTGGTGACCGACGACGTGCTGCGCATCGAAGCCGATGGCGTGATCACCGCCGACGGCGTCAAGCACCCGGCCGATTGCCTGATCTTCGGCACCGGGTTCCAGGCCACCGACCCGCTGCCCCGCGACTGCATCATCGGGCGTCACGGTGTCGACCTGATGGACGCCTGGCACGACGGCGCCCATGCCTACAAAGGCAGCACGGTGCCGGGCTACCCGAACCTGTTCCTGATCATCGGCCCCAACACCGGCTTGGGGCATAACTCGATGATCCTGATGATCGAAGCCCAGGTCGCTTACATCCTCGATGCGCTGCAACAAATGCAGCGCCACCGCATCGCCACAGTGGAGGTCAAACCCGCGGTGGAACAAGCCTACAACCACCAATTGCAGGACAAACTCACGCGCACCATCTGGAACACCGGCGGCTGCCGGAGCTGGTACCTCGACCCTCGCACCGGCAAGAACACCACCCTGTGGCCCGGCTCGACCTGGCGCTTCAAGCAGATCACCCGGCATTTTGCGCTCAAGGATTATGTCGCCAGCATGGCACCGATTGACGCGGCGCCCCGCGCAATGGCCGCGCCACATTCCACCGCAGAAGGGAGCCTGTCATGAAGTCGTTCAATGGCCGCGTGGCGGCGATCACCGGCGCGGCATCCGGCATGGGCCGCGCATTGGCCCTGGCCCTGGCGCGCGAAGGTTGCCACCTGGCGCTGGCGGACAAGAACAGCCAAGGCCTGGACCAGACCGTGGCGTTGATTCAAACCGCCACCCTGGCGCCGGTGCGGGTGACCACCCAGGTGCTGGATGTGTCCGACCGGCACGCCATGCAAGACTGGGCGGCGCGCTGCGCTGCCGAGCACGGCCAGGTCAACCTGATCTTCAACAACGCCGGAGTGGCGCTGTCGAGCACCGTCGAAGGCGTGGACTACAGCGATCTGGAATGGATCATCGGCATCAACTTCTGGGGCGTGGTGTACGGGACCAAGGCCTTCCTGCCGTATCTCAAGGCCAGCGGCGACGGCCATGTGGTCAACACGTCCAGCGTGTTCGGGCTGTTTGCCCAGCCCGGCATGAGCGGCTACAACGCCAGCAAATTCGCGGTGCGCGGCTTTACCGAAGCCCTGCGCCAGGAGTTGGACCTGCAACGTTGCGGCGTCTCGGCCAGTTGTGTCCACCCCGGCGGCATCCGCACCGATATCTGCCGTAGCAGCCGCATCGACGCCAACATGACCGGCTTTTTGATCCACAGCGAACAGCAGGCCCGCGCCGATTTCGAAAAGCTGTTCATCACCGACGCCGACCAGGCCGCCAAAGTGATCCTGCAGGGCGTGCGCAAGAATAAACGCCGCGTGCTCATCGGCCGCGATGCGTATGTTCTCGACCTGCTCACCCGCTGCCTGCCGGCGGCCTATCAAGCGCTGGTGGTGTTCGCCAGCAAGCGCATGGCCCCCAAACGCCCAACGCCGCTGTTTGACAGCAACGACGAGAGCCGTCTCTGAACAGGAGCAAGCCCCATGCTACCGATCCGTCGCGATATCCGCTTTGCCTTGCCGGCCGAACGCATCAAGGACTGGCACGAACAAGGTCCGTTCATCACGCATTTTTTCAATGCGTTGTCGCTGCTGTTTCCCCAGGGCGAGCTGTTTTTCATGGACAGCGTGCGCCACTACCGCCAACGCATCGATGACCCGGCGCTGAAACAGGAGATCCAGGGTTTTATCGGCCAGGAGGCCATGCACAGCCGCGAACACCTCGCCTATAACGACTTACTGCAAGCCGCAGGCCTGCCGGCACATCGCCTGGACCGGCGCCTGAAATTCTTCCTCGACCTGCAGAAAAAACACCTGCCGCCGGCGTTCAACCTGGCGGTGACCATCGCCCTGGAGCATTACACCGCGATGCTCGCGGAAATCCTCCTGAGCGACCCTTCGCGCTTCGGCGATTCACTCAAGGGTTACCAGCAGATGTGGTACTGGCATGCCCTCGAAGAAACCGAGCACAAGGCGGTGGCGTTTGACGTGTGGAGCCGCGTGATCAAGCCGGGCCCCCTGCGCTACCTGCTGCGCACCGGGAGCATGCTGACCACGACGCTGCTCTTCTGGCTGGTGGTGTTCGACTTCCACCTGCGCCTGCTGATTGCCGACCGCAAGGCCGGCGGGCATGTGCAAGGGTTCTGGCGCATGCTCAAGTTTTTGTATGGACCCAAGGGCGTGTTCCCGCGGATGCTGCGGCCGTGGCTGCACTACTTCAAGCCGGGCTTTCATCCGTGGGACCACGACAACCGTGCGCGCCTGGCGAGGATCGAGGGCTTGGTCGAAGAGATCGAACAGACCCAGCGCGAATACCGATCGGCCCAGGCCTAGACCCGCCGCGCACGCAACCTGGTACAGCACCACGGCCACCGTGATCGCCGTGGGTGCTCGGGTCGGCGTCGAGGCGCACGCCGCCGACGCCGAATAACACACAGCGCGCCCTCACGGCCGGCGCGCAGCCCCTCGAAGACAGGGCCGGGAACACACCGGCCAACGCCACACATGACCAGGCGCGGCACGAAAAGCCGTTGCGGTCGCCCAGTTGATTTTTCAGGTTCCTCAGCACGCTCATGTGCGCGCTTGCGCTTTAGCCACGGAACTTTCTGATAAGAAGCAGCCCCTAAGCCTGTTTCAAGATGTAATATCTGCGACTTTTTCAGGGTTCCCGGATCGCGCAGCAAGGGAAACACGCTGAAATCGCCAGCAGCAAGGAGCTTGGCTTGAGATGCAACACAAACGGTCTAATACTATGCACCCACTGATGTTTAACGCACTGCTGTGGTTATGTGGGGTTGCCTTGCTCTACCTGGCCAAGGCGGTTATGGAGCTGTTTTTAGGGCCGATCAGCGAAACCTGGATCGACCTGACGCTGGTGCTGACCGCGTACCTGTTACTTTTCGTCCTCGACCCCATACGCACCCGGATAAACCGCCGCATGCGCAAACGCGCCCGGCGTAGACAGGCTTGCCAAGACACCGGCGCAGATGCCTGACTTTTTTTCGAGGAACCCACCTGTGTCCCAACCCGGCGATACCCATCAACTCGCGCTGGACCGATTTCTGCAGGCACACCCGGATGTCCTCACCCAACTGGACACTCTGAACCCGCTGGCCGCCCAGGCCAAAGGCGAAACCCTTGCGCAATACCGCGCCGAACGCCTGCATGAGGCGTTCGAAGCCGAAGCCGAGCGCCTGGGGCTGTTTGCCTGGGAGCTGACCCTCAAGCTGACGGCCGAATCCGCCCAGGCATTCGAAGCGCAACGCCTCGAAGTGCATAAGGAAGTGGCGCAGATGGCGGGGATGAGCTGGGACGAATACTGCGAGTTGCATGGCGTGAGCGGCTGACGCGGCACGCCCCATGCTGGTTTTATCGCCTCACACCATCGCCAACGGATGCTTGCGCTTGGGCGCTCCGAACACCCGGTCGATGGCGTCGAGGTCGTGTTCGTCCAGCACCAGTTGAGCGGCGGCGGCGTTGAGCCGCACATGCTCTTGCGTGACGGCCTTGGGGATGGCGATCATCCCGTCCTGACGCACTACCCAGGCCAGCGCGACCTGCGCGGGCGTCGCCTGATGCCGATGGGCGATCTGCTGGAGGGTCGGGCTGGACAGTAATTCGCCGCCTTGCGCGATCGGACAGTAAGCCATCAACGGCAAGTGATGTTGTTGCCACCACGGCAGCAGGTCGAATTCGATGCCGCGCTCCTGGATGTTGTAGAGCACCTGGTTGGTCGCGCAGGCCGGTGACGCAAGTTCCTGCAGGTCGGCCACATCGAAGTTGGAAACACCCCAGCGGCCGATCTTGCCGGCTTCGCGCAAGCGCTCGAACGCCTCGACGGTTTCTGCCAGCGGGTACTGACCGCGCCAGTGCAGCAGGTACAGGTCAATGTAATCGGTGCCCAGGCGCTGGAGGCTGGCATCGCACGCGCGCGGTACGCCCCGGCGGCTGGCGTTGCGGGGGTAGACCTTGCTCACCAGGAACACCTGCTCGCGCTTGCCGCGAATGGCCTCGCCGACCACGCTTTCGGCGCCGCCTTCGCCGTACATTTCGGCGGTGTCGATCAAGGTCATGCCCTCGTCGATACCGCACTGCAACGCCGCGACTTCGGCGCGGCGCCGGTCCGGGTCTTCGCCCATGCGCCAGGTACCCTGGCCGATGACAGGGACCGGAACACCGGCCAGATCGATGGTTCGCATGACAACCTCCTGATGCGTTCGCGGGTTAACAGTGTGGCATTCACCGGACAAAAGGGTTCAATCGAAGTATGGTTGCCTTTTGCCAAATCGCCGGAAGGGCCTGCAATGCTGTTTGTCGTGATGCTCGGGGGCAAGCACCCACGGGCCAGGATCGAAGTCCATGACGTGGTATTCGCCGTGGCGGATACGCTGGAAGCCACCTACCCACAGTTACGCGATGCCTGGTTTGGCAGCCCCAAGGGCGTGCATATCGATTCGTGGATGGCGGTCGATGGCGTCGACGGTTGGAAAGTCGAACTCAGCCACCTGGCGCCCCAGGCCGGCGCGCAGCGCCTGTACTTCATCAACCTGGGCGGCTATGAGACCAACCGCTTTGGCGAGGCGCATCACTACCTGCTGGTGGTTGCCCGCGACAAAAAGGAAGCGACGGGCAAAGGCAAGCAACAGCTGCTGCGTCACTGGTCACAGGCCCACACCGACGGCGTGCTGGACATCGACGACTGCCTGCCCATCGATCTGGCCGACGGCCGTTACCTTCACCTCGTCCAAGCCCCGCACCGGCCGGTGCTCCAGCAGAACGACTACATTGTGCTGGCGTGAACCGGCTTTACCCGCTCCGCCGACGCTCAACCGCCGGCACCGGATGAACCGCTGCCGGAACTCAATTTACCCTATGGGCACATAGACGATGCCCTGCATGATCGGCTCCACGCTCCCGGTCAACACCACGCCGCCCTGCCCGTCCCACTGCACGGTGACTGTGCCGCCGTCGCATTGCACCTCGACGCGGTCGTCGAGCAAGCCGCGGCGAATCCCATTCACCACCGCGCCGCAGCAGCACGAGCCGGACCCGAGCGGCACACCGCCGCCGCGCTCCCAGATCCGCAGGCGAATATGCCCACGATCGATGACCTGGACAAAATGCACATTGGTCCTGGCGGGGAACAGCACGTGGGTTTCCAGGGCCGGGCCCAGGGTTGCCACGTCGACAGCGCCGAGGTCCGCGACAAAGAAGGTGCAATGGGGGTTGCCCATGCTGCACGCCGCCGGGTCGCCTTCGAGGGGCAAGTACAGTGTGTCCATCGACTCGGCCAGCGGCACCGCGGCCCAGCCCAGCGATGGCGCGCCCATATTCACCGACACCCGCCGCCCCGACTCACGCACACATGTCAGCAAACCGCGGTCGGTACGCAGCACGATGGAATCGGTGCCGGCTTCATGCATCAGCCGCTCGGCCACACCGCGCGTAGCGCTGCCGCAGGTTTGCAGGGGCGTGCCATTGGGGTTCCAGAATTTGATCCGTGCGGCAGCGTCTGCGCAATCGAGCACCACCGCCAACTGATTGAAGCCGATGCCGGTGTGACGATTGCCGAGACGGCGAGCGACCTGCGCGCTGATCGGATCATCCAGACCACGGCGATCGATGATGAGGAAGTCGTCGCCGTGGGCGTGCATCTTCACGAAAGACAGCGTCATGGCGTGTTCTGTGAGCGGTGACAAATCAGAGCACGCTCCCCATGGCTTTCATCAACACGGGGTCACGCCCGTAGATATCGGGCGCATACACCAACTCGCCCTGGCGATCCACTTCCACGGTCCAGTACCCGAGCAACACCGGCACCGGCGTCGCCAGGCGGAATTCATGGGTCACGCCGGTGGCCAGCAATTCATCGGTGCGAACGCGCTCCGCCGGGCTCACCAGCAGGTCGCGCAGCAGCAACGGTTGTTCGACCCGCACACAACCCGAGCTGAACGCACGCGGGCCTTTGGTGAACAGCGGTTGGCTGGGCGTGTCGTGCAGGTACACCGAGTACGGGTTGGGGAAACGCAGCACGATCTTGCCCAGCGGGTTGCGCGGGCCGGCTTCCTGGCGCAGCAGGATGTTGCCGGGGCGGGTCCAGTCGATGTGTTCGGGCGCCAGCGGGCGCCCTTCGGGATCGAGCACTTGCAGGTTCTGCTGGCGCAGGTATTCGGGGTTGAGGCGGATGGCCGGGAGTTTGTCCTCGCGCATGATGGTGGGCGGAACGGTCCAGGTCGGGTTGAGGGTCAACCGGTTGATGCGTGATTTGAGCAGCGGTGTCTGGCGTTCGGCGCGGCCGACCTGCAAGCGGGTTTGCCACACCGGGATGCCACTCTGATAGACACTCAATTGCGCGGCGGCGACGTTGACCACCACGCCTTCGGGCTCCAGGTCCTGGCTCAGCCAGCGGAAGCGCTCCAGGTTGATGCGCAACTGCTCGCGGCGCACCGCCGGGCTGATGTTGAGTTCGGCCACGGTGCCGGCGCCGATCACGCCGTCGGATTGCAATGAGTGACCGACCTGGAAGGCCTTGACCGCCTTGACCAGTTCGTCGCGGTACTGCTTGCCGTTGTCCTTGGGTTCGCTGGCGAGGTAACCGCCGCGGTAGAGGCGCCGCGCCAGTTCCGGCACGCGCGGGTCTTCCATGCCGGGGCGCAACAGCGGCCCGCCGGCGACCGCGTCCCAATGCGGTAATGGCTGCTTACGCAGCGTGGAATAGACGTTGCGCAGGCTGCGGTATAAATCCGTGCTGGGCCGGGCCTGGTCGAAGGCTTGCGCCATGTCGTGCAGCCCGGTGGCGGCGAAGGCCAGCACCTCGGTATCCAGGTCGCGGGTGGGCGGCTGGAAATGCCACAGCGGTTCGAAGCGCGATTGCTGCAGGCGCCCGTAATGCAAATCCTGCAGGGCTTGCAGGTACTGTTCGCTGCTGCCGATATCGCTGCACAGCACGTTGTCCGTGGCGTTCGCCGGGGGCAGGCTATAGTGGGTGGGGTCCAGGCCGTCGTCGGCCAGCATCAGCAACTGCGCTTGCAGTGCCTGGCGGCGTTCGGCGACCCACAGCGGCACATCGCCCTGCTGCCGATAGAATGCCTGCAGACGCGCCAATGTCGCCGCGTCGATGCGCGACGCAAGGCTGGGGCACACGCTGGGCAACTGCGCGAGGGCCTGTTGGACCGGGCTGGCTGGAATCACCGGTAACGTGCCCATCGGTACTTCGTCGGCTGTAGCGACCAGCGGTGCAACGAGCAAGCAAATGCTCAAGTAACATGCGTGTTTTTTGAACAATAGCTTTGCTCCAATCCACAGTGGGGGGATGTACTGTAGATGCTGACTTTTATGTGCCGCCTCGGCCTGATGACCTTGACCGTGGCTACGCTGAGCACCGTTGTGCTCGCCGCCGACGGCAACCCTGTTTCCTTGTATAGCAGCCTGGCGCGCTCGGCTCCAGAACTCAATCCCACTGTACTCAAAAGCGCGCTGAACGCGGTGCAGTGCGCGGTCAATAATGGTGAAGAGCGTTCCGAGCGCCTGGCCGTGATTGACTATTCCCAGCCTTCGACCGCTCGTCGGCTATGGATTTTCGATTTACGCAAAAAGACCCTGGTGCTGCGCGACCTGGTGGCCCACGGGGCCAAGTCCGGGGAAAACTTCGCCACCCAGTTCTCCAATCGTGAAGGCAGCCACCAGTCCAGCCTGGGCCTGTTCCGTACCCAGGAAAGTTACCTGGGCACCCATGGCTATTCGTTGCGCATGGACGGCCTGGAGCCGGGCTTCAATGATCAGGCGCGCGACCGTGCCCTGGTGATTCACGCCGCCGACTACGTCAACCCGTTGTGGAGCAAGCGCGAAGGCCGTATCGGCCGCAGCCAGGGCTGCCCGGCGGTGCGTCCGCAGGTGGCGCGCCAGGTGGTGGACAAACTCAAGGATGGGCAGTTCATGTTCTCGTGGTACCCGGACCAGCGCTGGTTGAAGTCTTCGACCTACCTCAACTGCAAACCCCAACAGGTGGCGAGTAGTCGTACAATCCGTGGCGGTTAGCCTGTCCCCACCGATAAAGAGAGCGTCGCATGCTTCTACATAAGTCCACCTGGATCGAGATCGGGCAGTTTCTGGAGCGCAGCCGCACGGTGGTGATCCCGATCGGCTCGAATGAGCAACACGGCCCCACCGGCCTGCTGGGCACCGACTGGATGTGCCCGGAAATCATCGCCCACCAAGCGCAGCTACACGCAGACATCCTGATCGGCCCGACCTTCAATATCGGCATGGCCCAGCACCACCTGGGATTTCCCGGCACCATTTCGCTGCGCCCTTCCACCTTTATTGCCGCGATTGGCGACTGGGTGCGTTCGCTGGCCGGGCATGGTTTCGAGAAGATCCTGTTTCTCAATGGCCATGGCGGCAACATCGCCACGATCGAAGCGGCGTTTTCCGAGCTGTATGCCGCCGCCAGCTTCGCCCGCCAACCGGCCGGGTTTGCGCTGAAACTGGTGAACTGGTGGGATCTGGAAGGCGTCAACGAGCTGGCTCACCGGCAGTTCCCGGTCGGCCACGGCAGCCATGCCACGCCGTCGGAAATTGCCGTGACGCAATGGGCTTATCCGGAGTCGATCAAGTCTGCCGATTATTCGCCGCAGATCGCCAACACCGGGCCGATCCGTGAAGCGTTGGACTTCCGCGCGCGCTTCCCCGACGGGCGCATGGGCTCGGACCCGGCCCTGGCGACCGTGGAGAAAGGCGCTGAGTTGGTGGCGTTGGCGGCTCAAGGGTTGGTCAAGGTTGTCGACAGCTTCAGCCACGAAGCAACCCCTTGAGCCAACCCTCGCGCCCACCGAGTTATGGGTGGCCTGCGGTTACTTGCACTCTTGCGCCGTCAATTCCAGGCGCGACGGCGTGATGGTCGACGCGAGCGGCTTGCGCTCATACAGGAACACCTTGGTGCCGTCCTGGCTCTTGTAGGCCTCCAGTACATCATCGGCGGCAACCTTGCTGGTCAACACCACCTTGGCGTGGCGCGAATTCTGCGTCACGGTCGAGGTGAGGTTGTGTTTTTCAAGCTTGGGCAACACGCATTGCATATAACCTTCGGGGGTCTTGGCGGTATGCAGGGTCAATGTCGGAGCATTCGGAGCGGAAACACAACCGGCCAGTAACAAAGAAGCGACAGCCAGGGCCGGGGCAAAAAAAGAGCGCATAGAAATCCTGAATATATAAAAGGAAAAGTTCACATCAACCCGCTCGGACTAATGCCTTGAGCGACGCATCAAATTGTTTCAAGGCATCGAGCTGTACATCGCGCTGCTGCTCGATCTGCGCGGCAATCTCCGGGGCCGCCTTGTCATGCGCCCACACCGACGGCACCTGCTTCTGCACCGAGCCTTCGGCCTTGGCGATGTACTGCAGGTCCGCGTCATAGAAGCGCGCGATAAAATGCGCCTCGACCAGGTCGTTACGCGGGGTCAACAGTTGGTTATGGGTGTCGAGCATCACCACCACATCGGGGTGAGCCTGCACGAGCGCATCCAGCGTGTCGTAAACGGTCACCGACAAAAACGTGCCTTGCAACGAATTCA
Source organism: Pseudomonas sp. PSPC2-3 (assembly GCF_049898265.1). Lineage (NCBI taxonomy): Bacteria > Pseudomonadati > Pseudomonadota > Gammaproteobacteria > Pseudomonadales > Pseudomonadaceae > Pseudomonas > Pseudomonas sp. PSPC2-3. Next base: position 241,213 of record NZ_JAFCXJ010000006.1, on the reverse strand, counting down.
TCAACCAGTCAATCGCCAACTCCGGGTCGGAACTGTTGACGAACGCCGCACGGATGCGCCCATCAAGGGCATCTCTGGCGCCATTCAAGGCTGTGGCGTGGTAGCGTTCAAGGTAGCTGAGGTTGTCGACCGTATTTTCGCTGTACAGCACCCCCACTGACTGCTCGTGCCGCAGCGAGTCTACGCTACCGCCGAGTGACAGCAAATGGCCTGTACGCAGTTCATCGGCGATTACCGGGTTGATCATGACCACAGTGCTCATCATCAGGGTCATTAAAGCCAGTTGAATAAACGTCCTCATCGCGCGATTTCCTTGAACTGCGTCTCGATGGGGAGATTTTCCGCCTTTGTGGAAAAAACAGAACTTGCAATCTTTGATGCTGACTATTATCTGAATCAATAGTGCTTACATAAAATCTATAAGGACCACGCTATGAAACCCCACCAGAAAACCTTCGACCGCATCCGCGAAGCCGTATTGCCGGATTTTCGCGATCGGGTCGCCGATTACCTGGTTGTCTATGAAGACGTGCTGCTGGACGAGGCCGCCGACCCGGACCAGGCCTACGCCATCGCCCAGCAATTGCTCGGTTACCTGCGCGGTTTGAACACCACCCGCGTGCTGGGCATGGCGGACTGGGAAGAGCTGGACCGACGCGTCGCGCAGGAATGGCCTAAAGCGCGGGCCTTGGCAGATTGACCCATTCCTGCACCGATGGCCGCTGCCATTGGCGCTGCGCATAGCTCACCAAGTCGGCCGGCACAGGGTCGCCGTTGAGGATCAGGCGGTTGAGCATCACCGCCAGGTCCACATCGGCAATTGACCACTCCCCGAACAAGTACGCCGGATTCCCCGCCAACAGCACCTGCGCCGCACCGATCAAGCGATGGGCGGCAGCTTCGGCCAATGGCGACAACGGCGGCATCTTCTGCCCATAGAACACCACCAACGTCGAACGCTCCTGGCGAATCGGCAGCAAATCGCTGCGCAACCACGCCTGGACCTGCCGCGCCCGCGCCCGCTGCTTCGGATCGGCCGGGTACACCGCCGTTCCGGGGTAGGCCTCGTCGAGGTATTCGCTGATCGCCGAGGACTCCGACAGGGAGAAATCACCGTCCACCAGCGTCGGCACGCGTTGGGTCATGGACAGTTGGGCAAAGCCCGCCGTCTGGTGTTGCGCGGCGTCGAGGTCGAGGGGCACGGTGTCGAACGCCAGGCCTTTTTCGCGCAGGGTGACGAACACCGACATCGCGTAGGGGCTGGTGAACAGCGAATCAACGTAGAGGCGCAGCGCAGCTTGGTTCATGGTGGATCTCCTTGAGTGAAACCCCACGCTACGAGATCGGCGGCAATAAAGACAATGCGCAGTTTTTATGGGGGCATTCCCCGGCGGAATAGCGCCTCAACCGGCAAACCCGCCCTGCTCCAGAAAGGCCCGTTCCGCCTCCGTGGTCGTCCTGGCCAGCACCTCATTGCGGTGGGGAAAGCGCCCGAAACGTTCGATGATCCGCGCGTGTTCCTTGGCCCAACGGTAAGTGTTGGCATCCAACTGCTGGTTGAGGAGCAGGGAGCGTTGCTGGTCTTGCGCGTCTTCGGAATGTTCAAACGGCAGATAGCAAAACGCACGCAATGCCGGTTCGACCAATTGATCCAGCCCAGCATCCACCATGCGCCGCGCATACAGGCGCGCCAACGGGTCCGTGGCAAACATATGCGCCGTGCCGCGAAACGCGTTGCGCGGGTACTGATCGAGCAGGATCAGCAAGGCCAGCGCACCTTGCGCCGAGTCCAGCCAGCCCTCCAGCTCACGCCGCGCCGCTTGCAAATGGGTGGTGTGGAAGGTGTCGCGAAACACCGCGTCGAACGCGGCGTCCTTGGCGAACCAACGCTTGGGGCCGGCCTGCGTCCAGAAATCGACGACGGCGTGCGGGGTGTCGTTGTGTGGCTTGCTCATGATCAGCCTCTCCCGATGCCAGGCGCGAACCTGTTCGCTCTCGATGACTTCGCGCAGCGGCGCGCGCATACGTTATAGGATAACATTCGTTTTCCATCCTGCCCTTGTGATCCACGCCCATGACCGACGCTGCTCCCCTGCGCCAACGCCTGCTTTCCATCGACGCCCTGCGCGGCCTGGTGATCCTGTTCATGCTGCTGGACCACGTGCGCGAAACCTTCCTGCTGCACCGTCAGGTCAACGACCCGATGAGCCTCGACAGCACCGAGCCCGCGCTGTTTATCAGCCGTACCCTCGCCCACCTGTGTGCGCCGGTGTTTGTGTTGCTCACCGGGCTGTCCGCCTGGTTGTACGGGCAAAAATACCAGGGCCGTGGCGATGTGTCGGCCTTTCTGTTCAAGCGCGGGCTGTTCTTGATCGTGCTGGAGTTCAGCCTGGTCAACTTTGCCTGGACCTTCCAACTGCCGCCCAGCGTCATCTACCTGCAGGTGATCTGGGCGATTGGCCTGAGCATGATCGCCCTCGCTGCGCTGCTGTGGTTGCCGCGCCCGCTGCTGATCAGCTTGGCACTGGTGATCATGGCCGGGCATAACCTGCTGGATCCACTGCATTTCGCTCCAGGGACAGCGCTGCAGACTGTGTGGGCGCTCCTGCATGAGCGTAGTTGGATCGAGGTGTCCGATCACCTGCGATTGCGCATCACGTACCCGGTGTTGCCATGGATCGGTGTGATCGCGCTGGGTTACGGCCTGGGCCCATGGTTTGCCACGGCCATGGCGCCGGCCCTGCGCCAGCGTTACCTGTTGCGGGCGGGGCTCGGTGCGTTGCTGGGATTCGTGGTGTTGCGGGCGGCCAATGGCTATGGCGAGCAGCCGTGGCACGCGTATGACAGCGGCGTGCTGACGTTGATGAGCTTTTTCAATGTCACCAAGTATCCGCCGTCGCTGCTGTTCCTCGCGTTGACGCTGGGCATTGGCCTGTTATTGCTGCTGGCGCTTGAACGCGTGGGGCAGCGGCGCTGGATCGGCGTGCTCGCGGTATTCGGCGCAGCCCCGATGTTCTTTTATCTGTTGCACCTGTATGTGCTGAAGATGCTCTATGTCGCGTGCGTGGCGCTGCTGGGCCTCAACCATGGCGCCTACTTCGGCTTCGACAGTGTCGGCGCGGTATGGCTGGTCGCGCTGCTCTTGCCGATGGCGCTGTATTGGCCGGTGCGCTGGTTTGCCGGGCTGAAGGCGCGGCGGCGGGATGTGGCGTGGCTTAAATACCTGTGACCGGTCACTGCGCCTGCGGTGAAAGGGCGCAAGCGCCCTCCCACCTTGTCAGGCCGTGTTACGCCAGTTCGGCGCGCAGTTGCCGCGCCGCCGCGACCATATGGATCAGGGCCGCTTCCGTCTCCGGCCAGCCGCGCGTTTTCAAGCCGCAGTCGGGGTTCACCCACAAGCGTTCTGCCGGAATGCGTTTGGCGGCCTTGCGCAGCAGGTTGGCCATTTCCGAGGCGTCCGGCACCCGTGGCGAGTGGATGTCATAGACGCCCGGGCCGATGTCGTTCGGGTAGGCGAAGGCTTCGAACGCGTCCAGCAGTTCCATGTCCGAGCGCGAGGTCTCGATGGTGATCACGTCGGCATCCATCGCCGCGATGGACTCGATCACATCGTTGAACTCGCTGTAGCACATGTGCGTATGGATCTGGGTTTCGTCACGCACGCCGCAGGCGCACAGGCGGAACACTTCGGTGGCCCAGTCCAGGTAGTGCTGCCACTGCGCCTGGCGCAACGGCAAGCCTTCACGGAACGCGGCTTCATCGATCTGCACGATCTGGATGCCGGCGGCTTCCAGGTCGACCACTTCGTCACGGATCGCCAGGGCGAGTTGACGCGCCTGCACTTCACGGCTCACGTCTTCACGCGGGAAGGACCACATCAGCATGGTCACCGGGCCGGTCAGCATGCCTTTCATCACCTTGCGGGTGAGGCCTTGGGCGTAGCGGATCCACGCCACGGTCATCGCCTGCGGGCGGCTCAGGTCGCCGAAAATCACCGCCGGTTTCACACAGCGTGAACCGTAGCTCTGCACCCAGCCGAAGCGGGTGAAGGCGTAGCCGTCCAATTGCTCGGCGAAGTACTCGACCATGTCATTGCGCTCGGCTTCACCATGCACCAACACGTCCAGGCCGAGGTTTTCCTGCACCTCAACGGCGTGACGAATCTCGCTGTGCATCGCCTCGACGTATTCGGCTTCGCTCAACTTGCCTTGTTTGTAGGACTGACGCGCCAGGCGGATCGACGCGGTTTGTGGGAACGAACCGATGGTGGTGGTCGGGAACAGCGGCAACTTGAGACCGGCGCGTTGTGTCTCGATGCGCTGGGCAAACGGCGACTGGCGCTGGCTGTCCTGAGCGGTGATTGCCGCCACGCGGGCTTGCACCGCCGGTTTATGAATGCGCGGCGACGCGGCACGGGCCGCCTGTACGGCGCGGCTTTCGGCGAGCGCGGCGAGCACGTTCGGCGCGTCGGGCTGGTCGACGGCCTGGGCCAGCACGGCCACTTCGGCGCACTTCTGGACGGCGAACGCCAGCCAGCTTTTCAACTCGTTATCGAGCTGGTCTTCACGGCCCAGGTCGACCGGGCTGTGCAACAACGAGCAGGACGGCGCCACCCACAGGCGATCGCCCAATTTTTCATGGGCGTGCCGCAAGGTGGCCAGGGCATTGTCCAGGTCGCAACGCCAGACGTTACGCCCGTTGACGACCCCAAGGGACAACACCTTATAGGCCGGCAGGCGGTCGAGAATGGTCGGGTACTGCTCCGGTGCGCGCACCAGGTCGATGTGCAGGCCATCCACCGGCAGGTTGGCGGCCAGGCCGAGGTTTTCTTCCAGGCCACCGAAGTAAGTCGCGACCAGCTTTTTCAGCGGGTCACGCTGGATCAGGTTGTAGGCACGCTCGAAGGCGTTTTTCCAGGCTTGCGGCAGGTCGAGTACCAGAATCGGCTCGTCGATCTGCACCCACTCCACGCCCAGGTCAGCCAAGCGCTGGAAGATCTGGCCGTACAGGGGCAGCAGGCGGTCGAGCAGCTCGAGTTTGTCGAAATCGCCGCCCTTGGCCTTGCCCAGCCACAGGTAGGTCAGCGGGCCGATCACCACAGGTTTGACGGTGTGCCCCAGGTCAAGCGCCTCCTTGACCTCGTCGAAGAGCTGGTCCCAGCCGAGGTGGAAGTGCTGGTCGACGCTGAACTCAGGCACCAGGTAGTGGTAGTTGGTGTCGAACCATTTGGTCATTTCCTGGGCGTGCGCCCCGCCGCAGCAATTGTCACTGACGCCACGCGCCATGCCGAACAAGGTCTGCAAGGTGGCTTTGCCATCGGCCGGGCGGAAACGCTCAGGGATCACACCGAACATCAACGAATGGGTGAGTACCTGGTCGTACCAGGCAAAATCGCCGACGGGCAACAGCTCGATGCCAGCCTGTTTTTGCAGGGCCCAATGTGCCTTGCGTAAATCGCGGCCGACAGCGTGCAGGCCGGCTTCGTCGAGTTCGCCCTTCCAAAACGCTTCCTGCGCTTTTTTCAGTTCACGATCGCGTCCAATGCGCGGAAATCCGAGGGAATGAGCGACTGCCATGACTTACAACTCCACTGTAGGTAGTAATGGCAGCCATTGTCGGCAGATGACGATAGTGAGACAAACTCATTTTATTCCTGATGATCACAAGATCTACTCATGTTAATACCGCGCTCACGTCGCCTGAACACCTGACCCTTGTAGGAGCGAGCTTGCTCGCGAAGAACCCAAGTGCGCCGCGTACCGTCAGGCAGCCCGCATGATCGTTGGCGTTCTTCGCGAGCAAACTCGCTCCTACAGGCTGTTACATCAATGGAATCGAATAGCTCACGAACAGCCGATTCTGATCCTGGTCCCGCGCGACCTCACTGCGCGACATACCGTTGCGCCAGCCGAACCCGACGTTCTTGAAGGTGCCGCTCTGCACCACATAATCCAACGAGATATCCCGTTCCCACTCGCTGGCGTTGTTCCCGCTGGCGGTGAGGATATGGTCGCCTTTCAAATACATCATCGACGCCTTCAAGCCCGGCACGCCCAACGCCGCGAAGTCATAGGCGTACTGCGCAAAGGCCGTGCGTTCGCCGGCCTGGATAAAGGTTTGCACCGTCCGGTCGGTGTAGAGGTACAGGCTGGAGCCGCCCTCCCCTTTGTTCACCAGGCCGCCCTGGTTGAGTTGGGCAAAGTTGCTGTCATCGGACACTTGCTGGTAACCGGCGGTAATCGCGTGAGACCCCAGGGAGTAGATGAAGGCCGCACTCCAGGTGTTGTTGTCGATTTCACCGCTGCCGTTTTTGGTATAGCCGCTGAACTTGTAGCCTTCGGCGCGCCCGGCGGCGCTGCTGTTTTTGCCGTCGGAGGTGGTCTTGAAGTAACGCAGGTCGGTTTTCAACGAACCGTAGTCGCCCAACGGCAATACATGAATCAAGCCGGCAAAGTGTTGTTGGTAATAGTCTTCGAGGTTGGCGTAGTAGTACTGGACCATCAGGTCCTTGGTCAGTTGGTAGTCGGCACCGGCGTAGGTGAATTTATTGCTTTCCTGGGTGCCGCCCGCCGCCGCCAGGCCGCTGCGGTCGCTGGAGCCGCGCCCGGTGGTGTGTTGAAGCTGACCGCCGATCAGAGTCAGGTTGTCGATGTCTTTGCTGGTGACCTGCCCGCCTTCGAACGATTGCGGCAACAGGCGGCCATCGTTGCTCACCAGGATCGGCAGGTTCGGGCGCAGGTAGCCGTAGCGCGCTTCTGTCTTGGCGAAGCGTGCCTTGGCGGTGGCGCCGCCGCGAGCCCAGTTGTCCACGGCCTTGCCGTCGTCGGTAGGGATCATCGAGCTGCCCACATGGCGCCCAGCGCTGCTGTCGAGGGTCATGCCAAGCATGCCGACCGCGTCCAGGCCAAAGCCGACGGTGCCGTCGGTGAAACCCGATTGGTAATTGAGTATGAACGCCTGGCCCCACTCTTCAGTCTTCGACGGTGCGGCGCTGCCGTCACGGTTGTCGTTGTTGAAGTAGAAGTTGCGCATGCTCAAGTTGGCTTTGCTGTCGCTCAAGAAATCGGCCGACGCCAGGGGGCTCAGGGCGATGCCCAGGCTGCCGGTCAATAGGCTTAATACATTCAAAGTAGCTTTCATCAGGACGAACTCCGGCGCGGAATCCAAGTTCCGGGCGCTAAAAATGGACAGCAGGAAGCACACGGCCACACGTGAGTTGGCCGTTGCGTTAACTAACGTTCAGTTACTTGGTTGGGTGAAGTGAACCTCCGTAAAACCTCAGTCAATCAATCCATGAGCGTCATAAAACGGATATGGCCCCGGGTAGTCCCCGAATACGCCGTTGTGGCTGACCAACCCTTGTTGCGCATCCCAGCGATGCAACAAGTAACCCGCCGGTTCCAGGTTGAAATGCGCCGGCGCGGCGTCTTGCAGGTCCAGCACGATCTGATGGGACGTGCCAGGGCATACACAGCTCAAACTGCCGCCGAAACGCCGCTGCATCGACCGGTGCAAATGCCCGCACAGCAAGCGTTCCACCTGCGGGTGGCGCGCCACGACGGTTTCGAGGGCGGCGGCATTGATAAAGCGCTCGCGGTCCATATGGCCGATGCCGCTGATAAACGGCGGGTGATGCAGGATCAGCACGGTCGGCACTTGCGGACGCAGTGCCAACTGTTGGTCGAGCCACTGCAACTGGCTGTCCAGCAGTTGGCCGCCATGGCCGCCGGGGATGGTGGAATCGAGGCCGATCAGGCGCAGGGGGTGGGCGTCGACCACCCAATCCAACGGGCCCGCCGCCGAACTCGGCAAGTAGGTGTGATCGCGGAACGCATCCAGCAACGGCCCGCGCGTGTCATGGTTGCCGGGCACCAGGTAGCAAGGCATGTGCAGGCGCGCCAGTTCAGGGTGCAGCACGGCGTATTCATCGGCGCGGCCGAAGTCCACCAGGTCGCCGCTGATCACCACGATATCGGGGCGTGGGTGGCTGGCGTTCAGATGGTCGACGGCACGGCGCAGCGCGCCCAAGGTGTCGACCACGCCGTAAGTCAGGCGCTGGCCGGCTTTAAGGTGCAGATCGCTGATCTGTGCAACAAGAAACGGACGGTTCACAAGGCAACTCTCACGCATTCAGGGTGAACAACATGTGCGGCGCGATGGCCAAGGCAATCGGCGCGCCGACGGCGTACAGCTGGTTGTCGCTGCTGTCGACCAGCAACGGTTGCGGGCCGCCCACATCCACCAGCAGGCGGCTTTGCGCGCCCTGGAAAAACTGCGCCAGCAGATGGCCGTGCAGATGCCCTTCGTGTTCCATCACCCGCAAGTGTTCGGGGCGGCAATACACGGTGCCGGGCAACTGCGCTGCATGCCACGGCAATTCGCCGCCGCAGACTTTCAAACCATGGGGCGACGGCTCAATGACCTGGAAGGCATTCAGGTTGCCGACAAAGCCTGCGACGAAGGCGTTGGCCGGCTTCTGGTAGATGTCCCGCGGGCTGGCCAGTTGCGCGACGCGGCCGTGTTCCATCACCAGGATGCGATCCCCCAGGGCCATGGCTTCGCCCTGATCGTGGGTGACAAACACCGAGGTGATACCGAGGCCGCGCAACAGTTGATTCAACTCACTGCGCAGGCGCTCACGCAATTGCGCATCGAGGGCGGCCAGGGGTTCGTCCAGCAACAGCACCTTGGGGCGCGGCGCCAACGCACGGGCCAAGGCCACGCGCTGGCGTTGCCCACCCGACAGTTCATGAATGCTGCGCTTGCCGTGGTGTTGCAAACCGACCAGTTCCAGCAGTTCCTCGCAGCGCTTGTTGCGCTCCGCTGGCGACATGCCGCGAATCTTCAGGCCATAGACGATGTTCCCGGCCACATCCAGGTTGGGAAACAGCGCATAGTTCTGGAACACCATGCCCACATCGCGGCGCTCGATGGGCAGGCGCGTGACCTCCTGGTCGCCAAAGAACACCTGGCCCACGTCCGGGCGTTCCAGGCCGGCGATCAAGCGCAACGTCGTGGTTTTGCCGCAACCGGACGGGCCGAGGATGGCCAGGGTTTCGCCGCCTTCGACGGTCAGGTCCAAGTCATGCACGGCGACGGTGCCGTCGGCGAACGCCTTGCGGCAACCTTGCAGGCGGATAGTGATAGCGGTCATCGACGCTCTCCACGGGACAGACGGGCACTGATGGCCTGCAACGCAATCAGCAGCGGCACGATCATCAGCAAAAAGATAAGGGTGTAGGCGCTGGCGATTTCCAGGCGCGCCGAGGCGTAGCTGTCGGCCAGGCCCACCGGCAGGGTCTTGGTCATGGGCGTATGCAGCATCCAGGTCAGGTTGAATTCACCCAGCGACAAGGTGACCACCATCAGCACACCCGCGAGAATCCCTGCCCGGCAGTTGGGCACCACCACGCTGAAAAAGCGCTTGATGGGACCTGCCCCCAGGCTCGCCGCCGCCTCCTCCAGCACCGGCAGTTGCTGGCGTTGCATCACCGCCATCACCGGGCGCACCAGGAACGGCAAGGTGAACAGCACATGGCCGACTAAAATGAACAGCCAACTGCTGCGAAACGCGCCGAACTGGCCGTAGGTCAAGAGTAAGGCCAACGCGCTGGCCAGCCCCGGCATCGCCACCGGCAGCACCATCAGTTCCTCGAAGGCGCGACTGAAGCGATTGTTCATGCACACCAGGGCGTAGGCCGCCGGCACGCCGATCACGCAGACGCACACCGCGCAGGCCAGGGCCAGTTGCAGCGACAACCACACCGTCGGCGAATAGGCCTGCCAGACCTGAATCAACCAATCGAAGGTCAGGCCACTGGACAGGCCCACAAAGAAATTGCGCGTGAGCCCGGCCAGCAACGACATCAACACCGGCACCAACATGAAGGCGCACACCAGCAGGGTAAACAGCAGTTGCATCACGAACAGCGATGAGCGCTTCACAGGACAGTCCCCGCGTTTTTCACCCAGCGCCGGGTGAGCAGCAACACTGCCCAGGTCAGCGCGCCCAACACCACGGAAAGCGCCGCGGCGACGGCAAAGTTGGCGTAGTTGGTGAACACGTTGTAGATCGCCACCGGGGTCACGTTCAGCCGGGTGCCCAAGGTGAACGCGGTACCGAAGGCGCCCATGGACGTGGCAAAGCAGATCGCCCCGCAGGACGCCAACGCCGGCGCCAGGCCCGGCACGATCACATCGCACACCACGCGCCAATGCCCTGCGCCCAACGAGTGCGCGGCTTCTTCCAGGCTGCGGTCGAGGCTTTCGCACGCGGCCATCACCGTGAGGATCACCCGCGGGATCGAGAAGTACAGATAGCCGATAAACAACCCGGCCAGCGAGTAAGCGAAGATCCAGCGCTCACCGGCCAACTGCAGGCCCAGGGACGCCAGCAGGCCCTGGCGCCCGGCCAACAGGATCACCAAAAAGCCCACCACGACACCCGGGAATGCCAACGGAAACGTCAGCAACGCAACCAGCGCCGAACGCCCGAAAAACTGCTGGCGCGCCAGGAATACACCGCTGATGCCGCCGATCAGTAACGCCACGAGAGTGACGAACACCGCAAGCGCACAGGTTTGCGCCAGGCTGCCTAGATACTGCGCGCTGCTGAGGACCTGCCAGTAACCGCTGCCGTTGCTGTCGCGGCTCTCGGCGCCGAGCACCATCAGGTGCGCCAGCGGCAACAGCCAGAACGCGAGCAGCACCGCAAAGGCCGGGGCCAGGGCCCAGGCGGTATGTCTTGCCGATGCGGCCACTTACTTGACCTCGTTCAGGTAACGAGCGGCAAAGGCTTCCTGCACGGCGGCCATTTTCTGGTAGTCCACCACGCCGGCGCGGGCGTAATCGCTGTCGGGCAGGAACTGCGCGGCGACTTCGGTCGGCATCTGCACCGGGCGTATCGGGCGCAGGTAAGCCTTCGCCCACAGCGCCTGGCCGGCATCGGACAGCACGAAATCCAGCACTTTTTCGCCATTGGCGCGGTGCGGTGCGTTGGCCACCAGGCTCATCACGTAGGGCACGCTGATGCTGCCTTCCTGGGGAATCACGAACGCGACGTTGGCGTTGTCTTTGTAGCGTGCGCGGTAGGCGTTGAAGTCGTAGTCCACCAGGATCGGCAACTCACCGGACAACACCCGCGCATAGGCGGTTTGCTTGGGCACGATGGGGGCGTTTTTCGCCAGTTTCTGGAAGTAGTCGATGGCCGGGGCGAAGTTGTCCAGGTCGCCGCCCAGGGCGCGGTTGATTGCCACCGCCGACACGTAGCCGACGAAAGCGCTGGACGGGTCGAGGTAGCCGACCATGCCTTTGTATTCAGGCTTGAGCAGGTCGGCCCAGCTTTGCGGCACCGGCAAGCCACCCAGCGCATCGACGTTGACCATGATGCCCAAGGTGCCGGAGTGGATCGCGAACCAGTGGCCGGTCGGGTCTTTCAAGCCGGCGGGAATCTGCTCCCAGCCTTTGGGTTTGTAGCCATCGACCACCTCGGCCTTTTGCGCCTGCAGGCCGAAGGTCACGCCGTAATACACCACGTCGGCCACCGGAGCGGCTTTCTCCGCCACCAACTGCGCCAGGGACTGGCCGGAGTTCTTGTTGTCCAGCGGCACCTGCACGCCCGTGCTGGCGGCGATGGCCTTGAGCTGGGTGCCCCAGTCGGCCCAGTCCGGCGGGCAGTTGTAGCAAATCGCCGTGTCGGCGGCCTGGGCCAGGCTGGCCATGCCGCACAGCAGCACGGCGGCCAGGGTTTTACTGAATACGCGCATCAAGGGTCTCCTCATGGGGTTGAGTGCTTTCACCCGGCCGGATATGGCAAGGCAGGCAATGGGAAATCGGGGCGTTGCCGGCGATCTGCGCCAGCAACTGGTCAATCACGGTGCTGGCAAGCAAGGCGATGGGCTGCACCACGCTGCACAGCGTCGGGTGCATCTGCGTGCCGAGGGCGATGCCGTCGAAACCCATCACTGACAGTTGCTCGGGTACGTTCCAGGCGTTGCGGCGCAGCTCGGCGATCAGGCTGATCGCCAGGAAGTCGTTGGAACACACCAGCGCGGTCGGGGCATCAGGGCCGTTGAGAAACGGAGCGATGGCGGCGAATTCGGCCTGGGTATGGGCCGGCATTTCGATCACCGGGCGGGGTTGGAGGCCATGCTCTTTCATCCCATCGCAATAACCGGCGTAACGCAGACGTGCGCGGTCGGACTGCAACGCGGGGCCGGCGACCATGCTGATGCGCCGGTGCCCCGCTTCGAGCAAATAGCGCGTTGCCTGGGCCATACCGGCGCGGTTGTCGACGGACACGGCGCTGTAGTCGGGGTTGCTGGGTTGGTGGTAGGCGAGCACGAACGGCGTCTGCTCGGTAGCCAGGCTGTGTAGCACGCTGTTGCTTTCGGCATCCGTCACCGTCAGCACCAGACCGTCGACGCGCTGGCGCAGCAACTCTTCCACCACAATGCTTTCGCGCTCGCTGCTGTAGTCGGTGGTTGCCAGCAACAGGCTGTAGCCGCGCAAACGGGCCGCTCGCTCCATGGCCTGCAATTGCTCGGCGAAGACCGGGTTGAGCAGATTGGGCACCACCACGCCGATCAGGTTGGTGGTTTGCAGGCGCAGTTGGCGGCCGAGCAAGTTGGGCCGAAAACCCAGTTCACGGGCAGCGGCGAACACCTGTTCGCGGGTCGCCGGGCGTACCTGGTCGGGAGAGGCAAAGGTGCGGGCAGCGGTCGCACGGGAGACCCCGGCCAGCCGTGCAACGTCTTTCAAATCAGTCATGGTCACTCGCTTGAGATCGATCTCATTGGCGAGGACATTAGCGGCGCAATGTGGCAGGAACGTGGTGGACAGATGACGGTTTGATGTCAGCGCCCTGGACACACCGCGATCCGAATGTGGGAGGGGGCTTGCCCCCGATGGCGGTGGATCAGCTGGCCTATCGGGCGTCTGACACAACGCTATCGGGGGCAAGCCCCCTCCCACATTGGGTCGATGCATGCCGTTGGAGAGTCATATTCCGGGGCTATGCTTGGAAACCCGACGCGCAAAATCCGCCCGCTAACCTTTCGATCTGCTCCAAGTGCGGGCACAATGCGTGTCCTTTTTTGGCAGGCACCGCCGCAGGCTCTCAAAAATGATCAAAACGCCGTACTACCTCATCGATAAACAGAAACTTCTGGTCAACATGCAGAAGATTGCTTACGTGCGCGAACAGTCCGGCGCCAAGGCGTTGCTGGCGCTCAAGTGCTTTGCCACCTGGTCGGTGTTTGACCTGATGCAGCAATACATGGACGGCACCACGTCGTCGTCGTTGTATGAATTGAAGCTCGGTCGCCAGAAATTCCAAGGCGAGGCGCACGCCTACAGCGTGGCCTGGGCCGACGATGAAATCGAAGAGATGCTGGAAAACTGCGACAAGATCATCTTCAACTCCATCAGCCAACTGCAGCGTTTTGCCGAACGTAGCGAAGGCAAGACCCGCGGCCTGCGCGTCAACCCGCAGGTGAGCAGTTCGGATTACCTGCTGGCCGACCCGGCGCGTCCGTTCAGCCGCCTGGGCGAATGGGACCCGGTGAAGATCGAAGGCGTGATCGAGCAGATCTCCGGCTTCATGTTCCACAACAACTGCGAAAACGACGACTTCAGCCTGTTCGACAAGATGCTCGGCACCATCGAAGAACGCTTCGGCGCGCTGCTGCACAAGGTCGAGTGGGTCAGCCTCGGCGGCGGTATCCATTTCACCGGTGAAGACTATGCTGTGGACGCATTCTGTGCGCGCTTGAAGGCGTTCTCCGAGAAGTACGGCGTGCAGGTGTACCTGGAACCCGGCGAAGCGGCGATCACCAACAGCGCCTCGCTGGAAGTCACCGTGCTCGACACGCTGTACAACGGCAAACACCTGGCCGTGGTCGACAGTTCCATCGAAGCCCACCTGCTGGACCTGCTGATCTACCGCCTCAATGCCAAGCTGGCGCCGAGCACGGGCGAACACACCTACATGGTGTGCGGCAAATCCTGCCTGGCCGGGGACATTTTCGGCGAGTATCAATTTGATCGTCCGTTGGCCATCGGCGATCGGCTGTCGTTCATCGACACCGCGGGCTACACCATGGTCAAGAAAAACTGGTTCAACGGCCTGAAAATGCCGTCCATCGTAGTGAAACAACTCGACGGTACAGTCGAGGTGGTTCGTGAATTTGGTTACGACGACTACCTGTCCAGCCTTTCGTAAGCTGGCGGATAAAGGAGAGATAAAGCAATTGAAAAAGAACGTTCTTATCATTGGTGCAGGAGGTGTCGCCAAGGTGGTGGCCCACAAGTGTGCGCAGCACAACGACGAACTCGGTCGTATTGCTATTGCGTCGCGCAACATCTCCAAATGCCAGGCCATCATCGACAGCGTCAAGGCCAAGGGTAGCCTCAAAGTACCCGCCGACATCCAAGCCTTCGCGCTGAACGCCCTGGACGTGGAAGCGACCAAGGCCCTGATCCGCGAGACACAATCGCAGATCGTCATCAACGTCGGCTCCGCCTTCCTCAACATGTCGGTGCTGCGTGCCTGCATCGATACCGGCGTGGCTTACCTCGACACCGCCATCCACGAAGAGCCGGGCAAGATCTGCGAGACCCCGCCGTGGTACGGCAACTACGAATGGAACCACCTGGAAGAGTGCAAACAGAAGAACATCACCGCCATCCTTGGCGTGGGCTTCGACCCGGGTGTCGTCAACGCGTATGCCGCGCTGGCGCAGCAACAGCATTTCGACCGCATTGATTCGATCGACATTCTCGACGTCAATGCCGGCTCCCATGGCAAATACTTCGCCACCAATTTCGACCCGGAAATCAACTTCCGCGAATTCACCGGACAGGTGTGGAGCTGGCAGAACAGCCAGTGGACCAGCAACACCATGTTCGAAGTCAAACGCACCGACGACCTGCCTGTGGTCGGTTCGCAGAACCTGTACCTGACCGGCCACGATGAAGTTCACTCGCTGTCGAAAAACCTCGACGTGCCCAACGTGCGTTTCTGGATGAGCTTCGGCGAGCATTACATCAACGTGTTCACCGTGCTGAACAGCCTCGGCCTGCTCTCCGAAAAGCCGGTCACCACCGCCGAAGGCCTGCAAGTGGTGCCGTTGAAAGTGGTCAAGGCCGTGCTGCCCGACCCGTCTTCGCTCGCCCCCGGCTACACCGGCAAGACCTGCATCGGCGACCTGGTCAAAGGCACCAAGGATGGCCAGCCGCGCGAGGTGTTCATCTACAACGTGGCCGATCATGAAGAAGCCTACGCCGAGACCGACAGCCAGGGCATCTCCTACACCGCCGGCGTGCCGCCGGTCGCCGCTGCGCTACTGGTAGCGCGTGGTGAGTGGGATGTGAAGCGCATGGCCAACGTCGAGGAACTGCCGGCTGAGCCGTTCCTGAAAGCGCTGGACGTGATGGGCTTGCCGACTCGGATCAAAGACGAGCACGGCGATCGGGCCTGGGATGCGATTGCCTGACAGGCGATAGCAGACCGAACCAAAATGTGGGAGGGGGCTTGCCCCCGATAGCGGTAGATCAGTCACAGCTGTATTGACTGACACACTGTAATCGGGGGCAAGCCCCCTCCCACATTTGGATTCGTGATGCTTCCTGCACACACGGGAGCGGCTTCAAAACACCGACCACCCAATCCGCTCACTCAACAATTCCAACGCCTTGATCCCCGCCAGCGAATTCCCCGCCGCGTTCAACTCCGGCGACCACACGCACACCGTGAACTGCCCCGGCACCACCGCGACAATACCGCCGCCGACCCCGCTCTTGCCCGGCAAACCCACGCGATAGGCAAAGTTCCCCGCCTCGTCATATAGCCCGCTGGTGGCCATGATCGAGTTGACCTGCTTGGTCTGGCGCGCAGTCAGGATCTGCTCGCCGTTGTGGGCACTCACCCCCTCGTTGGCCAGGAAACTGAACGCCCTGGCCAGGTCCAGGCAGCTCATCTGCAACGCGCAGTAGTTGAAGTAGCTGTGGAGCACCGCGTCGACGTCGTTATGGAAGTTGCCGAACGACTTCATCAGGTAGGCCATGGCCGCGTTGCGCGCGCCGTGTTGCGCTTCCGATTCGGCGACGACGCTGTTGACCAGGATCTGCGGGTTGCCCGACAGGCGCCGCACAAAGTCGCGCATCGACAGAATCGGCACGGCAAAGCGTGACTGGTTGATATCGCAGATCACCAGCGCGCCGGCATTGATAAAGGGGTTGCGCGGGCGGCCGCGTTCGAATTCCAGCTGCACCAGGGAGTTGAACGGTTGCCCCGAGGGCTCGTGGCCGAGGCGCTCCCAGATGGTTTCGCCGCCGTGGTCGATGGCTTGCACCAGGCTGAACACCTTGGAAATACTCTGCACCGAGAACAGGGTATCGGCATCTCCGGCGCAGTAGGCTGCGCCGTCGTTGCCGTACACGGCGATCCCCAGTTGATCGGCGGGCACGTCGGCCAGCGCGGGAATGTAGTCGGCGACGTTGCCGAGGCCGATCAGTGGACGAACTTCGTCGAGAATCGACTCCAACAGCGCCTGCATGTCTTGTCCTGTCATCGTTCTTTGAATCAGTGGTAAGCGGGGCGCGGAGGATACTTCAATGCGCTCGGTAGTCCCACTGGCGGGAGGCGGTGTATGGCTTAGAAATACGTCACATCCGACACCTGCTCATCCAGCACATCCCGCGCCAGCGCCCACGCCTGGTCATTGGACGCCACCATCAGCAGCGGATAACCCCAGGCATTGCCAAACGTCGCGGCGAACGGCTTGAGTGCCCGGCGCTTGGCCGCGCAGGGCTCCACCTGGATCATGCCTTTGACATACGCACGCAGGGCCTGCCGGTGTGTCTTCATCCAGTGCGAGGCGTGCTCGCGCTCTTCGTAGGAGTGCGCGTGATTCAGTTCGTCCAAGGCTTTTTCATACAGCAACACAAAAGATTGCTGACGTGCCAGCAGGCCTTCGAACATCACGAAGCTGTCCTGCGACCCGCCTTCATTCGGCGCATCAAAAACGATCTTCACCACGGGAAATGCTGAACTGTCGAGTCGCATGGCAGAGTTCCTTAATGAGAGGGAGTCTCACTATAAGGCTGACGAAGCTGGACGGCATTGCACAGAATAGCCAGAATGTTTCGCAATTCAGCCAAGCTGCGAGCTCACCATGAAACGCCATCGCCTGGACCTGCATGATCCGTTGTTAGCCAAGGATGCCGATCTGGTCCAGCGTGCGGTGGTGGCCGTGAGCGCGACCAGTACGTCCGAGCGTTGGGAGCACGTTCAGCACACCCACCGCAAAGGCCAGTTGATGTACACACTGCGCGGGGTGATTCATTGCGAAATCGAGGCCGGCATCTGGATTGTGCCGCGCCAGTGTGCGCTGTGGATTCCCGGCGGCATGCCCCACGCCGCGCGTGGCGCCGGCGAAGCTGAGTTGTATTGCCTGCTGATCGACCCGGAGGCTGCCGGCGGCCTGCCCTCGCAATGCTGCACCCTGTCGGTATCCGGCCTGTTGCATGAGTTGATCAGCAAGGCGGTGAGCTTCCCGCAGTTGTACGACGTGAACAGTGCGCAGGGGCGTTTGATCGACACGCTTTTGGACGAGCTGGCCCAGGCGCCCATCGAAGGCCTGCACCTGCCGATGCCCCAGGACCCGAGGCTGCGTCGCCTGGCCGACAGCCTGCTGGCCAACCCCGGCGACAAGGCCACGCTCGGCCAGTGGGCGGCGCGCATCGGCATGAGCGAGCGCAGCATGACGCGCTTGTTGCTGGAGGAGTCAGGCCTGAGCTTCGGCCGCTGGCGTCGGCAGTTGCATGTGATCCTGTCGTTGCAACGACTGGCCAGGGGCGAAAGTGTGCAGCGGGTCGCCCTGGACTTGGGCTATGAAAATGCCAGCGGTTTTATCACCATGTTCCGCAAGGCCGTGGGCCAGCCGCCAGCGCGTTACCTGGCGGGCCGCGTCGGGGTGTCGACGTCAACCGAGGCCCCGGCGGCCATCGCATTGCACTCGCTCCAGGCGCCCGATCAGCGCTGAACCGGAATGCGGATATCACCGTCCCGGCACTGGGTTTTCACGCTCTTGGGGCAGCCGGCAAAACGCAGTTCCTTGCTCAGGCACACGCGCACTTCGGACAGCACCTTGCCCTTGCAGATCACCGCCACGCCATGGTTGCCCATGGCCGGGTTACTCTCGCGAAAGAGCGCCTCGATCTCCCGTGCCTCCAGGTAACCCGGCACGTTGAACGGCTGCAATTGCTGCGGGATCTGCACCGTGGCCAAGGCCGCATCGGTGGCTTGCAGGTAACGCGTGGCTTCCAGGCCGCTGCAGGTGCCATGTTTGGACCATTCATGCTTGAGCAATGCCTGCGTGGGGAATATCAACGCGCCTTTGGCCAACTCATCCGCCGACAGCCGCGACTGCGTATCGCACGACGCCGGCCAGCCACCCCGCGCGTATTGCGGCCATAGCCCATGCAATACAAACCCGTAGCCTTTGCCGCTGCATTGCTCGTTGTTCGGGTGCGCCAGGCAGAACGTCGGCGACCACGACAGCGACAGCACATAAAAATCAAAGTCCCCCGCCGGCCGTTGCTCACGTGGCGCCGCCTGCGTCGCCATGCTTGCCAGTACCCACCCCACGGCCAGCCAGGCTGCCTTGTATTTCATCCGTCTGTTCCTTGAAAAAAATAAGCCCGCATTGTGAGTGCAGGCCAGGGTCCGGCGAAAGTGGTGAATGCAACGCCGGCGCCAGGAAAACTACTCAGGATGATAGGGATTGCGTTGCAGCACCTTGTCCAGAATCCGGTCGGTCTTCAATGCCTCGATCGCCAGCGAGGGGTGCTCGGCTTCGCCGCGAATATGGGCGTTCATGCCCAGCACATGGTGCCACTGGATATGCGTGTGGCAAGGCACCTCCAGCACTTCGTCGACCGCCCCTTCAAGCCGCAACGGCTGGTCGTCGAACACCGCAAACGTGATCCGCCCCAGGGTGCCGATCAGCTCGACGCGATCTTCACGGCGGTCCGCGACAAAGTTCCAGCAGCCCATGCCCAGCGCGCCGGAGCTGAAAGTCCAGCAGGCGGTCACCGCGTCTTCCGCCGCATACTGTCCGGCCTGTCGCGCGGTAAACCCGGCAACCTCGACAATGTCGCCGGCCAGGTACTGGAACAGATCAAAGCCGTGGCTGGCCAGGTCGGCAAAGTAGCCGCCGCCGGCAATGGCCGGGTCGGTGCGCCAATTGGCGGCACTGGTGTCTTCGACGGCTGGCGGCTTGCACAGGGACCAGGTCAGGTGACGCAGTTGGCCGATGCGTCCATCGCGCAACCAGTCGCGCACTTGCTGGAAGCGCGGCAGCGAGCGGCGATAGTAGGACACAAACAAATGCAGCCCGGCACGTTCGAAAGTGCGCTGCATCAATGCGCCCTGCTCGGCATTCAGCGCCATGGGTTTTTCGACACAACAGTGCTTGCCGGCGGCCGCGACCATCAGGCTGTATTCGAGGTGGCTGTCGGGCGGTGTAGCGATGTACACCGCGTCCACCTCAGGGTCGTTGATCAGTGCCTGGGCGTCGGTATAGAAACGACCAATGCCGTGGCGTGCCGCATAATCGCGCACAGCCTCTTCGCGGCGCCCCATCACGGCCACCAGGGCCGAACCTGGCGCTTTGTAGAAAGCAGGTCCACTCTTTAACTCAGTGACGCTGCCACAGCCGATCATGCCCCAACGTACCGTCTTCATCTGCTCCCCTCGTGCGTTGTCGTCAATCGACCAGTATCTATATCCTCACGCAGATGCGCCACCACCACCCAGCATGACATTTGCATTACACTTTTATGACAGACATCTCGCTGCGGGGCACAGACGATGAAAATACGCGCAACGGTGATTTGCGAACACGAGGGGCATATCCTCTTCGTGCGCAAAGCCAGATCTAAATGGGCGTTGCCGGGCGGTAAGGTCGAACGCGACGAGCGCCCGGTAGGCGCCGCCGAACGGGAGCTGGAAGAAGAAACCGGGTTGAACGTCGACGGACTGCTGTACCTGCAGGAATTGAAGGCGCGCGACACGCTGCACCATGTGTTCGAGGCGTCGGTGGTGAACATCGCGCAAGCACGGCCGTGCAACGAAATCATCGATTGCCGCTGGCACGCCTACAGTGCGATGGACGAGCTGGACACTACCGATACCACCCGGCACATCGTCAAATCCTTTCTGCGACGCCTGTAGTTCCGCGCTCTGTCCGGCGGCCTGTGCAGATTCTGCGTCGGGGCGCTTCACTCGAATGTGCTCAGGCAGGTTATCGACTTGCTCGCCACCGAAATCGGTAATCTCATCCAGCGAGTTGGATGGAACAGTGTGATGCTCGAGTTTGCCGAGAACATCGACGAGTTGCTGTACCAAGCCAAGCACAATGGTCGGATGCGCGCGGAGCTTGTTGATGCCGACAACAAATCCCAGGCAAAAAAAATCCCAAGTAGCTGATGGAAACTTGGGATTTAAAAAATGCATAAACCGTGGGAGGTGAACGCCCGGCTATAGTACCGATTGCCTAATCCCGTAACAAGATGGTTTTAATCCTTTCGTCGGAATAAAACAATCGTAAGTCCTTCAATAACCACACATTTATCAAGGTAGGGAGGTATATAAGTGCCACTTTTTGGTGCAAATACCATCGCGACTTTGAAGTACTATTCCCCTTTATAAAGAAGGGTTATCAATCGATCTCGGCGTCAGACTTTTCGATGACTGTCCGCTCAACTGTTTGCACGTATTGCTAAGTTCAATCCTGTTTGCCGACGCGGCACTGGCCACGCGCTCCACTTGCCTGCAGAGAGCCAGGTACTCGACGGTCTGTTCACGCTGGCGGTCGACTTTGGCATTGAGTTGTACGAAATAGATCCCCAGCAACACCGCAACGCACAACACCGCGACTGCGAAGTAGCGCAAGCTGTCGGGCGACCGGGGCTCCGGAGGGGTCATCATTTTAGTGCGCCCTGCTCTTCCGGCAGCGAACGTCGGCGATCAGGAACAGCGCGGCGACATCATCCGACGTCGCCCCGGGAAAAAGCGTTTGCATACCAGCCTCCTCAATGACGGGGGCAATTGTATGCAAATAGAAACACTGAGATTGTCGTGGATTTGTAAACCGCGCTGCTCGACCAGCAAGAAGCGCCTTATTTGCGCGCCACTTTGTAGCGCACGCAATCCTGATAGAAACTCTGGCGAATCGCCTCGGGCTTGAGCCGTGAACGGCTGTCATAGGTCTGCTCGGTGATGCCCATGGCCATCATCCGCATCCATGACTTGTTGAACTTGATGGTCTGGATCTTCTGCCGCGCGGCATACAGTGAAACGCCCGACAGCTTGAGTTCCTGTGCCCTGGCGGCCGTGCCCGCGCCCCAACTGCACATGTACTTGTCGCCCTCGCGCAACTCCCGCGCCTGTACGGCAGCCGCGCCGCCGGCCAGGGAACAGGCGATCAGCATGATTCCTACATTGCGCATTTGCTTCCTCACCTAACCAGCTGAAAATAAAAGCGATTCTGGCGAGAATTTTGTTACAAAGGGGCCACTAAATTGCCTTATCGCACGGATTGAAGGATCGCCACAACGCGGGCTCAACTCGCCGGCCGATATCTGGAAACCGGGCGGCAAGACGAGTGGTTTTATTTGCGCGAACGATGACGGGCGGTCTCGCAATCGGTCGGATCGACTTTTTGGGTAGCCCTTTCAATTGCTTTTTCGCGGGATTTTCCCTGGGTGTGTCAGCCCCTTCTGATTTTTCCAGCCGTTCGTCCAGCGTCTTTTTTCCGCGGCAGACTCCGACGTCTTACCCTTTGCCGAGACGTCACGGATGACTAACGCTTCCCACATTGCCTTTATCACACCTGAGCTGGATGGCATGCATCAACGCCGGGCCGAGTATCCCCAGCAGGTCAACGCCGGGTATGGCGCACTGGATTCGCTGAGGCTGACCGATGCCGCACTGGACGGGCTCCTGCCGTTCGAATGGACGCGGTGCTATCACCCCCGTGCGGTGGATGTGGACTGCGGATTGGGGGTTTGCTGGAGCCACTCGCTGGCGCATCGGCTGACGCTGACAGACGCCTCGGCGGTGTGGATCGACCATGAGCACCGATCGACCGCCCTGCCCTTACCGACCGAGGCGCGACCGACAACCGGCAATCGCCAGGCCGACGCCGCGATCTACCTGGGGGCGCCGCCGGATGAGCTGGTGCTGTGCCAGGCATCGCGCTTCTACCACTTCTGCCACGGTGTGCTGACCGCGATCAGCGATGCCTACGGCAACCGGCTGCGAATTGTCCGCGATGTGTTGGGGAACATTGAACGCCTGGATAACAGTGTCGGTCGCTCGCTGTTTTTCCGTTATGAGCGCGGCCACTTGGTGGCCCTCGATTACCAGGTTCAGCGGCCCGCGGGCGGTGCGGCAGGGGATTGGATGACCGAACAGACCGTGGTTTCCTACACCTATGACGACATTGGAAGACTGGTTTCGGCGACCAATGCCGTAGGGGAAAGCGAGACCTATCGGTACGACGAGCAACACTTGATCCTTGAACGCCAGTTAGCCGGCGGCGCGCGCTTCTTTTGGGCTTGGGAACGAGCTGGCAAGGCGGCGCGATGTGTCCGGCATTGGGCGAGTTTCTTGCAGATGGACACGCGGTATGCCTGGGGGGACGACGGTAGCGTGACCCTTCACAACGCCGATGGGAGTCAGGAAACCTATGTTCATGCCCCGCAGGCACGGCGGGTGCAGCGGGTGGGTCCGGATGGCGCCAAGCATTTCAGATCCTATGACGACAAGGGCCGTCTCACAGTCGAGCAAGACCCCCTCGGCGCGGTAACGGCGTATCAGTACGACGACGCTGGATGCTTGGTCGCTTTTTTTCCGGGGGAAGATGAGCCAATGTCCTACGAGTATGACAATGGACTCTTAAGAGTTGTACGTCGTGGCCAGGCAGTTTGGAACTACGCACATAACGACCAAGGCAATGTCATTCGTCAGACCGACCCCGATGGCAACGTTACCGACTATAGCTACAACCAGTATGGCCAACTGATCGGGGTATGGTTTCCCGACCATAGCTGCCTGCGGCGGTGGTGGAATGAGCGTGGGCAGTTGCTTGAAGAACACTGGCCAAACGGCAGTGTGAAGCGCTATCGCTATGACGATCTCGGTCGGAGGGTGGCGCAGGAGGACAAGCATGGGGTGGCGACCCAGTACCAGTGGGACGGTGTCGGACGATTGGTTCGTGTGGTCATGCCCGGCGGTAGCACGCGGGAATACAGCTACAACCCCTACGGAAGAATCACCGCCGAACGCGATGAACTGGGGCACGTCACTCGCTACGAATACACCGACGGTCTGCCCCTGATCAGCCGCCGCATCAATGCGGACGGCACCCAGGTCAACTACCGCTACGACCACGTGCGATTGTTGCTCGCCGAAATCGAAAACGAAGTCGGCGAAATCTACCGCTTCGACTATCACCCCAACGGCCGGCTCCAGCAGGAAATCGACTTCGACGGCCGACGCACCGCCTATGCCTACGACCTCAACGGTCACCTGCTGGAAAAAACCGCACACGGCACCGACGGCAGTCAGCTCGTCAGCCGTTACCGGCGAGACCACGCCGGCCGGTTGGTCAGGAAAACCCTGCCCGATGGCGGCATTGTTGAATATACCTACGACCGCCAGGGCAACCTCCTCAGCGTCGACGACGGCTACCGCCCGCTTACCTACGAATACGACCCGCAAAACCGCCTGATCGCCGAACACCAGGGCTGGGGCACACTCCGTTATGGCTACGACGCCTGCGGCCGACTCAAATACCTGCGCCTGCCGGACAACAACCAGCTAGGGTTCAACCATGACAAGGGCGGCCACCTTGCGACCGTTGAACTCAATGGCGCGCTGTTGACGTCTCACCTGTTCGACGCCGGCCGAGAACACCAACGCGCCCAAGGCAAACTGCTCAGCAGTTACCAATACGATGAGCATGCACGCCTGTTCAACCATGGCATCTGCGATATCGAAGGCACTCGCTACCGCCGCCAGTACAGCTACGACAAAGCCGGCAACCTCAGGTACTTGCTCGACACCCGCAAAGGCGAGCACCGCTACCACTACGACACGCTAAACCGTCTGGTCCGAGCTGATCATTCCCAGGCCCCACAGGAACGCTTCGCCTACACGCCGGCGGGTAACCGTCTGACGCTCCAGGATGACCGCCACTACGACTACGACGCCTTTGGCAATCTCATCCGCGAACGGCGTGGCCAGGCCCACTCTGTCGTTACCGAATACCGCTACGACTGCCAGCAGCGCCTGATCGGCCTCACCCGCCCCAACGGCCAAACTGTCCACTACCGCTACGACCCGTTTGGTCGCCGCATCAGCAAAACCGTCGCCGGCACGACCACCGAGTTTTTCTGGCAAGGCGACAGACTGATCGCCGAGCACCACGCGCAACGGCATCGCAGCTACGTCTACGAACCCGACAGTGTCCGCCCACTGGCCCTGCTGGAAGGCTTCGGCCCACAGCACACCACGCCTTTCCACTACCAACTGGATCACCTTGGCACCGCGCAGGAACTCACCACGCCCGACGGCGAAATCGTGTGGTCCGCGCACTACCGCGCCGATGGCCGGATCACGCGATTGGACGTCGAAAAAATCGAAAACCCGCTGCGCTTCCAAGGTCAATACTTCGACCGGGAAAGCGGGCTGCACTACCATCGCCACCGCTACTACGATCCGGATAACGGTCGCTGCCTGACGGGTGGGCAGGATCAACGCCTATCGGTAAGCGCCCAAATCCACGGGGCGGGTCTGCAGGCGGGTGAACGCTCGCGGCGCGATCAGGCGATCAACTCCACGCCACCACCAACAACCCGGCGCCCAACAACAGGCACAACGGCGAATAAAAATACGTATCCCACCGTGCAAACCGCGAACCACCGACCTTTTTGAAAAAACCCACCAGCTCCGAATCGCCGATTGCCCTGGCAAACATGATCACGGCAATCGCGCTGATGCCCCATTGCAATGCGCCATGGGACACCGGCGAAAAATACAGCCCGGCCCGCAGGCAAACGAGCAAGGCAATTGCCACCAGGCCCATCGCCACCAGCAAGGTGCCCAATGCCGAAGGCTTGAACGCCAGGCGGGGGCCGCTGGCGAATTCGCCGGGAAGTTGAGGAATGGCGGCGAGGCTGCCGAGCTTGCCACCGGCGGCCCAGTACAAATGCACCATGCTGACAAAGGTGAAAATACCGACGATCCATCGTGCGACGATAAAGCTCATGGCGGCCTCTCCCGGAATTTGTGCGAAGTAGGATAGTCCCCCTGAGATTTTTTGCAGGCATTTCGTCGGCGGCCGATGGTAAAGTGCCACCCCATGAAAATCACCCGTGCCGACCGCTCGCTCATTGCCTGGATGCTCTACTGCAGCGTCCTGTTCAATGTGTTCGCGTGCAGCATTGGTCATGGGCAGATGGTGGGCATGCAGCTCAACGGCATCGGCGGGCAGTTCTGTACCGTCGACCCACGCACCCAGGCGCCCAAGCCGTCCACCCCCGCCGATGAAAGCCTGCCGACGCTGTCCAAGGCGTTTGGTTGCCCGCTGTGCTCGACCGGCGGCATGGGCCCGGCGCTGAACTCCAGCCTCAACGTCGCGGTGTTGCCGCAACCCCACGCACCGCCGCCGGCTATCGTACTGGCGGCTGACATTCCTGCCCGCTTCACCTGGCCCACGGCCCACCCACGGGCGCCTCCCGCCCTCGCCTGATCCTCGCGCTTTCTGATCTGCACTGACACCGTTTCCGTAAGGAAGTACGGGCGACTGTGCGTTGTTTTCAAGCAGGTTTTTCAGGATTCAAGCATGAAACATTTACCTCTGTTGGCAGGCCTGTTCGGCTGCCTGCCAGTCTGTGCCTGGGCGCTCGAACTGGCCCCGACCACCATCGATGGCGAACCCTCCCACGAACCCGGCCTGGCCCTGGACCAGTCCAGCGGCGTGGCATCGCGACTGGGGTTGAGCGTGCGCGAAACGCCCGCCTCGGTGGCGATCGCCAACCGCAATGACATCGAGCGCCATGGCGCCAAGACGTTCCGGGATGCAGCCAATACCTTGCCCGGTGTCAACGCCAGCGCACCGCCGGGGTTTGGGGGTTTTGTCTCGTATCGTGGGTTTACCAGCAGCCAGATCACCCAGATGTTCAACGGCATCAACGTCGCCACCGGCCTGGCCCGGCCGGTGGATGCGTGGATCTATGATCGGGTGGAACTGGTCGGCGGCCCCTCGTCCTTGATCAACGGCGCTGGCTCCGTGGGCGGTTCGCTGAACTACGTGACCAAGCTGGCCACCCGCGAAGAACAGGCCGCCGAAGGCCAACTGACCTACGGCAGCTACGACACCGCCGGCATGGCATTCGGCCTGAACCACGCGCTGACCGACCCCAGCGCCGACGTGCAGCATTACGCACGCCTGGACGTCAGCCGCAACACCAACCACAGCTACATCGACCGCGACCAGCGCGACGCCTGGAGCGTAGCGTTTTCCCTGCTCAGCGACCTTACCCCCAACCTGTCCCATACCCTGGCCCTGGAATACCAGGACGAACATGAAGACAGCCCGTACTGGGGCACGCCGGTGCTGAACCCCAAGGCCGGCGAGCTGAAGATCGATAAACACAACCGTTTCAACAATTACAACGTCGCCGACGGTCGTTACGAACAGCGCACGCTCTGGGCGCGTTCGATCATCGACTACCGGATCAACGACAGCACCACGCTGAAAAACACCCTGTATCACCTGGACAGCCAGCGCGATTACCGCAACCTGGAGACCTACCAGTACAACGCCGACAACAGCGCGGTGAACCGCTCGACCGCGTACCAGGTGCGTCATCAGGGTGAGCAGAATGGCAACCAGTTCGAGCTGCGCCACGACGACCGCATCTTCGGTCTCGCCACCACCTGGTCCGGCGGCTTCGAATACAAGGTCAACAGCACGACCAACAGCCCGCTGAGAGCCGCAGGCAACAGCACGGTCGATCCTGACCATTACGACCCGGGGTACTTTTACGACATCCCAGGCACCCGACCGGGCTTTATCAGCGACAAGACCAACGAGGTCACCACCAAAGCGCTGTTCGTGGAAAATCGCCTGGGCCTGACCGATAAACTGACATTGCTGACGGGCCTGCGCTACGACGCCATCGACCTGGATGTCACCAACCATGGCGCGATAACCGCCAGCAGTCCACGGCACTTCACGCGCAGTTGGGAGCCGGTGACCGGGCGCGCGGGCCTGACCTACCAGTTCATCCCGACGGCCAACGTGTACGTGCAATACAGCACGGCCGCCGAACAGCCGAGTACCACCACCCAGGTATTCGACGTATCGACCGGCAAACAGTGGGAGGTGGGCAGTAAATTCGATTACCTGGACGGTCGCGGTTCGGCCACCGTCGCGGCTTACAAAATCGAGCGCAAGGACTTTGCCGTCACCGACCCGCTGGACCCCACCAACAGCATCCCGGTAGGCGCACAGTCGTCCAAGGGCATTGAGTTGGCCAGTTCGTTGCGCATCACGCCGCGACTACTCGCCGAAGGCAACTTCGCCTGGGTGGACGCCGAGTACGACGAGTTCAACGAAAAAATCGCCAGCGGCGCGGTGGTCTCACGCAAGGGCAATACGCCGACCAATGTGCCCAAGCGCGTCGGCAACCTGTGGCTGACCTATGATTTTTCCGAGGATTGGCAAGGCGGCGTGGATGCGCGGTATGTGGCCCAGGTGTATGCGGATAACGCCAACACTCAGACAGTGCCGGCCTACACCCTGTTCGGCACATTCCTGCGCTACAAGGTGGACGCCCACACCTCGGTGACCGGCCGCGTGCGCAACCTGACCAACGAGGTGTATGCCGAATTTGCCCATGTGTCGCCGGCGTATTACCTGGGGTCGCCGCGCACGTTTGAAGTGGCGGTGCAAACCCGCTTCTGAGGCTGGAATGCTAGCCAATGTGAAAGCGGGCACACGCTGACAAGCCCGCTTCCACATTCTTGCCCCGCGTTCTACCGCAGGATGGGACGCTATTTCAGGCTGGCTTCAACCTTCTGTGCCACATCCTCCGTCAACCAGGCCTTCCACACATCAGGATGCGCCTTGAGAAACGCCAGCGCGACGTCCCGTGGCGCGGTGTGATTCTCGCTCATGGTCGCCAAGGCTTTGTTCAGCGGCTCGATCGGGAACTCGACTTTCTCGAAGAACCCGACAATCTGCGGATGTTCTTTCTGGAACGGCGTGGACACGCCGATACTCAACTTGGACGCCAAAGACCGTGTCGGCTTCGGATCGGGATTGTCCGCATCCGTCAGCGTCTTCCACGCCTCGGCATCGAACGCCGGCTCTTCCAGCTGGATCAATTTGTAGCGCCCCATCAAGGGCGTCGGCGACCAGTAATAGAACAGCACTGGCTTACCGCGACGAATCGAGGAAGTTATCTCGGCATCCAACGCCGCCCCCGAGCCACTGCGGAAGTTCACATAGCTGTCGTCCAGGCCGTAGGCCTTGAGTTTCTGTTTGTTGACCACTTCCGAGGTCCAGCCAATGGGACTGTTGAGAAAGCGCCCTTTGCCTGGGGATTCGGGGTCCTTGAACACGTCCTTGTAACGCGCCAGGTCCGCGACACTTTTGAGGTCTGGTGCCAGGGGCTTAAGGCCTTTGGCGGGGTCGCCCTTGACCACGTACTCCGGCACCCACCAGCCTTCGGTGGCGCCCTTGACCGTATCGCCCACCCCGGCCACCTTGCCTTCGGCCTCGGCCTTGACCCACACCGGACTGCGGCCTGCCCATTCTTCGCCGATCACCTGGATGTCATTCTTCGCCAGGGCGGTTTCCAGGGTGATGGTGGTGCCGGGCAAGGTGTCGGTGGGCAGGTCATAGCCCTTCTCGACGATATAGCGCAGCACTTCGGTGATCAGACTGCCGCTTTCCCAGTTCAGGTCGGCGAAATGCACAGGCGCCTGTGCAGCCGAAACCGGCAACGAAGCCACCGACAGACTCAGGCTCGCCAGGGACGCCGCCAACAGGGATCTCAATCCTTTCATGCCTTTGCACCTCACGTGTTCGCTGCAATAACGGACGGCTTGGCCGCCACTGCGCGAAGCCTCTGAATAGTTAAGTCAACTCAACTGTAGTAGAGGTTCCGGGAGATAAAGGCTGTTTGCTGTACGAGCGGGTTATTCGCTGGCCTTGAAGGTCACCAGTTCACCCTTGCGCCACTTGGCGGCCTTGCCGGTCACGGCCTTGAGGGTTTTGGTCAAGCCTTCCTGCAATTGTTCGTTGGCGGCAAACACCAGCATCACGCTGTGACCTTCCTTGAACACAATGCCCTGGCCTTCGGCCGAGGAAACAAAGGCATAGTCGCCCAAGCCATACACCGTCAACTTGATATCGCGGAACTTCAATTCAAACTTGCCACCTTCGCGACTGGGCAATACCGCGGCACGAAAATGATCACCGACCTTGAGTTCAAGGCGTTGTTTGTCATCCACGACCAATGCCGATTCAGTATCGATCTCGGCGATATAGATACCTTCCGGTGTCTGTTCAGTGATGTAAACAAAACGGGATTGAAACTGCTTGACCAACTTTGCGCGCAAATCACCCAGCACGAATAACGCGTGCATATCCAGATTACTGACTGCCAAGGAAACGCCCCCAGATCAAAAAAAGCACCGTCCGCCGGAACGGGCAGCACAAAAAAGCGGCCATACCGGCACGCTGACACAACGCATTGATTAAAAACCCTGAAAAAAGCCCCTGCGGTGCCGTAAGACTAATACAGGCATACACGACGAGCCTTATGCAGGCCATCGATCTTCACAGCAAATCACAGGTTTAACAGCCCGAGAAGACGGGTCGACCAGCTTCAGAGAATAACCCAATTAAAAAGCGCAGTTTCCGACAACCTGCACAAAACAAAACATCTGGAATGGAACCGAGTACCGATCGCCGACGACAATATTAAAACAGCAACACGGGTCAAAACCACCCGTTCCGCTGCTGGCGGGCCAACCAGATCGATCGACAGGAGCTGACCATGCAACGACGTCAACACAACGCTACGTCTTCCAGCACTCACTCATCCTATCAAGACGAGCGCCAATACTACTGCTTGCACAGCCATGATGGGTACTCAAACTCCGTGCTTTATCAAGTTGTACCAGCCGGACGCAACTTCTTTCATATTCTGGAAGTCACCAGCGGCAGGATCAAAGGCTTTCGCAGCAACCATATCCGCGCCTGCGAACTGGCAAAAACCCTCGAGGCCGCCCTGCACGCCCCGCACGGCGGGATCGTTTCGTCACCTGGATGACTTTACCGCGCCGTCGCCCCTCAACAACTGCCATACTGGCCCGTCCATTGAAGTTTGCCCCGTGCGGGTCAGGTTTCATCAGTGCAGTTACCTTGAAGGGAAGGTTATACGTGACGGAATTTGATATTGGCGAATTTTTTATCCATGGCGAAGCCAAGGAAGTAGACGGAGAATTCCAAGCAGTTATCGTAATGCGTGCCAAGCCTCCCTTGACCACGATCACAATGCACCAAGTGGAAAAAGATCGTTGGTTCAAGACCGCGGACGCCGCCGCCGTCGCGGCAAAAGAAGCCGCCAGGGCCCTCAAGACAGCGGTGGACTCAGGGGCGTTGACCTCCTGAGAATCCGATAGAACTCTACTGCGCGACAAGCCTCCGATGCATACCCCCCCAAAAACCGGCATGGAGAACGATATGGATGCGCCAGTACCAACCCTTGAAACCCTGTTTGATCAACTGGGCCTGGATTCCACCCCGAAGGACATCGACGCGTTTATCGCTGCCCATCCTTTGGCCGACGACGTCAAGCTGATCGACGCGCCCTTCTGGACGCCCCAGCAGGCTCAGTTTCTCAAGGAAGAACTTCGGGAAGACGCTGAATGGGCGATGGCCGTGGATGAACTGAACCAGCGTCTGCACCAAGCGCAATAACGCCCCTCAATGCAAGCTGTCTGACTGTTCCATGCGCAACAGCGCTTGCCAGGCGGCCCTGCACTCCTCGGCTTCATCACGGCTGGCGAAGACGGTGCCACGCTGCTCACCGTTGAGCAGCACGACCCAACAAGCCTTCTGACCCAGCGCACGCAGGGTTTCGGGTACGCCACTGCCAATCATCACAGCGACATCGACTTTGTTTTGCATGGAGCTTCTCCGCAACAATCGTTAGCTAACTAACAACGGCGGCCATGCTACGTTTTTCCTACCCTCAGAAAAAGCTATCCCCTGGATAGCTCTATTGCGCAAACAGCAACAATCTCTAGTGCCTGGCCTTCGTGCCTTCGGGTTTATAACCCAGGCGCAACCCGCCCCAATGCCTGCCCTTGACCATGATCGGCACCGACAAGTCGTGCATCAACTCACCGGTATCGCGGGTGTAGGTCTGCAACAGTACCGCTTGCTGATGGCTGCCACAGCGAATCCCGGTACGGTCATCGAACTTGCGCTTGGTGCGATTCTGTAACGCATCCACCTGTACATCGCCGGTCAAGGGTTGGGAAAACGCCTTGTTGTGTGTCGGCACATACCCCTGTTGCGTACAGGCGATGGCAAATACCAAACCTTCGTGTCGCGGCAGCAGCGCCTCTTGAATCGCCGGCAAAACCTGATCGGTGTAGCTGTCAAAACGCGTGTGGTACTTGCTGGGGTGGGTGTTGGGGATCGCCGCGTAGTTGCGGTCGAACAGATCCTCCAGGCTGACGCGGTTTTGCAGTACATCAGCCTCGAACTGTTCGGCGATGCGGCTCGCGCCTTCGCGGGCGAGGTCGTAGACGCGCTGGTGATAGTCATCCAGCCCGACGGCGGCCAAGCGTTCGCTGATGGTTTCGGCCTGCCCTTCCATTTGCACGGCGGCATCGGCCAGTTGACGGGTTTGCTCGTCGCTCACCGTCAGGTCGCTGCGCATTTGCTCCACGGCATGGAACAGGCTGTCGAGTTGCGCCCGATTGGTCTCGGTGCCTTGGGCGATTTCGTTGACCTGCCCTTCGACATCCGCGGCCAGGCTGGCGATGTTCTGTAACTGCTCACCGGCGTGTTCCACCTGCTCCACGCCGGTGTGCAGGTCCGCCGACAGTTGGCGAATCTGCTCCACCACCTGGCCGGTACGTTGCTGGATATCGGCCACCATCACCCCGACTTCCTCGGTAGCGGTAGCGGTACGGCCGGCCAGCCCGCGGACTTCATCGGCCACCACGGCAAACCCGCGCCCATGCTCGCCAGCACGCGCGGCTTCGATGGCGGCGTTCAAGGCCAGCAGGTTGGTCTGGCTGGCGATGGACTGGATCACCAGGGTCACCCGCTGGATTTCCTCGCTGCGCTGGCTCAGGGCTTCAATCATCTCGCGGCTGGCATTCGCGCGCTGGCTGAGTTGGTGCATGCGGGTGATCGACTGGGCCAGCACTTCGCGGCCCTCGGTACTGCGCTGATGCGCCTGGCTGGCGGCGCCCAGCGCCTGGTGACTGAGTTGGGAGGTAACTTGTTCGGTGCCGATCATCACTTCGGCGCTGTTGACGATCTGCTGGGCAGCGCTCAACTGCGACTGCAGGCGCGCAGCCAGTTGCTTGACCGAATAGGCCACGCCGGCCGCCGACAATGCGTTATGGCTGGTGGTATAGGACAGGTCGCGGGTCAGGTCGCCAATCGCATCGACCGCTTCGGACGGCGCCGCGCTGGGCGTGCGTTTTTTCAGACGGGGCAGCCAGATCACCAGCAAGGCCAGTGTCAGGCAGAGATAAATCGGCA
This sequence comes from Pseudomonas sp. PSPC2-3, assembly GCF_049898265.1. NCBI lineage: Bacteria > Pseudomonadati > Pseudomonadota > Gammaproteobacteria > Pseudomonadales > Pseudomonadaceae > Pseudomonas > Pseudomonas sp. PSPC2-3. The sequence goes on along the minus strand of NZ_JAFCXJ010000006.1, from coordinate 208,340 downwards.
GGCTGGCAAACGCAAGGCCGAGCAGGACCAGCACCACGGCGGTGCTCTGCAAAAGCGGCGTCAGCCAGCCGGGCAACCCGCGCACCACCGCGTGCGGTGGCACTGCTGCGCCCATCAGAGATCCGTCTCCAGCCATCTTCGTCACCCCACTGCTTGTCATTATTGTCTCTGCATTAAACGCCACTATCAGGCCATTATCTATGGGCCTTTAGTGGGGGAGCTTGCAACAGATCAATATAGCGGGCGTAACGGATATTTTCCCTGGGGAGCGCAGTACTCGCCCCCCAGCTTCAGCGCATCAGGCTTGACGCTGGTGCTTGTCGATCTGCTCGTGGCGCTCTTGCGCTTCGATGCAGTACTTGGTGGTCGGGCTGATCAGCAGGCGCTTGAGGCCGATAGGCTCGCCGCTGTCATCGCACCAGCCAAAGGAATCTTCCTTGATGCGCTCCAGTGCGCGCTCCAGTTGCGGCAGCATGCGCTGGTCGCGATCAATGGCATTCACCAACCAGGTGCGCTCTTCTTCCACGGAGGCGGCATCCGCCGGGTCGGCCGGGGTGTCCAGGCTCTCAATGGCGATGCGGTTCTGTTCAATGCGCTCGTGGTGTTCCACTTTCATGTCTTGCAGCAACTGCTCGAAAAAAGCGTGCTGTTCGGCATTCATGTAGTCATCCGCCGGCATGGCCAGCAACTTTTCCTTTGTCATTGATTTCTCTATAAAAAATACGTGCATTAAGGCGAATAAGGGAGCGTTCCGGTCAACCTCTGCAGGTCTCGGAAAGGCGCCATCCATTCCAAGCGCCACCCGGCACTCAATTTACGAGGGGCGGCAGTCTAAGGCCGACTTGAGGGCGCAGCAACTGAAAAGACAGGCATTTTTTCCAAGATAACCCCCAAAGGCACCAGGACGGGCTTGGCGAATGGTCATCGGAGTGCGTTTATAGCAAGAAATTCAGTGTTGTGGAGCTATATAGAAGACAAACGGTTGGATCTGACGAATACAGGCCTGAATGTGGGAGGGGGCAGGCCCCTCCCACATTTTGCACTGCGTCAGCGTTTTAGCTTGCGCTTGTTGCGATATTGGTCGATCACCACCGCCGCCACGATAATCAGGCCCTTGATGATGTCCTGGATATACGCGTCGACCCCGACAAAGGTAAACCCGCTGGCCATCACCCCAAGGATCAGCGCGCCGATCACGGTGCCGGTGATGCGCCCTACTCCGCCGGCCAGGCTGGTGCCGCCGATCACCGCGGCGGCAATCGCATCCAGTTCGTAGGACATGCCCATGCCGGCCTGGCCGGTGGCGGCACGCGCCGAGGCCACCACACCGGCCAGGCCCGCCAGGAGCCCGGCGATGCTGTAGACGATGATCAGGTGGCGCTTGACGTTGATCCCCGAGGTGCGCGCCGCCTGCATATTGCCGCCGATGGCGTAGGTGTACTTACCGTACTTGGTGTAGCGCAGGGCGATATGGAAGATCACCGCCACCACCAGAAAGATGATCACCGGCATCGCGCCATGCCCGATGGCCGTGTAGGAATCCGAGAGCATGCTCACTGGCTGGCCTTCGGTGTAGTAACGCGCCAGGCCACGGGCCGACACCATCATCCCCAGCGTTGCGATAAACGGCGGGATACCGGTCACCGCGATAATGCTGCCGTTGATCGCGCCCGCCAGCAGCCCCACGCCGAGCCCCGCCACCACCGGAATCCACACCGGCAGGTCGGTCAGGGACGGAAACACCGCACGGGAAAAATCAGATGTTTGCGCAAGACTGGCAGCGATCATCGCCGATAATGCCAAGACCGAGCCGGAAGACAAGTCGATCCCGGTGGTGATGATCACCTGGGTCACACCGATGGCCAGCAGGCCGATGATCGACACTTGCAGGATCATCAGCACCAGGCGCTGGGAGTTCATCAGGAAGCTCTGGTCTCGCACGATCCAGCCAAACAGCTCAAACACCAGGCCGATGCCGATCAACACCAGGAAGATGCTCAGCTCGGTGGGCAAGCGCCGACGGTGCTTGACCGCTGCCGTGGCAGGCTTGTTGTCTGTTATTGCGTTCATAGCCAATCACCTTTTTATTCTATGGCGCGGGCCAACCGCAGGCCCGCACGGCTGTTCGTCAGTGGACCGCGGTCATGCCGGAGGCCAGCTGCATGACTTTTTCCTGGGTCGCGTCTGCACGGTCCAGGGTGCCCATCAGTTCGCCTTCATGCATCACCATCACCCGGTCGCTCATACCCAGCACTTCAGGCAGCTCCGAGGAAATCATGATCACCGCCATGCCCTCGCTGGCGAGGAACGCAATCAAACGGTAGATCTCGGCCTTGGCGCCGACATCGATGCCACGGGTCGGTTCGTCGAGGATCAGCAGGCGCGGGTTGGTCATCAGCCAGCGCGCCAGCAGGGCTTTCTGCTGATTGCCGCCGGACAAGGTGTCGATGCATTGCTCCAGGGACGGGGTTTTCACCCGCAGCTTCTTGCACATGTCTTCGCACAGCGCACGCAGGGCTTTCTGCTGGATAAACCCGTTGCCCGAGTAATGCGGCAACACCGCCATTTCCATGTTTTCCAGGACCGACAGGCACGGGAACAGCCCGCTGAGCTTGCGGTCTTCGGTCAACAGCGCAAAGCCTTTGTCGATGGCCATGTGTGGGTCGGTGATACGCAGCGCCTTGCCATCGAGGGTTATCTGCCCGCAAGTGCTTGGGCTGATGCCGAAAAGGGTTTCCGCCACGTTGGTGCGGCCCGAGCCCATCAGCCCGGCGATGCCGAGGATCTCGCCGGCATGCAGGTCGAACGAGACGTTGTTGAACACGCCGTCCAGGCCCAGGTCGCGCACCGACAGCAGCAACTCGCCGATGGGCGTTTCGCGCACCGGGAACAACTGGCTCAGTTCACGGCCGACCATCATCGAGATCAGGCTGTCGCTGTTCATGCTGTCGGCGCGCTGCAGGCCGATGTACTGGCCGTCGCGAAACACCGCCACTTCATCGGCGATGGCGAACACTTCATTCATCTTGTGCGTGATGTAGACGATGCCTTTGCCCTGGGCCTTGAGGTCGGCAATGATCGAAAACAGGTGGGCAACTTCCTTCTCGGTGATGGCGGACGTCGGCTCATCCATGATCAGGATGTCGGAATCGTAGGACACCGCCTTGGCAATCTCGACCATCTGCCGCTCGGCGATGCTCAGGTTGCCCACCTGCTCCTCGGGGTCGAGGTTGATGCGCAGGCGGGCGAGCAATTGGGCGGTGCAGCGGTGCATTTCGCGGTGGTTGACCATGCGCAGGCTGTTGAGCTGCTCGCGGCCGATCCAGATATTCTCGGCGATGCTCATGTGCGGCATCAGGTTGAGTTCCTGGTGGATCATCGCGATCCCGGCCTTTTGCGCGGCCAGCGGCGTCTCAAACACAATCGGCTTGCCGCGCAGGCGGATTTCCCCGGCGTCGGGCTGGTAGATGCCGGCGATGATTTTCATCAGGGTCGACTTGCCCGCGCCGTTCTCGCCCATCAGCGCCAGCACCGAGCCTGGGCGCACACGCAGTTGTACATCGGCCAGGGCCACCACACCGGGAAAGCCTTTGCTGATGTTGAGGATTTCCAGCAGATACGGTTCTTCCAGCAGCGACGGCTGGATACCGGGCGGCTGCGAGACAGTGGCTTGAGCAAGCATAGGGCGGTACTCCATCGACAGGGCGGGCACGACCGCCCTGCCGGCTTATTGTTGTGATGTAAGGGCTACTTGAAGTCTTTGACGTTGTCCGGGGTGATCAGCTTGAACGGGATGACAATGTTCTGCTCGATCGCTTCCTTCTTCGCCATCTTGCGCGCCGCCTCCACCGAGCCGACTGCCTGGCCCTTGGCATCCTGGAACACCGACACGGTCATTTCGCCCTTGGTGATCGCATTCAAGCCGTCCGGCGTGCCGTCGACCCCTGCAATCAAGACGCTGCCCGGCTTGGTGCCGGCCGACTTCAACGCCATGGCCGCGCCAATCGCCATTTCGTCGTTGTTGGCCAGCACGGCATTGAATTCGCGGCCCTGGGTCAACCAGTCGTTGACCAGGGTCATCCCGCGGTCACGCAGCCAGATGCCGGTCTGTTCCTGCTCGATCTTGATCTGCGGGTACTTGGCCAGGACTTCTTTGATGCCCTTGGTCCGGTTGGTGGTGGAGTTGTTCGCCAGGTCACCGAGCAGGATCACCACCTTGCCCTTGCCCCCCAGTTTTTCGGCGATGTACTGCATTTGCAGCCTACCGGCCTCTTCATCATCGGAGGTCACGGCCGCCACGCCTTTGGGCAGGTCTTTCTGATCAGGTCGGCGGTTGACATAGACCAGCGGAATACCCGCCTCGAGCGCTGACTTGCTGATCCGCGCCGTGGACGCCGTGTCCACCGGGTTGACGATGATCGCGTCGACCTTCTGGCTGATGAAGTTCTCGACCTGGCTCAATTGCTTGACCACGTCGGCGCGCGCGTCTTCGAACTGCAGTTGCACGCCATCGCCCTTGGGGTAGGCCTTGGCTTGCTTGTCCATGTACTCACGCACATTGGTCAGGTAGGTGTCATCGAACTGCGACATGCTCACGCCGATCTTCAGATCGGCAGCCATGGCAAAACCGCTGGCCAGCAGCAGGGACAACGCCAGCGCGGTAAAACGGATCGGGGTCTTCATGAACGGTCTGTCTCCACTTTCTTGTTGGTTTTTTGGACGTTGCGTTTTTCAGAGCGAGGATGACGGCAGGCGGACGAGCGGTGCTCCCGGAATGCAGCACACCAGGGCGCCTTGGTTTTCGACGCACAGCACGTTGAGGAAGGAGAAGTAAAACGGCCGGGTGCGGGGCAGACCGCGTGGCGCAAGGGCTGGGCGTAAAACTCGCAGTACAGCGTTGAAGATTTTCATCTGACGGTACCTGGTTGTTTTTGATCTTGTTTTTGTTGAGTCGTCGGGATCGAGTCCGGAACGTACTTTATGCAACCTGGAAAAGACTTTATTGGAAAATAATTTCTATATCAACCTGTTTTAGAATTTTATTCTATTTTTGTCGAAACCACCTGCTGGCGCTCGGCGCTCAGGCGTGCGGCGTCCAATATCCTTGTGGTTTCCAGCGCCTCGTAGGCGTCCACCGGCAGCGGCCCCTGCCCTTGCACGGCGGCCTGCCACTGGCGATAGAACTGGGTCCAGCAACCTTTTTCCGACGGCACACGCTCGCGCTCGGGGCCTTGTTCGAACCAGCCCCAGCGGCGGTGCTCCTCGGCCCCCCAGTGCTCGCCCTCGGTTTTGGGCGACTTGCCGGCCATCAGTGCGTCTTCCTGGCCGTCCAACCCGTCGACGGTGTAGCAACCCAGGGTGCCGCTGACCCGCAAGCGCGGTGCCGGGCTGTTCTGCAAGGCGTTGCCCCACAGGTGGGAAATCACCCCGTTGGCGTGGGTCAGGGAGACAAAGAAGCCGTGGTCGATGCTGGGGTGTTCGGCGCTGTAGTGCAGTTGCGCGAAAACCCGATCCACCGGGCCGAACAGTTGCAGCGCCTGATCCACCAGATGGCTGCCCAGGTCGCGCAGCCAGCCGCCGCCGCTGGCATTGCCCACCGATTGCGGGCTGAAACGCTCGACGCGGGATTCAAACCGGGTGACAGCGCCGAGGGCGCCGGCGTCGATCAGTTTGCGCAAGGTCAGGAAATCCGAATCCCAGCGCCGGTTCTGGTAGACGCTGAGCAACACGCCCTGGCGTTCAGCCGCGGTGATCAGCACCCGGGCCTGCTCGGCGTTGGCGGCGAAAGGTTTATCGCTGACCACGGCGACGCCGTGCTCGATAGCCTCCAGCACCAGCGCCGGGCGACCTTTAAGTGTGGTGGAAATCACCAGGGCGTCAACGCCGGCCTCGACGATCTGGCCGATGCTGTCAAAGGCTTTAACCCCTGGAAGATCAGTGCTCAATTGCTGACGGCGCTCGGGTGAACGAGTCACCACACCAACAAAAGTAGCGCCGGGCAGGGTTGCAATCAGTGGCGCATGAAAGAAGCGCCCTCCGTGGCCATAGCCGACTAGTCCAATTCGCATACATTCACTCCTTCATTGAAGTGCACACCCAATCCAACTGTGGGAGGGGGCTTGCCCCCGATGGCGGTGGATCAGATCCAGATTCATTAGCTGACCCACTGCTATCGGGGGCAAGCCCCCTCCCACATTGACCGCGTGTCAGCCGTAGAAGCGCGGACGCTCAGGCAGGCTGACTTGGACAATTTGCCCACTGCCTTGGGCCTCGATACACGCATCCGCCGCGACCGCCGCTGCAAACCCATCCCACGCCGACGGCCCGCCCACTTGCCCGGCGCGCACGCTGTCGATGAACGCCTGCAACTCGACGTCATAGGCGCCGATAAAGCGGTCTTTCCAGTCCATCAGAATCGCATTGGACAGTTTGGCTTCGCTGCGCAATTGCACCTGCGACGGTTCCGGCAGCTTGGCGATACCGGTCTCCCCCACCACTTCGCACTGAATGTCGTAGCCGTACTGGCAGTTCACAAACACTTCCACATCGATGCGCGTGCCCTTGGCGGTTTCCAGCAGCACGATCTGCGGATCGCGCAGATGGGCCAGGGCCTTGCTGGTCTTGCGCGGGAACACCACTTGCACCGACACATAGTCGTCGTCGAGCAGCCAACGCAACACGTCCAGCTCGTGGATCAGGGTGTCGGTGATCGCCATGTCGGTCTTGTAGTTCTCGCCCACCCGCGGGTTGCGGTGCGCGCAGTGCAGCATCAGCGGCTCGCCGATCCGGCCGCTGTCGATCACCGCTTTGAGGGCGCGATAACCTTCGTCATAGGGGCGCATGAAGCCCACTTGCACCAGGCGCTTGCCGTGCGCCACTTCGGCCTCGACGATCCTGCGACAGCCTTCGGCGGTGACCGCCAGGGGTTTTTCGCAGAACACCGGTTTGCCCGCCTCGATGGCGGCGAGCACGAATGCCTCATGGCTCGGGCCCCAGGAAGTGACAAGAATGGCTTCGACCTGAGGCGAACGGATCAGCGCATGGCCGTCCGGATACACCTCGGCGTCCAGTTTCAGATCCGCCACCACCTTGGCGGCCTGCTCCAGGTCGATGTCGGTCACCGCCACCACCTGGCTGTTGAGCAAGGTCTGGCTGCAACGACGAATATGGTCCCGGCCGATAGCGCCCGTACCGATAACACCCAGCTTCAACGACATACATTCACTCCTCTTGTTATTAGTACTGCCGGGCCTTGGCCAGCTGTTCATTGAGTTTTTTCGCCGCCGCGTTGGTGCGTTCGCTGGTGGAGACCTGCGCCACACCCACCCGCCACCACGACAGGTAGCCGTGGATCATGGTCTTGGGCAGCACCTTGATATCGATCAGCGTCGACACCGTTTGTGTGCGCGCATCGGCCAGCGCCGCTTCGAGCTGTTCGACGCTACTGACCTTGTAAGTCTTGCAACCGTAGGCCGCCGCACTCATGGCGAAATCCACCGGCACCAGGCCGCCGTCGAGCTTGCCGCTCTCGGGGTTGCGGTAGCGGAACTCGGTGCCGAAGCTGTCCATGCCGTTGCCGATCTGCAGGTTGTTGATGCAACCGAAAGCCATGTTGTCCAGCAGCACCACGTTGATCTTGCGGCGCTCCTGGATCGAGGTGGCCAGCTCCGAGTGCAGCATCATGTAGGAGCCATCACCGACCAGCGCATAGACCTCGCGCGTCGGCTCGGCGAGTTTCACGCCGAGGGCGGCGTTGATCTCGTAGCCCATGCACGAATAACCGTACTCGACGTGGTAAGTGTTGACGCCCTTGCTGCGCCAGCTGCGCTGCAGGTCGCCGGGCAGGCTGCCGGCGGCGGCGACGATGATCGCGTCGTCGGCCAGCGCCTGGTTGAGCACGCCGAGGACCCGGCTTTGGGTCAGGCACGAACCGGTCAGCTCGATAAATTCGCGCAGCACGCCGCGGTCGAGGTGGTCGTCGACCTCGGGGACGAAGTCGTCACCGGCGTATTCCAACTGATGCACCCGGTCGACTTCAGCATCCAGTTGCGCCCTGGCATCGCGCACCTGCTCGCCCCAACCGGCGCGATAATCGCCCAGCGCTGCGGCCAATGCCTCAAGGGCGACTCGTGCATCCGCCAGCACTTGCACGCCATCGAGTTTCAACGCATCGCCGGGGCTGATGTTGAGGTTGAGGAACCGCACCTCGGCGTGCTTGAACAACGACTTCGACGACGTGGTGAAATCGGTGTAGCGCGTGCCGATCCCGATGATCAGGTCGGCCTCGGCGGCCAACAGGTTCGCGGCCAGGCAGCCGGTTTCGCCGATCCCGCCGACGTTCAGCGGATGGCTGGACAGCACCGCGCTCTTGCCCGCCTGGGTTTCGGCGAAGGGCATCTCGAAGCGTTCGGCAAATGCCTGCAGGGCCGCATTCGCCCCGGAGTACTTGACCCCGCCGCCGCAGATGATCAACGGCTTGCGCTTGCCCTCGAAGGCCGCCACAGCATCGCCGATCATCGCCTCGGTGGGCGGGCGCCGGTCGAGGCGATGGACACGTTTTTGCAGGAAGTAATCCGGGTAATCCCAGGCCTCGGCTTGCACGTCCTGCGGCAGCGCCAGGGTGACGGCACCGGTTTCGGCCGGGTCGGTGAGCACGCGCATGGCGTGGATCGCCGCGCTCATCAATTGCTCGGGGCGGTTGATGCGGTCCCAGTATTTGCTCACCGAACGGAAGGCGTCGTTGGTGCTGATGCTCAGGTCATGGAACTGCTCGATCTGTTGCAGCACCGGGTCGGGCTGGCGGCTGGCGTAGACATCGCCAGGCAATAGCAGCAACGGAATGCGGTTGGCCGTGGCAGTCGCGGCAGCGGTCAGCATATTCGCCGCCCCCGGGCCGACCGATGCGGTACACGCGTAGATCTTGCGGCGCAGGTGCTGTTTGGCAAACCCGATGGCGGCGTGGGCCATGCCTTGCTCGTTGCGGCCCTGATGCACCACCAGGTCGCCGCTGTCCTGCTCCAGCGCCTGGCCCAGACCGAGCACGTTGCCGTGGCCGAAAATCGTGAACACCCCGGCCACGAACTTGCTCTGCACACCATCGACTTCGATGTATTGGTTATCCAGAAATTTCACCAGGGCCTGGGCCATGGTCAAACGAGTGGTGGTCATGTCGCGCCCCTTAAAGGTCCAGCAGCCAGCTGTGCTGCGGGTCGTTATGAAAATGCCAGGCGCGCTTGGGGCCGGCCATTACGTTGAGGTAGTAGGACTCGTAGCCATACGGCACGCTCACCGGGTGGTACCCCTTGGGCACCACCACCAGGTCGCTGTTTTCCACGGCCATGGCCTCATCGATGCTGCGATCGTCGGTGTACACCCGCTGGAACACGAAGCCCTGGGGCGGGTTGACCTGGTGGTAATAGGTCTCTTCGAGAAAGCTCTGGTGCGGCAGGTCGTCGGTGTCGTGCTTGTGCGGCGGGTAGCTCGACGAATGCCCGGACGGCGTGCGGACTTCCACCACCAGCAGGGAGTGGGCGGGCTCGCTGTCGGGCAGGATGTCGCACACGTAACGGGTGTTGGCGCCTTTGCCGCGCACGCTGCGCTTGCACTGTTCGGGGCGGATCAAGCGCGGCGCGAAACCCGTCACGCCAGGCGCGGCGCAGACCGCGAGCTGCACGTCGCTCAATGCCGTCACCTGGGCGTCGGTGCCCGGCGGCAGGTAAGCGGCAAAGGGCGATTTGTCTTCAAACACCGACTGACGATCGCCGAGGTTCTGCCAGTTGAACCCCTCGCCTTCGATCGTCACCCGGCCGCTGAGCAGCACCAGGCACAGCTCCTGATCGCCGGCGGTGACTGGCAGGGTTTCGCCCAGGCTCAGGCGGTAGGCGGCAAAGCCGACATAGTCCAGGCGGCCCGCTTCGAGGGCGACCATGGTTTGCCCGCGCTTATTGCTCTTGACCAGCAAGCTCATTGCCCCGTCCTCTCGTTCAGCAGCGCACGCAAGGTGTCATAACCTTTTTTCGCATAGATATAGCTCGGCGCGACAGCCGGGTCCTGCTCGGCTTCGACCACCAGCCAGCCTCGGTAATGCGCGGCCAGCAGCACGTCGAGCAACGCGGCAAAGTCGATATCGCCGTCACCCGGCACGGTGAAGGTGCCGTTGACGATGCAGTCGGGGAAGCTCCACATCTGGTTGCGCGCCAGTTGCACCACCGCTTTGCGCACGTCCTTGAAATGCACATGGCACACGCGGTCGATGTGCTTGCGCAGTACGTCGAGGGGTTCGCCGCCACCCATGTAGCAATGGCCCGAATCGAACAGCAGGCCGACTTCGGGGCCGGTGCGGCGCATCAGTTGATCAATGTCCTCCGGCGATTCGACATAGGCGCCCATATGGTGGTGGTAGGCCAGGCGCACGCCCTGGGACAGAGTAAAGCGCGCCAGTTCGGTGAGCTTGTCGGCATAGTCCTGCCAGGCCTGCTCACTGTGGAAACGCGGGCGTTCGATCAGGCGGATGCGGGAGCCCTGGATCGAATCGGCCACTTCGCCGTAGACCAACACCGTGGCGCCATTGTGTTTGAGCAACTCGACGTGAGCGGCGATGGCTTCGATTTCCTCCGCCACCGACCGCTGGGCCAGACGGCTGGAGTACCAACCGGAGACCAGCGCCAGGTCGTAGGGGCGCAACACATCGGCGACGCCCTTGGCGTCCTTGGGGAATTTGCCGTTGAGTTCAAAACCCTCGTAGCCGATCTGCTTGCCTTCGCTCAACGCCGTGCTCAGGGGCGTTTCGCCGCCCAGGGCCGGCAGGTCGTCGTTGCTCCAGGAGATCGGGTTGATGCCAATTCGGATTGCGGGCATGGCTGCACCTTTATTATTTTCAGGTATCACTGAGATCTGCATTATGTGGGAGGGAGCTTGCTCCCGATGGCGGTGGTGCAGTTACAGAAGTGTTGCCTGACACACTGCCTTCGGGAGCAAGCTCCCTCCCACATTGGATTACATTTCAAATTAAGAACTGCGTTCAGCCTCTGGCACTGCACCAGGCACTGATCAATTGCTCGAAAGTGGCCCGGACTTGGCGGATCAGGGTCTCGTCATCAATCTCCCCCGCCATCCACGCGCGACTCGGCTCCTGGAAAATCGTGCGTCCCACGGCAAAACCACGGCAGGTGCGACTCTGGCTGGCTTGGCGGAAGCCCTCGGCCAGGCACTCGGCCGAGGCATTCAGGCCCAGCAGCACCACACCGCGGCAGTACGGGTCGCGTTCCTCGATCAGTTCGTCGAGTTTTGTCCAGTCCTCGGCCGACTGTGCCTCGATTTTCCACCACGCCGGGTAGATCCCCAGGTTGTACAGGCGCTTGAGGCTGCGGTAGAGCACATCGGGGTAGGTCGAGGGGTGATCCTTGGGCGGGATGACTTCCAGCAACAGTTCATGCCCGCTGACCAGCGAAGCCTCGTACACCGCCTTGAGTTGCGCTTCCTGTTCCAGACGCAGCAGCGGTTCGTCATCGGGGTGGTATTGCACCAGGCATTTGATGATTTGCTCCTGGGGCCAGGCGATCAGGTTGCTGCCGATCGAGCGGCCGTGTTCGAACGCCAGGGGCCGCGAGTTCTGCACCTCCACCGGGCGTGCGATCCACCAGCCGCGACCGCTGGCGGCGTTGAGTGCGTCCTGGCCGAAGCGCTGGTCGGCGAGCAAACCGACATCGGCCTCGATGCCCTGCCCGCGCAGAGTCTTCTCCACGCGTTCGACGGCCTGGATAAACAGCTGCTTGATCGTGCTGATGCGGCTCGGGTCCTGGCCGCCGCGTTGCGCCAGGTCGACCAATTGCCAGCGGTGGTCGAAGGCGAACACGAACAGTTGCTTCCAGGCCTTGCGTGGCACCGTGACCCGATGCAGGCGCTGCAGGGTCACGTCTTGATCGGGGCGGGTGATCGGCACCGGGCTGTTGAACAGGTAATCCAGTTCGGCCGGCGTCGGCATGGCCGGTGCGCAGGCGTGGCGCGACACCACCAGGCCGCCGCAGGCATTGGCCAACTGGCTGCATCGCGCGTCGCTGGCATCGTTCAGCCAGCCGCTGAGAAAGCCCGCCATGAACGCATCGCCGGCGCCCAGCACGTTAAGCACTTCAACGCGCACGCCGGGGTAGATCGCACCCTCTTCCAAACGGGCCGGGATCGCGCCGTGGATCACCGTGCAGCCCTGCGGGCCGAGCTTGACCACCAGGGTCGCCGGGGTCAGTTCACGGACGGTGCGCAGGGCGCCGAGCAAATCTTCACTGCCGCCGGCGATCAGGAACTCTTCTTCAGTACCGACGATCAGATCGAAGCGCGGCAGGATACTCTGCACGTGCTGGCTGACGCTCTGGTCGGCGACAAACCGGGTTTCGCCATCGGCCTTGCCCGCCAGGCCCCACAGCACCGGGCGGTAGTCGATGTCGAGCACGCGCTGGACGTTGTGTTTGGCCGCGTAATCCAGGGCCTGGACGCTGGCCTTGTACACAGCGTCGGTGGAGAAATGCGTGCCGGTGATCAACAGGGCCTTGCTCGAGGCGATAAAGGCTTCGCTGATGTCTTCGGCGCGCAGGGCCATGTCGGCGCAGTTTTCGCGGTAGAACACCAGGGGGAAGGTTTCGCGGTCCTTGAGGCCCAGCAGCACCAGCGCCGTAAGGCGTTGCGGGTCGACCTTGATGCCGCTGACATCGCAGCCTTCACGGGCCAGGGATTCCGTCAGGAACCGGCCCATATGGTCGTCCCCTACCCGGCTCAACATCGCCGACTTGAGGCCCAGGCGCGCGGTGCCGAAGGCGATGTTGGCGGAAGAACCGCCGAGGTACTTGGCAAAGCTGGACACATCCTCAAGCCGCGCACCGACTTGCTGCGCATAGAGGTCGACGCCCAGGCGCCCGAGGCAAATCAGATCCAATTGACGCCCACTGGCAAAACGAGTCTGGCCCATGCTGGCTCCTGTTATTTTTATCAGCCTGCGTTGTGCCGCCGTGGCGACGGCACACGCTCTTGGTGGGAGCAGACTAGAACGTTCAGCGAGCCCAATCAATATTTATTCCATAATTATTTTTGGTAGAATATTTTTTCCAATACGTCAGCATAGGGGCACGCCAGCGACAGTGCATCGTTTCAGCCGCCCACTCGCTGGCGCATGCCGGGGTATTTTTTTGCGCCTACCCTGTAGACTTGCGCCCACTATCAGCGCACCAGATGAACCCGCCAGAAGGATTGCCCATGTCCCGCACCGATCAGCCGGCCACGCCCGAGACCGCTTCCCAAGACACTCTCGCCAGCCCTGCGATCAATGCCGAACGCCTGTTGCAGCTGATCACCGACGAATACGAAAGCCTGCCACGCCAGCTCAAGCGCATCGCCAGCTACATGAGCCAGCAGAGCGACCGGATCATGGTCGACCGCATCAGCGACATCGCCCGCGAATGCGAAGTGCATCCGTCGGCCATCGTGCGGTTCTCCCAGCGTTTCGGCTTCAGCGGGTTCAGTGAGATGCAGGCGCTGTTTCGCGAGGCGTACACCCACAAGACCACGCCGGTGCAGAACTATCAGCAGCGCATCCGCAGCATGATCGCCAACAAGTCGCAGAAGGCCAGCGGCGGCGACCTGGCGCGCGAGTGTGTCAATGCCACGCTTTCGGGCATCGAGCGCCTGGGCCTGGAACTGGATGACGCGGCGTTCGAAAAAGCCGTCGACCTGGTGGTCAACGCCGACAACATCTACGTGGTTGGCGTGCGCCGTTCGTTTGCGGTGGCCGATTACCTGGTCTACAACCTGCAACACACCAACAAGCGCATCCACCTGATCTCAGGCCTGGGCGGCAGCTACCGCGAGCAGATGCGCAGCGTGCGCGCCAATGACCTGGTGATCGCCATCAGTTTCACGCCCTACGGCAAAGAAACCCAGCACTGCCTGCGTATCGCCCAGCACCACCAGGCCAAGACCCTGATCATTACCGACAGCAACCTGTCGCCCCTGGCCAAGCGCGCGAACGCAGTGCTGTTGGTCAATGAAGGCTCGTCGTTTGCCTTCCGTTCCTTGAGCGCCACGTTGTGCCTGTGCCAGGCGCTGTTCATTGCGGTGGCGTATCGCCTGGAGTTGAAGGTGGATGAGATTCATGAGCAGGTGGGCTTCGACGACTGACTCGCCAGGGATCTGCAGGCGCGGGCTTGTTCGCGCAGAGCGTTAACGATGACGCCCGAGCGCCGCGTCCCCGGGCGCAGGCCGGTCATTGCACAAGGGGACTGACGACTTGGGCTTGATCAAGCCTCAAACCTACTCGGAAATATCAAAATTCACCCTCACCGCAAACGGCGTCTCCTCGTTCCTCTGCACCATGCAATCCACACTGCCCACTGTACGCCCGGTCTCAGGCAAGGCAGTAAATTCAAGGCTGCCACTGATGGAATGGGCAAAACCGAAAGAGTTGATTCGGCCAAATTGAACTTGCACTTCCTTGCTGGTGGCCAGGTCAAACGCCATACCCTTCGCCTCTTCTCTCACCACAATCAGCACCAGATTCTGAACCCGTGAAAGATCGTCATATTGGCGACCGATTACCTGCCAGTAAGTAAACGTGCTTACAACCTTCCTGAGACTCACTTCCGTCGCGTCGAACTCAGGCGCCGGCATCGGCCCGCCGGGTACTGACCCGCGCATATAGCCGGTGCCGGTGATCTGCGGTGTGCACATTCGCGAACTCAAGCCGATCAGGTTAATCACGCCCTGCGTGATTTCAACGTCCTTGCTGCCATGCTTGGCCGAAAAACTGAACGTGCCGACCAGCCGGTCCTGTGAGTCAAGGGACAGACTGAGACTCCCTGTGAACGCTACGTAGGGTGCACTGCCGAGGTTTTCGTGCGCCCAATAAGTGCCCGTGGCCTGACTTCCAAGGGAATACGTTCGCTCCTCGCCATCGTCCAGGACGTCCGAAACAACAAAATCGAAGCCGAGCCGCTCGTTGATATCGGGGCCGATTTTTTCGGTCGCACTGATGTACAACTTGTTATCCAGGAAATACATCATCATCTGATCGGCGTCCCCTTGAAAGGAATGCTCGGGAGGACTGACCTGAGGGTTATTGATCTTGGCGGTAAAACTTCCTGTTGTCTGGTTCATGGCTACGCCCCTTGAACATGATTGGTCGACTCACGCTATTTGCTTCGAGCGAGGGCGTAAACTGTCAAATCTCACAGGTTTAAAAACCACGGTTTTAATAACGATAAATAACCGACCTGCGGGGGCTGGCGCGCCAGGCGGTGTTTATGAAAACTGTGTCAGTTTTGCCAACATGAAGTTTTATTTAGGAAGCGTTCAGCCATTTCTTGGCAAAATGCCCACACTTCTAGTGTGAATCGCTCACCAGGTAATCCTATGACCCGCATTTTGACCATCGAGGATGATGCCGTAACGGCCCGCGAGATCGTCGCCGAGCTGAGTAGCCATGGACTGGACGTAGATTGGGTGGACAACGGCCGCGAAGGCCTGGTCCGCGCCGTGAGTGGTGATTACGATCTGATCACCCTCGACCGTATGTTGCCGGAACTCGATGGCCTGGCCATCGTCACCACCCTGCGCACCATCGGCGTGTCGACGCCGATCCTGATGATCAGCGCGCTCTCCGATGTCGACGAGCGGGTGCGCGGCCTGCGCGCCGGTGGGGATGACTACCTGACCAAGCCGTTCGCCTCCGATGAAATGGCCGCCCGCGTCGAAGTGCTGCTGCGGCGCAAAAGCACGGTCAAGGAATTCGAAACCGCGCTGCGCGTGGCCGACCTCGAGCTGAACCTGATCAGCCGTGAAGCCAGCCGCGCCGAGCAGCCGCTGAGCCTGCTGCCCACCGAATACAAACTGCTGGAATTCCTGATGCGCAACACCGGGCAGATCCTGTCGCGGATGATGATCTTCGAGGAAGTCTGGGGTTATCACTTCGACCCCGGGACCAACCTGATCGATGTCCACATCGGTCGCCTGCGCAAGAAGATCGATCCACCGGGCCTCACGCCGCTGATCCGCACGGTACGAGGTTCCGGGTATGTCATTGCTGAACCCCTCTAAGGGCTGGCGTTCCTCCAGCAGCCGCTTGCTGGCGCTGTACAGTTCGCTGTTCGTGGCTTGGAGCTGCATCCTCATGGGGGTGCTGTATTACGAGGTGTCCGGTTACCTCAGCGACCTCTCGCGCCATTCGCTGATGCAGCGCCAGCACCTGTTCCAGCGGTTCGACGGCGAAGAACTGTTGGAAGCCCTGACCACCAGCATGACCTTCGACATGAAGGGCGTGGACGCCTATGGCCTGTTCGATGAGCAATTTCGCCCATTGAACGGACCGATCCAGGCGATACCGCCCGACTTGCCCCTGGACGGCAAGATCCACGCCCTGGCCAATTGCGTCGACTCCGACGACCCGAAACTGCCCAAAGACAGCTGCGACGCCGTGGTCACCCACACCGCCGATGGCCGCTGGCTGGTGCTGGTGCGCGCCAACGGTTCGCTGTTCGGCGTAACCCGGATCATCTGGCACGCGCTGCTGTGGGCGGTGTCGCTGACCATCATCCCCGGCGCCGCCGGCTGGCATTTGCTGCGCCGCCGCCCATTGCGACGGATTCGCGGGATCCAGGCCAGCGCCGAGGCCATCGTCGCCGGCGACCTCACCCATCGCCTGCCGCTGTCGAACCGGCGTGACGAACTGGACATGCTCGCCGCCATCGTCAACGCCATGCTCGACCGCATCGAGAAGCTGATGAACGAGGTCAAAGGCGTGTGCGACAACATCGCCCACGACCTGCGCACCCCGCTCACCCGCTTGCGCGCGCAGCTCTATCGCATCAAGCAACAAGCCGAACACGACTCGGCCCACGCGGTGCAGCTGGACGACGCCATCGCGGAAACCGACACGCTGATGGCGCGCTTTCGCGGGTTGTTGCGGATCTCGGAACTGGAAGACCACCAACGCCGCTCGGGCTTTCTGGTGATGGACCCACTGCCGCTGCTGCGCGAACTGCACGACTTCTACCTGCCCCTGGCCGAGGAAGGCGAACTGCAACTGGTGCTCGACACCCCGCCATCCCTGCCCTGGATCACCGGCGACCGGGCCTTGCTGTTCGAGGCCCTGGCCAACCTGCTGAGCAACTCGATCAAGTTCACCCCAGCGGGCGGCGAAGTGATTTTGCGCGCGGTCAACGATGCGGGCAGCACGCGTATCGAAGTCCACGACTCCGGCCCCGGCATCCCAACAGCGGAACGCAAGGCGGTGTTCCAGCGGTTCTATCGCGTGGATGAAAGCGACCAGCAAGGTGGGTTTGGGCTGGGCTTGTCGATTGTCGCGGCGATCATCAATCTGCACGGTTTCAAGCTGGACGTCGGCACCAGCCAACGCGGCGGTGCGCGGTTGGTGCTGGAGTGTCGCCAGCAACTGATGCCCAAATAAACCAGACACGACACCGATCGAAACGGTGGGAGGGGGCTTGCTCCCTCCCACATTGGGTGTCGGTTGCCCGATCGATCAGGTCAAGCCGGGAAGTTGCCGCGCAGCGCCTCAAGCCCACCGCGGTACACGCCGGCAAACAAAGCCTCCACCGCCTCGTCGGTGGTGTCCGGCACCGGGGTGAACACGCCCGACCACGTCACCTTCGCCGACGACTCCGTCAGGGCTTCGACCCGCAACGTCGCCAGGTAGGCACTCACCGGAAACGGCGACTCCTCGATGCTGTAGCTGTAAGTGCGGGCCACGTTATCAAAGGTCTGCAAGCGCTCCACCACCACGCCGCCATCGGCGGTCTTCAGGTGACGCAGGCGCCCGCCGTCGCCCGGCTTGCTCTCGACGATCAATGGCAGCCAGTCCGGCAGCGCGTCAAAACCGCCGACCAATTGCCACACCTGATCGGCCGAAACCGGAACTTCAATGACAGAAGAAGCTGTAGGCACAATCAATACTCCAGACAATAAACAATTCAGATCGCCAGATCTGTCGCACCGACAGTTGCTGGCGACCGGGGTTGAACAATGTACGCCAGCCGATTCGTCACTTCACCCCCTATTCGTGGCGCGATGGATGCTCGAGATTGACGCCATGCCGTACCGGACCACTGAAATCATCTGCGTGCCTGGACGGCCCGCAGGGCGCAAAAACACCGATGCTAACGCACAGCCACTCGTTCTGTACCTGTTAGAAATGACAGTTGTAACGCCCCCATCTCCAGCGTTTACTGGTACGCAACGGCGCCTGTCCATACGGCACCGACAGGTAAACACTCCAGGGAGGGACTCATCATGCCGCGTTATTTCAAAACCTCGATCACTGCGCTGACACTGCTCGGCGCCTCGCTGCTGTACGGCTATGGTGTAACCGCCAGTGCCGCCACATACGTCGACTCGGGCAGTGCGGCCGGGGCGCAATGTTCAACCAGTAGCGTCAACGATAGCGCACAAGCCGTGGGCAATTGTTCATCCGCTACGGTCAGCGCCAACAGCAATCCTTGGTACGCCGCATCGCTGAGCGGCCCTCAACAGGTCTTGCCGCCGCTGGTGAACGGGCAACCGTGCAGCGTCGAGGCAATCGCTAACAGTGGCTGGATGCTGGGAAGTTGCGCCAACGCCGCCAATCTCAGTTTTGCCGTATTCTGGAATGCAGCGACGCCCAGTGGCCTGCCGACGGCGACGGCCCCCTTGCCTGGCACCTTGCTGTTTCCCCTGCTGCGACCCGCCGATGTCCAGACCGTGCCCACCGCCCTGAACCTGCTAGGCGCGGCCCTGGCTCAAAGCATCAGCGCCACGTTACAGGCAACCGTGGTGCTGTATACCCCGGGCAATGCCACGCCCCAACGCGTTTCCAGCTATGGCGACAACTGTGCCGGGATCGACGTGAACAACACCTTGATCAACGGCTATCCCAGTGTCGTCATGAACTGTCCGGGGGCCAATGCCACGCCCAAACCCACCGTCGCCACCTGGAACGGCAGCAGCTACGTGTTGACCGCGCTGGCCAGCCCCTCCGGCGCCAGCTATTGCTGGGCGGTGGGCATGAACGATCAGCTTCAGGTGGTCGGTACCTGCGTGTTCAGCGGCGCTACCGGCGATGTGCCGCAAACGGCATTCTGGGGAACACCCAGCAGCGCGCCCCTGCTGCTGACCATGCCCCTCAATGCGCAGAATTACGCGGTGTCGATCAACAACCCCGGGCATATACTCGCGTATGGCAGGGACCCGTCGGGTTTCGAGAAAGCACTCTTTTGGCCAGACCCCACCAACTCGTTCAGCGTGCAGTCGATCCAGCCGCTGCCTGGCAGCGCCCAGACCAACGCGGTGGGTTTGGCGGATAACGACACCGTCGCCTTGAACAGTTTCGATGCCAACCAATACCCCAGCGGCGCCTACTGGGACGGCGTCAACGGCACCGTGGAGATCAACCCTCTTTTGGACGGACGGATGAGCCGGCTGGAGGGCATTACCCGCTCCGGGGCGATCGTGTATGGCACAGCAACCGATTCCACGCTCAACTACAGGGCCGTAGGCGCAACCTTGCCATGACGAGGAAAAGCGGTTTTCCTTGCAGCCTTAGGTGCGGCTCAATCCAACCGCCCCCATGCGGCGGCAGCTCATCACTGCAGGGTCTCCCGCAACCGATACCACAGCATCCCCAACGCCAACAACGGCGAGCGCAAGACCTTGCCGCCCGGAAAGGTCATGTGCGGCACCTGGCTGAACACCTCCAAGCCCTGACTGTGCCCGGCATGAATGGCTTCAGCCAGCAGCCGCGCACACCAATGGGTCACATTCAGCCCATGCCCGGAATAACCCTGGGCGTAGAACACATTCGGGTACTGCTTCAACCGCCCGACCTGGGGGAAGCGATTGGCGGTGATGCCGATCTTGCCGCCCCACTGGAACTCGATCGCGGTATTGGCCAGTTGCGGGAATACCTGGAGCATCTTCGGTCGCATATACGCGGCGATGTCCTGCGGATCACGCCCCGAATAATGGCAGGCGCCGCCGAACAACAGGCGTCGGTCGGCGGTCAGTCGGTAGTAGTCCAAGCCGACTTTCTGGTCGCACAGCGCCAGGTTCTGCGGGATCAATTGCTCGGCCAGCCCTTCCGTTAACGGTTCGGTGGCGATGATGTAGCTGCCGGCAGGCAGTACCTTGCCGCTCAAGCGCGGCTCCAACGCCTCCAAGTGTGCATTGCAGGCCAGCACCAGGTTGCTGGCACGCACCGTGCCGCCGGCGCAGCGTACCTGCACGGTGTCGCCGTGGAGCAGTTCCAACGCTGGGGTGTGCTCGAAAATCCGCACCCCCAGGGACTCGGCGACCCGCGCCTCGCCCAACACCAGATTCAATGGGTGCAGGTGCCCGGACCCCATGTCCACCAGGCCGCCGGCATAGACCTGCGAGCCGACGACCTGGTGCATATCCTGCGGACCCACCACACGGACCTCATGGTTGTAGCCCTGCGCCAATAGGCGCTCCTGCTCGCCCTTGAACGCGGCGAACTGCGCCGCGGTATTGGCCAGTTCGCAAAAGCCCCAGCGCAGGTCGCAGTCGATACCCTGCGTGCGAACGCGTTCGCCCACCAACGTGACCGAATCAATCCCGGCCCGCTCCAGATAACGCACGCCCTCCTCGCCCACATACTTGGCAAAGCCCGACACGTCGTGGCCGATGCCGCGAATCAATTGCCCGCCGTTGCGCCCGCTGGCGCCCCAACCGATGCGCCGCGCCTCCAGCAGGATCACCGACAGCCCGCGCTGGGCCAGTTCGATGGCGGTATTGACCCCGGTGAACCCACCGCCGATCACACACACATCCGCGCTCAAGTCGGCGGCCAAGGCCGGACGCTCGGGCATGGCATTGGCCGAGGCCCGGTAATAGGACCGGGCGTGGTCGTTCGATTGGATCATTTGTCGGTCTTCACTTTGCTCCAGGCGCGGGTCATCAGGCGCATGGTCGCCGGGGTCGGCGTGGTGGAAATATAGAGTTTGTCGAGCACGGCCTGGGACGGGTACACCTCAGGGTTGTTCACCAGTTCCGGGTCCATGAAGGCATTGGCTGCCGGGTTGGCGTTGGCATAGCCGACCGAGGCGCTGACTTTGGCGATGACTTCAGGGTCGAGCAGGTAGTTGATAAACGCGTGGGCTGCTTTCGGGTTGCTCGCATCGGCGGGGATCGCCAGCAGGTCAAACCACAGGTTGGAGCCTTCCTTGGGAATCGAATAGGCAATGTTCACCCCGTTCTTGGCTTCCTTGGCGCGGTTGGCGGCCTGGAACACGTCGCCGGAATAACCGAACGCCACGCAGATATCGCCGTTGGCCAAATCCGAGATGTACTTGGAGGAATGGAAGTAGGTGATGTAAGGCCGCAACGTCAACAGCTTGGCTTGCGCCTGTTTGTAGTCTTCAGGGTTCTCGCTGCGCGGGTCCTTGCCCATGTAGTTGAGGATCGCCGGGAACAACTCATCCGCCGAGTCGAGGAAGGCCACGCCGCACTGGTTGAGCTTCTTGAGGTTCTCCGGCTCGAACAGCACCGCCCACGAATCGATATGGTCGATGCCGAGCACCTGCTTGACCTTGTCGACGTTGTAGCCGATGCCGTTGGTGCCCCACAGGTACGGCACCGAGTGCGCGTTGCCCGGGTCGTTTTTCTCCAGCAGCTTGAGCAGCTTGGGGTCGAGGTTCTTGAAATTGGGCAACTGCGCGCGGTCGAGCTTGAGGAACGCGCCGGCCTTGACCTGGCGCGCCAGGAAGTGGTTGGACGGCACCACCACATCATACCCGGTGCGCCCCGCCAGCAGCTTGCCCTCCAGGGTTTCGTTGGAGTCGAACACGTCGTAGATCACCTTGATCCCCGTCTTGGCCTGGAAGTCGGCCAAGGTGGTTTCGCCGATGTAGTCGGTCCAGTTGTAGACACTGACCGTCGGCTCCGCCTGCGCGGCGCTGCTGAATGCTGCCACCAGGGCCAGCGGGAGAAGTTTTTTCATCAGACGCATATCGACACCCCTTTATGATTGTTTAGACGCTCAACAGCAGGAACTCACGCTCCCAGGAACTGATCACCCGCTTGAAATTCTCATGCTCGGCGCGTTTGACCGCGACGTAGCCGCGCACGAACTTGTCGCCCAGGTATTGCTTGACCGTCGCGCACTCCTCCATACGCACCAGCGCATCCTCGAGCGTGATCGGCAGGCGCAGGTTGCGCCGCTCATAGGCGCGGCCTTCCACCGGCGCGCTCGGCTCGATCTTTTCGATCATGCCCAGGTAGCCACACAACAGGCTGGCGGCGATCGCCAGGTACGGGTTGGCATCCGCGCCGGGCAGGCGGTTTTCCACGCGCATGGCGTCGGGGTTCGATGTCGGCACGCGCAGGCCGACAGTGCGATTTTCTTCGCCCCATTCCACGTTGACCGGCGCCGAGGTGTCCGGCAGGAAGCGGCGGAACGAATTCACGTTGGGCGCAAACATCGGCAGCAGCTTGGGGATGTACTTCTGCAGGCCGCCGATGTGGTGCAGGAACAGCGTGCTCATCTGGCCGTCGGCGTCGACGAACACCGGCTTGCCCGTGGCGATGTCGACCACGCTCTGGTGCAGGTGCATCGCGCTGCCCGGCTCGTCGGCCACCGGCTTGGCCATGAAGGTCGCGGCCACATTGTGCTTGAGCGCGGCTTCGCGCAGGGTGCGTTTGAACACGGTGATCTGGTCGGCAAGATCCAGGGCGTCACCGTGGCGGAAGTTGATTTCCATCTGCGCCGGGCCGTCTTCGTGGATCAGTGTGTCGAGGTCCAGGCCCTGGGCTTCGCACCAGTCGTAGACGTCTTCGAACAGCGGGTCGAACTCGTTGGCGGCGTCGATGGAGAACGACTGGCGACCGGTTTCGGCCCGCCCGGAGCGGCCGACCGGGGTTTTCAGCGGCAGGTCCGGGTCATCGCAGCGCTGGGTCAGGTAGAACTCCATTTCCGGCGCGACAATCGGCTGCCAGCCCTGCTCGGCGTAGAGCTGCAGCACCTTTTTCAGCACGTTGCGCGGCGACAGTTCGATGGGGTTACCCTGCTTGTCGAAGGTGTCGTGGATCACGATGGCGGTCGGTTCAATCGCCCATGGCACCACGTAGGTGGCGTGGGCCACCGGGCGGCAGACCATGTCGATGTCGGCCGGGTCGAGCAGGTCGTAGTAGACATCGTCGTCGACAAAGTCCCCGGTTACCGTTTGCAGCAACACACTTTCCGGCAGGCGCATGCCTCGCTCATGCAGGAACTTGTTGGTGGGCGCAATCTTGCCGCGTGCGATGCCAGTCAAATCACTGATCACGCATTCGACCTCGGTAATCTTGTGTTCTTTCAGCCAGGCGGACAGCTGATCGAAGGGGGCGTTCATAAGGACCTCGTCATGGGTGGGAGACTGCACCGGCTTGTACTTCCGGCGCATTGAGGTCTATCTTGGGCTCGCCGCGCCACGGCATCTATCCACTTTGCTCCGAACACAACGCACCAATAGAGTGCGAGCAGGTTCCCCCCATGACACAGGCAACCGCTTTGCGCGTACAGGCCTTCACCACCGGTGATGTGGCCGCTCAATGCCGTGCGACACCCGGCTGGGTGCAGCACTACCAGCAGATGTCCCCCGGGCATTTTGCCGGGCAGATCCGCTACCTCGACCTGCACGGCGTGGAGGTCTACGAGGAGAGCATGAACACCCGGGTGGAGCAGCATTTCAACGCGCCGCCGGGGGCTCTGGCGTTCTGTTTCGACGGCAGCGACAACGCGCTGTACCTGCTCAATGGCGAGAGCCGCAACACCTGGATCACCCCGGAGAACTACCGTGAAGTGGCGGTGGTATTCGGACCGCAGTTCGTGCAGCGCCATCGGTTGGATGTGGCGAAACTCGAAGGGTTGTTCATGGCGCCGCTGACCTGCCAGCAGAATGCGTTATTCAGCCGCTGGCTCAGTGGCACGCTCACACGGTTGTCCGGTACCACCGACCCGATCAGCCGCGACGCCCTCACCCAACAGTTGCTCGACGATTGCCTGTTCATTCTCGACAACGCCTGCATATGCCTGGACCGCCAGTCATTGCAGCGCCGCAGCGAAGAGCGCCGGCTGATGACGCGCATCGGCGAATGGGCGGTCGATGCACCGGATGACACCGTCAACCTGCTGGAGCTGGCGCAGATCGCCGGCGTGCCGTTGCGCCAGTTGCAACAAGGCTTCAAGACCTACACCGGAATGAGCCCGGCGCAGTGGTTGCGTTTGCGCCGCTTGAACGGGGCGCGGCAGGAGTTGTTGAGTTCAGCCGCGGCCACAGTGGCGCAAGTGGCGATGAACTGGTCGTTCTGGCATTTGGGGCGGTTTTCCAATAGCTACCGGGCGTTGTTCAAGGAGCTGCCGAGCGAAACCCTCAAGCGCGCCGTTTGAAACGCACTCTAAATGGTGGGAGGGAGCTTGCCCCCGATGGCAATGGGTCAGTCACCAGGAATATTGACTGAGACACCGCTATCGGGGGCAAGTCGAATCGTCGCACCGCCCCTCCCACATTGGATTG
Source organism: Pseudomonas sp. PSPC2-3 (assembly GCF_049898265.1). Taxonomy (NCBI): domain Bacteria; kingdom Pseudomonadati; phylum Pseudomonadota; class Gammaproteobacteria; order Pseudomonadales; family Pseudomonadaceae; genus Pseudomonas; species Pseudomonas sp. PSPC2-3. Next base: position 183,798 of record NZ_JAFCXJ010000006.1, on the reverse strand, counting down.
CATCAAGGCTGGACGTTGAGGAAGGTTGCCATCAACGGGTTGACCCGCTCCGCTGCCTCCAACTTTTGAAATGCACTCTAAATGGTGGGAGGGGGCTTGCCCCCGATGGCAATGGGTCAGTCACCAGGAATATTGACTGAGACACCGCTATCGGGGGCAAGTCGAATCGTCGCACCGCCCCTCCCACATTGGACTGCATCAAGACTGGGCGTTGAGGAAGGTTGCCATCAACTGGTTGACCCGCTCCGCCGCCTCCAACTTTTGAAATGCACTCTAAATGGTGGGAGGGGGCTTGCCCCCGATGGCAATGGGTCAGTCACTAGGAATATTGACTGAGACACCGCTATCGGGGGCAAGTCGAATCGTCGCACCGCCCCTCCCACATTGGATCGCATCAAGGCTGGGCGTTGAGGAAGGTTGCCATCAACGGGTTGACCCGCTCCGCCGCCTCCAACTTTTGAAATGCCCTCCCACATTGGACTGCATCAAGGCTGGGAGTTGAGGAAGGTTGCCATCAACTGGTTGACCCGCTCCGCCGCCTCCAACTGCACCATATGCCCCTGCCCCGGCAGGATTTCCACCTGAGCCTCAAGCCCCTCGGCATGTCGGGCCGGGATGATTGCGTCGTCGCTGCCCCAGATCACCAGGCTTGGCTGCTGCCCGACAATATTGCGCAGATCCAGGCGCTGCCGCCCGCCCTCGAACAGCTGGGCATTGAGCTGGCGCAACGCTTGATCCACGCCTTCGAGGCGCTTGAACTTGAGCATGTCCTCCAGCATCTGCCGCGTGACCAGCGCCGGGTCGCTGAACAGTTGAATCAAGTGCGGCTTGAGCGCGTTGCGGTTAGTCGCGTCGGTGAAGCCGTGCAAGTAGTCCGCGTTGATCTCTTCGCCGAGCCCGGCGCTGGCGATCAGGGTCAGCGAGGCGACCCGCGCGGGGGCCTGGCGCGCCACGGTCAGGCTGACCAGGCCACCCATTGAGTGGCCGGCCAGGTGGACGCGGTCGAGCGCGAGATGATCGAGCAACGCCAGCAGCGCCTGGCTCAACTCGTCGGCATCGCCGCTGCGCAGCTGCTTGCCCGACTCGCCATGGCCCGGCAGGTCCAGGGCGATCACCCGGCGTTGCGCCGCCAGCCCCGGGTGGTTGAACAGCCAGTTGTTCAAGTCGCCGCCAAACCCGTGGACCAACACCAACGGCGTGCCGCCCTCACCGAGATCGAGATAACGCAACAGCCGCCCGCCCACCTCGACTTTCTGCGCGCTGGGCCCGGATGCTTGCGCCTCGGCCGCACTCGACACGAAGCTGGCCTGGAAACCCTCGATTACCGCATCAATCTCGGCTTCCGTGGCCTCGCCCTCCACCACGATCCCGAGCAGCCCGCCCACCGGCAAGGTCTCGTCGCTCAGCGCCAGCACGCGGCGCAGCACGCCACTGAATGGCGCCTCGACGCTGCTGGAGATCTTGTCGGTCTCCACGTCGAGCACTTCCTCGCCCTTCTCCACCCGGTCGCCCGGCTGTTTGAGCCAGACATCCACGCGGCCTTCGGTCATCGACAAGCCCCACTTGGGCATGGTCAAGATATGGATCATGCGGCAGTCCTCTTATCGGCGATCTTCAACACCGCGGCTTCGATCTTCGCTGCGTTGGGGATGTACAGATCCTCCAGCGCATCGGAGAACGGCACCGGCGTGTGCGGCGCGGTGACCATTTCGATCGGCGCGCGCAAGAACGAAAACCCGCGCTGCGCGACCAGCGCGCTGATATCGGTGGCGATCGAGCAGCGCGGGTTGGACTCGTCGATCACCACCAGGCGGCCGGTCTTCTCCACGCTTTCCAGGATGCTGTCTTCGTCCAGCGGGCTGGTGGTGCGCAGGTCGAGTACTTCGCAGTCGATGCCTTGGCGCGCCAGGTTGGCAGCGGCTTCCAGGGCGATATGCACCATGCGCCCGTAGGTGACCAGGGTCACGTCATTGCCTTCGCGCACGTAATTGGCTTCGCCGAAAGGCACGGTGTACAGCTCTTCCGGCACTTCGCCCTGCAGGCTGTAGAGCATCTTGTGTTCGAGGAAGATCACCGGGTCGTTGTCGCGGATCGCCTGGATCAGCATGCCCTTGGCGTCATAGGGCGTGGCCGGGCACACCACTTTGAGGCCGGGGATGTGCGTCCACATCGAGGTGAGCATCTGCGAATGCTGCGCGGCGGCGCGCAGGCCGGCGCCGTACATGGCGCGCACCACCAGCGGCGTGGTGGTCTTGCCGCCGAACATGTAGCGGAACTTGGCGGCCTGGTTGAGCAACTGGTCGAGGCAGCAGCCGAGAAAGTCGACGAACATCAACTCGCACACCGGGCGCATGCCACGGGTGGCCGCGCCGACCGCCATGCCGACGTAACCGATTTCGGACAACGGCGCATCCAAGACGCGGTCGGGAAACTCCGGGTACAGGCCCTTGGTCACGCCGAGCACGCCGCCCCAGGCATCCTGCTCGCCGGGGGAGCCGGTGCCGCCGGACACGTCCTGGCCGATGATGAACACACTCTGGTCGCGACGCATTTCCTGGGCCAGGGCTTCGTTGATTGCCTGCTGATAACTGATTTTGCGAGCCATGATCAATTCTCCACGGATTATTTTTGTAGTGGGTGGCGATTAGCGGTAAGCGACGTAGACATCACTGAGCAGGTCTGCGGCCTGGGGCTTGGGATCGGACTTGGCCAGGCGCACGGCGTCTTCGATCAGTTGCGCGACCTCCGCGTCGATGCGCTCGAACTGCGCCGCATCGAGCCAGCCTTCGGCGCTGCAGCGTTGGCGAAACAGCACCAGGCAATCGTGGGATTCGCGCAGGTTCTTCACTTCGTCGGGGCCGCGATAAGTTTGCGCGTCGCCTTCGAAGTGGCCGTAGAAACGGCTCAACTTGACCTCCACCAGCGTCGGCCCCTGGCCGCTGCGCGCACGTTCCACGGCCACCCCCAGGGCCGCGTGGACGGCGAAGAAATCATTGCCGTCGACGATCACCCCCGGCATGCCGAAGCCCACGGCGCGCTCGGCGATGTCTTTGCACGCTACCGACCAGCCCGAGCCGGTGGCTTCGGCGTAGCCGTTGTTTTCAGCCACGAACAGACACGGCAGTTTCATGATTGCGGCCAGGTTCATGGCCTCGAACACCGCACCCTCGTTGGAGCCGCCGTCGCCGAAAAACGCCACGGCCACGCCCTGGCTGCCCTTGAGCTTGGAGGCCAGCGCCGCCCCGGCCGCCAAGGGCGCGCCGGCACCGACGATGCCGTTGGCGCCGAGCATGCCTTTCTCTTGGTCGGCAATGTGCATGGAACCGCCCTTGCCGCCGCACACCCCGGTTTTCTTGCCGTAGATCTCGGCCATCATGCCGAACACGTCCACGCCCTTGGCGATGCAGTGGCCGTGGCCACGGTGGTTGGAGGCGATGCAATCTTCATCGTTGAGGTGGGCCATGACCCCGGCGGCGCTGGCTTCCTGGCCGGCATACAGGTGGACGAAACCTGGGATCTCGCCAGTGGCGAATTCCACGTGCAGGCGTTCCTCGAAATCGCGGATGGTACGCATCACAGTGTAGGCATGGAGCAGTTGATCAGTGGACAGGTGAGTGGACATCTTGTTGTTCTCCAGGTTGTCTCGACACACAAAAGGCTGGCTGCAGCCAGTTGCAAGACCTTCAGCACAGCCTGTGCCAACGCCTCGAAAAACCTCGCACAGGCTTGATCCAGAGCAGTGCCATACGGTTGTGCGGTGGCGGCCGCCAACCACAGAATGAGACGCGCCATTGCAACCTGCCCGTGGCGTGCGCGGCCGGATGAGACGCTGCGTCTCACACCGGGCAGTTGGTCAGGCCGCCCTTGTCCCCCTGCGCGCATGCGCGCTTAATGGCGGGCATAACAACAAAAGATCGAGAACCGGAGGCCTTATGCTCGCCGCGAACTCCAAAGACCATGTCGACTGCGTCAGTCGCGTGGTCCGCAATGCCGATCGCCTGCCCCAGGCTCCGGTGCCGTCGCTGATTTTCGATTCATGGCGCCGTTCCATGGAGCAACACCACCTCGACCCTGGCTCGCTGCAAGGGCCACGCATTCTCAGTGAACCGCTGCTCAAGGAATGCCGTGAGCGCGCCGAACTGTTCATGCACATTGCCAGCGAAGAAGTCGGCCAACTCCACCACCGCGTGCGCCATGCCGACTACTGCGTGATGCTCACCGACGCCCAGGGCCAGACCATCGACCACCGCGTGGACACGGCGATTCGCACCGATTGCCGCAAGGCCGGCCTGTACCTGGGCACCTGCTGGTCGGAAGCCGAAGAAGGCACCTGCGGCGTGGCCACGGTGCTGACCAGCAAGGCTGCCGTGACGGTGCATAAGCGCGATCACTTTCGCGCGGCATTTATCGGGCTGACCTGCTCCGCCGCGCCGATCTTCGACCCCCAGGGCAACCTGCTAGGGGTGATGGACGCCTCGGCGCTCAAATCCCCGGATGACCGGCGCAGCCAGCATCTGGTAAGACAGATGGTGGCGCAGAGCGCACAAGCCATCGAAAATGCCTTCTTCATGCACAGCGCCCGTCAGCACTGGGTGCTCCAGGCCCACAGCACGCCAGGCTATGTCGACAGCCAGCCCGACCTGCTGCTGGCCTGGGACCAGGATGGGCGCCTGCATGCGTTGAACAGCAAGGCGCGCCAGGCCCTGCGTCGGCGCTTTGGCCAGGTGCCGGCGCATATCGGCGAGGTCTTCGACCTGGATGCGTTGCGCGCGGTCACCGATCAATCGGCGCAACAGCTGCACTGGCTGGGCGAGCCCGGCGCATTGCATGTGCGGGTCAGCGCGCCGCGGCGTAAGCCGGCGCGTCCAGCGAAGGCCGTAAACAATCAGGTCGACCCCCGGGTGGAAGAACACCTGCGCCTGGCCTTGCGGGTCAAGGACCGCAACCTGCCGGTGCTGGTGCAGGGTGAAACCGGCGCCGGCAAGGAAGTCTTCGCGCGCCAACTGCATGAGCGCAGCGCTCGTCGCAACGGGCCCTTCATGGCGGTGAACTGCGCGGCGATCCCGGAAAACCTCATCGAAAGCGAGCTGTTTGGTTATGTCGCCGGGGCCTTTACCGGCGCGTCGAACAAGGGCATGCCCGGGCTGTTGTTGCAGGCCGATGGCGGAACGCTGTTCCTCGATGAAATCGGCGATATGCCGCTGGCCCTGCAGACGCGCTTGCTGCGGGTATTGGCCGAAGGTGAAGTGGCACCGCTGGGTGCGGCAAAAACCCGTGCGGTGGATATCCAGGTGATCTGCGCCAGCCACCGCGACCTGGCGGTGCTGGTCAGCGAGGGGCGCTTTCGCGAAGACCTGTACTTTCGCCTGGGCTGCGCACGGTTCTGCCTGCCACCCTTGCGCGAGCGCAGCGACAAACTGGCCTTGATCAATCGGCTGCTGGAACAGGAGGCGCACAGCGGCGCAATCTCCGTGGGCATCGGCCCCGCCGCGCTGGAGGTACTGCTCGGCTATGCCTGGCCGGGCAATGTGCGGCAACTGCGCCATGTGCTGGCGTACGCCTGTGCGGTGTGCGACGGCGGCACCATCCAGTTGGCTGACCTGCCCGTGGAGGTGCGCGGCGAGCAGATCGAGGCCGACGTGGAAGAACGTGTCAGCCCGGAACGCCAGGTGGTGCTGGATGCACTGATCCGGCATCGCTGGAAGCCGTCGCCGACGGCCCAGGCGCTGGGGATTTCGCGGGCGACCCTGTATCGCCGGGTCAACCAACTGGGCATCGACATGCCGGGCAAACATATCTGACCCAGCACCGTCAAACATGTGGGAGCGGGCTTGCCCGCGATGGCGGTGCATCAGCCACCGATGCCGTGACTGAACCGCCGCCTTCGCGGGCAAGCCCACTCCCACCTTTGAACCGCGTTATCGGTACACAATCCCACCATCGATCAACGGCGACTGGCCGGTCATGTAGTCCGCATCCGGCCCCGCCAGGTAAGACACCAGCCCGGCCACATCCTCAGGCGTTTCCGCACGGCCCAGGGCAATCCCGTCCACATACTTCTTATAGGTCGCACCGACTTCGGCGCCGGTAATCTCGGCCATGCGCTTGTCGATCTCGACCCACATATCGGTGCCGACCACGCCCGGGCAATAAGCATTGACCGTAATCCCGGCGCTGGCCAGTTCCTTGGCCGCCGCCTGGGTCAGGGCGCGCACGGCGAACTTGGTCGCCGAGTACACGCCCAGCAGCGCAAAACCTTCATGCCCGGCGATCGAGCAGGCGTTGATGATCTTGCCCTTCTGCTTGAGCGCCTTGAACTTCTTGCCGGCGGCCTGGATGCCCCACAACACGCCCTGCACATTGATGCCCAGGGTGCGCTCGACCTGCTCGGGGCTGACGTCCAGCAGTGAGTCGATCTGCGCCACCCCGGCGTTGTTGACGATGATGTCGAAACCACCGAGGGTCTGGTATGCGTGTTCGACGGCGGCCACCACCTGTTCGCGCTTGGACACGTCGGCGATGAACACCGAGGCCTTGCGCCCTGCCGCGACGATTTCAGCAGCCACGGCTTCGAGCTTGGCGCCATTGATGTCCACCAGCGCGATATCGGCACCGTCCCGTGCCAGGCGCAGGGCGATGGCGCGGCCGATGCCCTGCCCGGCGCCAGTCACCAGCGCAACTTTTCCAGCGATGAGGTTTCCAGCGGTACTCATGACGACCTCCTGCAACGATGAGAGAAGCCTCGTCTATCGCAGATGCACGCCAGGGCTGTCGAGGCGCACATGAATCGGCGTGCGCGCTGAGACCGGATGTCTCAATGCGCGAATCCTTGTAAATGCGCGCACTTATGCCTAGCTTATGCGCCCCCCGTCCTGCGCTTTAAGGCCTTGCCCCATGGTTCTGCGTTTTCGCCCCGTCGTCACGTCACGTTTCGCCCTCGGCCTGCTGCTCAGCGGTGGCATCGGCAGCAGCCTGGCTGCGGAAATTGAACTGCCGGCGGTACAGGTCCAGGGCCAGGATGAGTCCGGTTATCGCAGTGAAACCGCCTCGGTCGGCGGTTTCAATGAAGCGCCGCTGCTGGACACTCCCGCCTCGATCAGCGTGATCAACGCCGCCCTGATCAAGGACCAGCAAGCCCGCCTGCTCAGCGAAGTGCTGCGCAACGACGCCTCGGTGGGCGACAGCTACGCGCCGATCGGCTACTACGAAAACTTCGTGGTGCGCGGCTTCTCGCTGAACGCGGCGAGCAGCTACAAGATCAACGGCCGCACCATCACCGGCGAGCAGAACGTCGCCCTGGAAAACAAACAGCAGGTGGAAGTACTCAAGGGTCTGGCCGGCCTGCAAAGTGGGATCTCCGAGCCCAGCGGCGTGATCAACTATGTGACCAAGCGCCCGCAAGACGTGCGTTCGGTGACGGTGTCCACCGACGACCGCGGCAGCGGTTATATCGCCACCGACGTCGGCGGCTGGTTCGGCAGCGAGCGGCAGTTCGGCCTGCGCGCCAACGTGGCCCATGAAGACCTCAATTCCTACGTGGAACACGCCAACGGCCAGCGCGACTTCCTGTCCCTGGCGTTCGACTGGAACATCAACCCCGACGCGGTGCTGCAACTGGATGCCGAATACCAGAACAAACAACAGCGCTCGGTGCCGGGCTACCAACTGCTGGGCGGCAGTGAAGTGCCCCACGATGCATCGCCGAAACAGCTGCTGGGCCATCAAAGCGGTTCCAAGCAGGTCGGTATCGATTCGCTGAACCTCAACGGCAAGTTCGAATACCGCTTCAGCGACCAGTGGAAAGGCAGTGTCAGCGCGGCGCGCAGCAAGGTGGTGATCGATGACTACAGTTCGTTCGCCTGGGGCTGTTTCTACGTGAACACGTGCAACGCCAACACGTTCAGCCCCGAGGGTGACTACGACATCTACGACTACCGCAGCCCCGACGACACCCGCCGCGACGATGAAGTGCAGGCGGCCATGACCGGGCTGTTCGACACCGCCGGCCTGGGCCATGAATTGACCTTCGGCACCAGCGCGTTTCGCCGGGTGATCGACAAGCGCAAGGCGGTCAACGAGTACATCGGCAGCGGCAATATCAATCAGGACGCGCCGACGTTTGCGCCGACCAACGTACCGCTGAACGACAGCCATCGCACCCTCGACAGCCGCCAGTACGGCGTGTTCGTCACCGACCGCATCCGCTTCAACGAGCAGTGGCAAACCCTCCTCGGCGGTCGCGAAGTGCGCCTCGATGAACAAGCCTTTGACAGCAATGGTGACCAGGCGCGCCACACTCAGCAATATGTGTTCCTGCCCCAGGCCTCGCTGATCTATAAGCCGATTGAAAACATCTCGCTGTACACCAGCTACAGCAAGGGCCTGTCCCTGGGCGGCACGGCGCCGTGGTTCGCGAACAACGCGGACGAGACCCTGGCCCCGACCGTGTCGCGACAAATAGAAGCCGGCGTGAAATACGACTGGCGCCGCATCAGCTTCGCCGCGGCCGTGTTCCAGACGCGCCAGGCCTACCAGTACGCCAAGCCAGATGGCGCCGGGAGTTTCACCTACGTGCAACAAGGCGAACAGAAGAACACCGGGCTAGAACTGTCGGCGAATGGTTGGGCCACCGACCGCCTGCAGATCGCCACCAGCGTCGCGGCGATTCGGGCGCGGGTCAGCGGCAGCGGCACGCCGGACTACGAAGGCCACCAGGCGATCAACGTGCCCAAGCTGCGCGCCAGTGTCTACGCCGACTATGCGCTGCCGTGGGTCAACGGCCTGGCGGTCCTGGGCGGCGTGCAATACAGCGCCAAGAAGTACGCCAACCGCAGCGGCAACGTCGAGGTCGGGGACTATGCGGTGGTCAACGTCGGCAGCCGTTACACCACCAAAGTCGATGGCTATGAAACGGTGTTTCGCCTGAGCGTCGACAACCTGTTCGACAAACGCTATTGGCGCGACGCGGGCGAGTACATGGGCGATGACTACCTGTTCCAGGGCGCGCCGCTGACAGCGCGCCTGAGTGCCTCGGTCAACTTCTGACCGCCCACGGCCCCTGGCTTACTTGGGCATTTTGCGAAAGCCCACCGCCAGGCGGTTCCAGCTGTTGATGGTGGCGATGGCTACGCTCAGATCGACCTGTTCCTGGGGGCTGAACTCGGCGGCGAGTGCGTTGTAGTCTTCGTCTGCGGCGCGGGTCTGGCTGACCAGGGTCAGGCTTTCGGCCCAGGCCAGGGCGGCGCGTTCACGCGGGGTGAAGAACGGCGTTTCGCGCCAGGCCGACAATGTGTACAGGCGGCGTTCGGTCTCACCGCCCTTGCGCGCATCGGCGGTGTGCATATCGAGGCAGAAGGCGCAGCCATTGATCTGCGACACGCGCAGGCGCACCAGTTCCAGCAGGGGCAGTTCGATGGACAGTTTGCCCACTGCGGTTTCCAGGGCGAGCATGGCTTTCATGGCGTCTGGGGAAGCGGTGTAGAAATCGGTACGGGGTTGCATGGTAGAGCTCCTGAACACTGGAAATTGGTGGCCAGATTAGTCAGCGCAGCACTCAGGAGAAATAGCCAATTCCGGCAAAGATCAGGTAGCCAATGTGCCCACGGGCTCAGCCCCTCAGCGCGGCAGCGGAATCACGCGCAAAGGCCGCACCGATTTGTAGGAAAAGCTCGAGTAGATCTCTTTGACGCACGGCAATGTCTGCAACACCTCCCGCGCGAATTCGCCGAACGACTCCAGGTCCTTGGCCACCACTTCCAGCAGGAAGTCATAGCGCCCCGAGACGTTATGGCAGGCGACGATTTCCGGAATGTCGAGCAAGCGCTGCTCGAACGCCCGCGCAATTTCCTGGGTATGGCTCTCCATCATGATGCTGACAAACGCCGTCACCCCATAGCCCAACGCCTTGGGCGACAGGATCGCCTGGTAACCGCTGATCACCCCGCTCTCTTCCAGGTTCCTGACCCGCCGCCAACACGGGGAGGTGGTCAGGGACACGCGCTCGGCGAGCTCGGCCACGGTCAAGCGGGCGTTGCCTTGCAGTGCGTTTAAAAGCGCCTTGTCAGTGCGATCCAGACTGAGGGGCATAACGTGCCTCTAATCATTATTTTTAGGAAGGTTTCATCCCATTGCGCGGGATTTGTCAGCAAATATTGCAAAGTTCAGCTGTGGTTATGAGCATAGCATTGTAGGAAATAAGGAGTGTCCGACATGAACAATAAACACAATGCATTCGGCTTTTCCACCCGTGCCATCCACCACGGTTACGACCCCAAGGACCACCACGGCGCCCTCGTACCGCCGATCTATCTCAGCGCCACGTTCGCCTTCCCCACCGCAGAATACGGCGCCGCGTGTTTTGCCGGTGAAGAAAGCGGGCACTTCTACACACGCATTTCCAACCCGACCCTGGCCCTGCTGGAAGCGCGCATGGCGACCCTGGAAAACGGCGAGGCCGCCGTCGCCTTCAGTTCCGGTATGGGCGCGATTGCCGCCACCTTCTGGACCCTGCTGCGCCCCGGCGACGAGGTAATCGTCAGCCAGACACTCTACGGCTGCACTTTCGCCCTGCTGCACCATGGCATCGCGGAGTTCGGCATCAAGGTGCGCCATGTCGACCTCACCGACCTGGATGCACTGCACGCCGCGCTGTCCCCGGCCACGCGCATGATCTACTGCGAAACCCCGGCCAACCCCAACCTGCAACTGGTCGATATTGCCGCCGTCGCTACGCTGGCGCACCAGCAGCCCAACGTCATCGTGGTGGTCGATAACACTTACTGCACGCCGTACCTGCAACGGCCCCTGGAGTTGGGCGCCGATGTGGTCGTGCATTCGGCCACCAAGTACCTCAGCGGGCATGGCGACATCACCGCCGGCATTGCGGTGAGCAACCACGCACTGGCGCAGCGCATTCGTCTGCAAGGGCTCAAAGACCTGACCGGTGCGGTCATGTCCCCGCAGGACGCATCGCTGCTGATGCGCGGACTCAAGACCCTGGCCCTGCGCATGGACCGCCATTGCAGCAACGCCCAGGCAGTGGCCGAAGCCTTGCAGGCCCACCCCGCCGTCGAGCGCGTGACGTACCCGGGGTTGCGCTCATTTCCCCAGTACGAACTGGCGGCGCGGCAGATGCGGATGCCCGGCGGGATGATTGCCTTCGAGCTCAAAGGTGGGATCGCGACCGGCCGGCGCTTCATGAACGCACTCAAGCTGTTCAGCCGCGCGGTCAGCCTGGGCGATGCCGAGTCTCTGGCCCAACACCCGGCGAGCATGACCCACTCCACCTACACCCCAGAGGAGCGGGCAGCCCACGGGATCAGCGAGGGGTTGGTGCGTCTGTCGGTCGGGCTGGAGGACATCGCCGACCTGCTGGCGGATGTGCAGCAGGCTTTGACCAAGTGTCTGCGGGCTGCGCCGCGTGCGACACAAGTGGTCGAGCATGCGATGAAATAGCGCTCAGTCCACGGCCACCGTGGCCTCGCCGCAGGCCCCTGTCTGCGGCACCAGGTGAATATCCACGCGACGGTTCGCGGCGCGCCCGACGTCGGTTTCATTGCTGGCAATCGGCTGACTGGCCGCGAAACCCTGGACGGCAAAGCAACTGTCGGCGATGTCGCCCATGCGCTGCATCCAGTCGCGCACGGCAGAGGCGCGGGCATGGGACAGCGCCAGGTTCTGTTCGACGGAACCGGTCGCGTCCGTATGCCCGGCGACCACGATCAGCCAGCCGGGTTGGGCTTTGATGTCGACCAGGGCATTGATCAGCACCTTGGCCGAGCCTGGCTTGAGCGTGGCACTGCCGGCATCGAACAGCGACAGGCTGTCCAGTCGAACGGGATCGGGCATAAGGGGTTCAGTGCCTGGACCGGCCAACCACATGCGCCAACCGATCCCTGCGAGCAAGGCAACGATCAGCGCCCCGAGCAGCCCCCACAGCGCGATGCGTGGCCGGCGCGCCACCACTGCGGGTGGCGGCAGGATCACCACGGGGCTCACCAGCGCCGGCGCCGGCAACCTGAGCGGCGCGAGCATCGTGCCGTCCGGCGCGGGGCTTTGCTCCAGGCGCTGGATCAAGCCGCCGACCTGATAGCGCAGGGCGTGCAGCGGTTGTAGAGGGTGGTCTAGATGAGCCCGCAAACGCACCTGCAAACGGGCCAACTCAAGGTCCAATTGAACCAGCGCGGGCACGCCGTGGGCGGTCATCGCCCGGCTGCGCAGCAACAGTTGCAGTTGCTCGAACAACCATCCCAGCAAGTCCACGCGCGCCGACGCCATCGGCGGCCACAGGCGCACCCACTCACCGCCCAGCGCCTCGATCAACGCCACACCTTGGGTGATGCCCTCGACCCCATGACGCTGGCCGCGAGCCAAGGTGTAAAAGCACGCGCTGTGCAACTCTGCGCCGTTTTGCTGGAACAGCGCAAGGCAGCCTTGCTCGACCTTGGCCCAGTCCACATCCGGGCAGGCGGGATGGCTGAGCTTGGCCAATTCCTCGCGCAAAGCGATGAACTCACTGAAGCCGCGCGGATCACCGCCGACTTGAATACGCATCTCAAACAACGCCGTCATCGGGTTTCCCTTGCGTTATCGGTTCAAGGCTTCGACAGGTAATGCTGTCGCTTCAAGTGACGCACCAGCACCCGGCCTTCGGGTGTCAAGCGGGTGCCGAAGGTCACGTGCTGCCCATCCTTCAATTGCATGTCCAGGGCGTACTCCAGATGCCCCGGCAGCACCTGGGGCAGCAGCTCGATGGTGATCGCCGCCAGACGCGGCTCGTACTTGAGCAACGTGTCGGTCATGACGCCGATCAGGCCTTGGGCCGTGGCGGGCAACCCTTGCAGGATCAGGCCCATGTCCGGCAGCCCGTAATCCGGCAGATGGCTGAGCGCGCCCGCTCGGCTGCTGAGGATGCGCTGCAGGTTGTCCAGCACCGAGAGGGTGTGCTGGTCCGCCTCGCAGACCCGCTGCAGGTCCAGTTCACCGGCGAAATTCTGCAACAGGCGTTCGTAGAGCGAAGGGGTGTACTCGGTCATGGCTCAATCCTTCGTCAATGGGCGCAGGATCAAGCGGTTATCGCCCAGTTCGATCACCCGTGCGCGATCCGGGTCGAGGTCGTCACGCGTCAATGTCAGGCGCCAGCTGTTCTGCCGGGTATCGGGGTCGCGAAACAACGCCACCAACGTGACAAACTGCGCGTCCTTGTCCATCGGCACGTTCAGCTGAGCGCCTTCTTCGGGCTTTACCACCACCGAGTGTTTGTCCAGTAACGCACGCGCGAGCAAGCGCTCGTCATCGCCCAGCAGGCCTTCGTAGGTCGCCAGCTCCACCGCCTTGCTGTCGCGCAATTGGTAAACCCGCACCAGGGTCGGCACCGACAACGCACGCATGTCCGTGGCATCGGTGTTCAGCGCCGTGCGCGCGCTGAAATCCAGATGCAGGGTGTTGACCTGCTTGTAGAAGATCGCCTTGGCGGTGGATGCCGTGCCATCCGCCACGGTCTGGGCCAACCCACAACCGCCGAGCGGTAGCGTGAAAGCCGCCAGCAGCACAAGATTAAAAACGGTACGCGACATGCTGTGTCTCCCTGTTGCGCGGGTTAATCGAAAGGCCTTGGTAGCGCCCCAGGTTGATCGTGAGGGTCTCGTGTTCCGTCGTGCGCCAGGCGCTGTCTCCCAAGCCCAGTACACCGGTCATGCCGAGCCGGAGGGTGGCCAGCCCCAACACCGGCGCAGGCAGGCTGTGCAACGGCAGCGACAAGCGCAGTTTCGCCGTGCAACGCCACCCCAGGTAAACGCGCAACAGCACCCGCAGGTCGCGGTGTAGCTGGCCGTCGGGGAGCCAGCCACGGGCTTCCTGCGCGTGCTCGGTATAGAGCGTCAGAGCGAACTGGCTGTTGGCGTCGCGGCCGATACGCCCCAGCGGCGTGCCCTGGGCCAGGCTCACCGGACGTTGCCGGGAGAGGCTGGCCGGCGCCGCCAACGTAATGTTCTGCGGCCAATGCGGAGTCACCTGCACCTGGGTGTCGGGGGCGAGCAATTTGACCAGTGCGACGATGCCTTGTGCATTCCGCGTGGGCAGGCGCATCACGCTGAGCAAGGCCAGAAAACGCGAGACCGGCGTGGCGACCTGTTGCGCGGTGCCGGGAATGCCCAGGCCGATCAGGCCCAGCAGGCATTGCGAGGTGGCATCGGTGCCGCCCGCTTCGAACGTCGCCGGGTAGGAGTACTTGCGCCAGATCCGGTAGAACTGGGTGAAGATCCGGTGATTGAACATATCCAGGAAGGCTTCCAGCGCTTCATGCCCCTCCCGACGCTGCGCGATGTCATCCAGGTACACGGTCGGCATCGGCGAATCGACCCCGTACAACCCAAGCAAGCGCGTGCGTACCGTCGCCGCTCGCTCCGGGTGCGCTTCATCGATTTCAATCGACTTCAACTCGCCGGCCGGAAAGCCCATGCCCGGATCGGGCCGAAAGCGCACGGCGTCATCCGCCGGGTGCGCGGTGCTGCCCAGCGGCGGATGGTCGGGCAAGGCCTGTTCCAGCAACTGGCAAAAACGCTGCAGATTGGCCTCGGCCACCTGCCCCTGTAAGGCATCCAGCAAACCGCTGGCTTTCAGCCGGGAATACGCTGACTGTGATTCTCGTTCCATCGCAGGCACTTTCCAGTAGGTTGCAGGATCAGCGTGAGCTGGGTGTACACATGAATGTCGGCATACAAGGCGAAGAAGCGATTGAGCATCTCGCCGAACAGGCTGATGTCGCCCTCCCCTGAAAAGCCGTTGGCGTCGAGGGTGATCTCGATATCCACGCCGCGTAGCAAAAAGCCTTTCTCGAAACGTTGGACCAAGTGATGACGGACCTCGACGATCGCCGCCAGACGACGACGGTTGAGTTCGCTGCCCGTCCAGTCGTACAAGGCCAATGTGCCGCGCAACACCTCGGCGTTGTCGAGCATCGGCAGGAAGTTCGAGCCCAGGTGGCTCAGCACCCGCCAGTGAAAGCGGTCGCGGTTCGGCGGGTAGCACGGCAAGCTCGGCGCACACAGGTTGCGCACCCGCAAACCGGCCTGGGGGCTTTGCACCAGCGTGTCGAGCACGGTGCTTTGCAGCGCCTTGCGCGGCAATTGGCCGTGGGTGCCGGTCAGTCGCAACGACAGGCTTTCACGCGTGCGCAGGCGGTCGCTGTCGAAGCCCTCGCCGCCGAGGATCAGCCAGGTGTCATGCAAGCCATTGGCGGCGCGCTTGAGGCGCGTATGGAAGTAGCGTTCGGGAGCCTCGTCACGCAGCATGCCGCCTTTGTGGCGAAAGCTGCTGAACGGCACATAGTCCTGGCGCTCGGCGTTTCGCGAGGCGGTCACGCGGTCCACCGAATAGATCTCGGTATGGCCGTCCTGCAAACGCATGGGGCGCAGCAGGTAGTCGCTTTGCAACGGTGCCAGGGTCAGCGGGTCGGCCTCCAGCGCGAACAGGTTGATCACCGGCACCGCATGCAGGCGGATATGCTCGCGGCTCAGGTCGAAATCGGCCGGCCAGGGTTCGCGCAACACCACTTCAAGCTCGAACCAGGCGGCGTCGGGAGCAATCTGCAGGTGCTCCAGGCCACACAGGGTCACGAACATGAATTTTTCGCGGAAACTGAAATACTCCAGCAATAACTGATAACCGCTGAACGCACTGTCGCCCTTGGGCCACAGCCGGTCTTCATCGGCAAACCCCTTGGGTGCAAAATGCCCGGCCACCGGCTGGCGTTCGGTCTGGCCGGGCCAATGCACGAACATCGCCTGCACATTCAGGGTCAGCGCCTGATGCAAAGCACTGGCCAAAGGGCCTTCTGCATTCAGGTACAGCGGCACGCGACTCAGGTCGATCTGGCTCCAGTCGGTCAACGCGCCGCAGGCAAAACGCAGGCGCAACACGGAGCGACCATCCGGGGCGAAGCCGCGCCCGACCGAGGCCAGGGCCAGCGGGCGCAGGGCCAGGTCCTGGGTGGTGGTGTAGCGGCAACGGGTACTTTGGGGCCCGATGGGTTGCGACAGCACTTCAAAGCCCTGCGCGATCAACTCGCTGTGCTTCATCTGCGCCAGTTCCGGCACCAGTTCGACGATCGACAGCGACGGGATGGTGCGCAGGTAGTGTGGCCAGAGCAGGCTGACCAGGCCTTCGGTCAATTCCGGCAGGTCATCGTCGAGTTTTTCCCGCAGGCGGCCCATCAGGAACGCGAAGCCCTCGAACAGGCGCTCCACATAGGGGTCTTGCGCCCCCGGTTTGTCCAGGTTGAGCTGTGCCGCCCGATCCGGGAAGGCCTCCGCGAATTCCTTGCCGGCCTCGCGCAGGTAGCGCATTTCGGCATCGAAATAGCGCAGTGTGAGATTGTCCATGTTCACAGAACGACTCCTGATAGATAAGGGTTAGCCGCACAGCACGGCGGCGCGTACCGGGTCGATGGCGACCAGCGCCGCCAGCAGGGTTTCCATGCGCCGCGCCAGGCTGGGTTTGTCGGCGTCGTTGCGTTGGGCTTTCACGCGCAGCAGCTTGAGCAGGCGCGCCTTGACCTCGAAATGCAGCGCCGGCTCCCAGTCGGCCAGGGCCTGGCGTTGCGCGGTGGCGTCCAGTTCCCCCAGCAGGTGAATGGCCAGGTCGCTCTTGCCATGCTGTTCGGCCACCCGCGCCATCAGCAAGCGCAGCAGCCAGCGCTGGCGCCCGCTGTCGATACCGGGCCGCGTAGCCAGCCACGCCAGCGCGTGATCCACGCCGTCGCTGTCGGCCTGGGCCACGGCCTCACCTTCCAGGGACAAGATGTCCGCATCACTGCTGGCCACGGCCGCCGAGGGTACGGGCAGCCATTGCTGGGGTTGGTTGCCGCTGACGTGCTGGGCAATCCATTCGCGGGTGGTTTCGTCGGCGAACGGGGTGCCGTCACTCCAGCACAGCACCTCCAGGCCCGGCAGGCGCTCGAGGAACATGCCCAGGTCACGTTTGGTGATAGCGGCCCAGCGGTCCTGCGGTGCGGGTTGTTTGCTCAAGGCCTGATACAGGTACCATTGCAGGTCGAGCCAGAAATGGTTCACGCCTTCGGCATACATCCGCTCGACCTGTTCGATCAACTCCGCCCAGTTCTGTTGCAGGTACAAACGCTTGAGCTGTGCCCGATAGTCTGCACGCGGCGGCGCCAGGCGCGTGTTGCCGTTGACCTCCTGAGGCGGCGTCTGATGCACGGTGTCCCAGCGCAAGCTCTTCATCAGTCGGTGAGCGGCCAGCCAGCCCAAGGGTTGCTCGCGCAGGTAGCTCGCCAGGGCCCGGCCGCTGTCCAACAGGTCCCGCCCGGATTTGATCATCGTCGGCGGCGACGCGTTGGCATGCACAGTCGACTCAAGGCTGGCGGTGTGTTGCGGGACCAATGCGTCCATCCCGCCGGACTGCGCCAGTCGCGCCGACAATGCCGCGTACAGCGGCTGCAGATCCGGACGCTGCTCCGGCGCCCACCCACTCAAGCCGCGCTCCAGCCAGGCGAGCGCGGCGGCGGTGCGCTCGGCTTCGGCCTTGACCACTTCCGGGTACAGCGACAGCGTGTCCAACACCTTGCCACTGGCCAACCATTCCAGGGCCATCTTGCGGCTGTTCGGACGGCTGGGCAGCACCGCGTCGGCAAAGCGCTCCACCAGCGCGGCCAACAGACTCAAGCCATCCGCCAAGCCGAGTTCGCCGTCTTTGTGCAAGCGCGCCCACAGGTAGTACGTGGCGACGCGCAAGTCCTTGCAGCGCTGGGTCAGCAGCTTCTGCGCCAGTTGGGCAACCTGCTCGGCATCGGCACCCGACAGTTTGTTGACTTCTTCGCGCATGCGTTGGAAGTCATCGTCGTAGCCGGGGTCGTCGCCGACGGGGGATTCGGTGCTGATGGGGTGTAGCCAGGGTTGCCAGTGGGCGGCGTGTTCGTGTGCGACAGACAGTGCGTCACGCTCCCCAAGGCAGCGGGCGATCAAGGCGCGCAGGCTCATTCGGACCCCTCGCTCACGCCAGCGGGCTGTGTTACACCCTCATGCTTGCCGCGCGTCTGCACACGCTTCTGGAATGGATATAGATGCTGACGCAGAATGCCGTCCGGCAACGGCTCGCCAAACACTCCGTAGCGCGTTGGCCAGTCCTTTGCGGGCAATTTGAATGTTCCAAACACCCTATCGATCAGCGGCAGGTGAATCGCATAGTTTTTGTAGAGGTAGTCTGGATGACGGGCATGGTGCCAATGGTGGTAGCGTGGAAGTACCAATACGTATTCCAGCCAACCACCTTTGATGCACACATTGGCATGAGCCAGCACCGCCCGGACGCCGACCAGCACCACATAGGCATTCAATGCCTGCGCAGAAAAGCCCAGCAACATCAGCGGCATCAGTACGGCGGTGCGCGTCAATAGCACTTCGACAAAGTGGACACGCGAGCCGGCCAGCCAATCCATCGCCGTACTCGAATGGTGTACTGCATGGAAGCGCCATAACCACGGCACCGCATTCTTGGCATACAGCTTTTCCAGCGGAATAAAGACCGCCGCGGAGATGAGGAGCACCAATCCGAGCAGTAGCAGGCTACGCGCCAATTGTTCGTTGTAAACCTTGCGCAGTTCGGTCGTGGTCAGCCACTCGGGAAGCAAAAAACACAACACGGCCAGCAGACTCAACAGCCCGAGCGCAGCGCAGATATAACCGCTGATACGCCCCTCGCCGAATTTGAACGGAGCGTGGCCATGGTCCCGAAGATACGTTTTAATTTTTTGCATTACACATCCTTTGTATCCAATACCTGTTAAGGGTGTTCCTTGGTTACGTCAGCGCGCCGATGGCGGCAGTGATTCACCGGAGTTCGAAACTCCCGTTCTGCGCATAGGGTTCTTCTGCGGCGCCCTCATTGAGAAATATCTGTTGCGGCAACCTGAAATCACGCAGTTTGAGCAACGCCAGCGGCCCCGCATCCAGTTCGGTGCGCAGGTGCCACGTCAGGTTCAGGCCGTCGGGCGCCTTGAGGGCCAGGCGGTAGCGGCTGTTGCCGTCGTCCAATGGCGTGACTTGGGCGTTTTCCAGCAGGCGGATCAGGCCCCAGGTGCCGGGGTAGTCGCCAAATAACCGCTCGCCGGCATGTATGCTGGTCCAGCTGAGGCTCACGCCGGGATAGTCGCTGCGTCCCGGCCAGTTGAAACGCTGCCAGTTTTCTTTCTGGTTGAAGTACTGGTGCCGGTCGCCGTTGAGGATGAAGGTGGTTTGCACCACGTCGCGCACGGGTTTGCCTTGCAGTTCAAAGCTCAGCCCCATGCCGCCGTCGGTGTAGAGCACATCGGCCAGTTCGCTCAGTTGATTGATCGCGCCCAGAAACTGCGGGTTGAAACGCAGGCCCTGGCTGTGGCGCGGATCGGCTACCCAACGGCTACCTTCCTTGCGCAGCACACCGCTCAATTGCTGCTGTAAAAACTGTGCGATGCGCCCGGAGTCCGCGCGGATCATCTGCCCCAACATCGGCAACGACGCATCGCTGGTGGTGGCGGCAAACGGGTAACGGCTGGCGAAGGCGGCGTTCCAATGGCTGACGATCGAGCGCTGCCAGTGGCTGTTGAGGCCCGCGGCGGACGGTTGCAACACGCGTTGCCAGGCCTGTTCCAGCGGCTGCACGAACAGCGTCTGCGCCGCCCCGCCCCACTCCGCGCCCAGGCTGGCGGCCAGCAGGGCACCGTAGGATTGGGTGTCGGTGAGGTCGATGCTGCGGCCTTGAAACACGCTTTGTGCCAGGGCCTGGGTCATTTCCAGCGGGTCGGGCGCGGTGCTGATCTGCTGCAGTTTCAAACGCACCCGTGTCACGCGGGTGAGGAAGGCCGGGAGACTGAGGCCGTCTGTGTTGGACTTGTCCAGCAGCGCCAATAACGGGCCGAAGGTCGCCGCCAGCGGCCCCGTGGCGGCCTGGGCCAACGGCTCGATCGCTGGAGCCTTGTCCGGCCCGATCAACTTTTGCGCAGACTGCACCAGCGAGTCGGCCAGGGCCTGGGGGCGGCTGCCCGCCTGCGTCTGGTAGGCCACGCTGTTCAGCAGCGCGATCAAGGGCGATTGGCGCACGTCGCTCATCAGCGTCAATTGGTCGATTGACTCATCGAGACTCGCGGCCTGCTGCCAGCGCAGGCTGTTGAGCAGATCCTGCCAGGCGCTGGCGTAGTCCTGGAAGTAGCGTTCGGTGAGGCGGGCGCGCAGTTGCTCAGGACTCAGGCGGGTGTCGACATCGGCGGGTTGGTCGCTGAGCACCCAATCGATTTCCTCGCGGCGCGCCTCGGCGATCGCATCGATGGCTTGGCGCACCGAGCCTTCCCAGGCCCGGCGGGTGAACACGCCGGGCACGCTGGCCTCGGTGGTGAACAGGGCCTGGGCGTCGGTGTCGCCGACCAGTTGCGGCAGGCCCAGGGCCGGGTAGTGATGGGCGGCGTCATCGAGCAGTTGTTGGTACAGATTGGCTTCGGCATTGCGTTGACCCAATTGGCCGAGCAGGACCTGCCGGACTTGCGCGACCAGCCGCGCGTCGGTGTCGATGCGCCAAGTGGGATTGGCGGCCAGGTGTTCAGCGTAAAACTGCCACAAAGTGGGGCCCAGGGCTTGCCAGAGGCCCGCGCGGGAAGGCTCGACTTCGCCGAGGGTTTTCACCAGCAGACTGGCGTCGGCTTTTGCCGGACGCGCCATCATCAGGTAGGCCTTGAGCTGGTCGTAGGCAGCACGGGCGCGTTCGGCGCGCTCGGGATTGTCCGGGGCCAGCTTGACCAGGGCCGTGAGCTGCTGGCGTAAAGCGGCGACGGCCGGGTCGCGGATCAGGCGGTTGTTGGCTTCGACGTAGCGCGGCCAAACAGTTTCAAGCAGCGCTGGGTTTTGATTCAGGCCGAAGCGCTGATACCACGGAGCGCCGCCTTGAACGCGATCATCCAGGCGCGCCAATTCGCGGACCAGTTCATGGAGGGCCAGGAGCTGTTCGTCGCCTTGTGATGCGCGTTGCAAGGTCGACAACGAGCTGTGTACCTGGGCGATCTGCGTGCGGTTGCTGATGAATGACAGCAGCAGTCCTGCTCCCCATAACGTCGCCAAACCCAGCACCAGCGCGTAGCCAACTCGCGGCACGCTCCAACCCAGTCGGCGGCCACGGGCGTTATCGCCGAGTACGCCGTGCCACACCGGGGCCACCGACCACGCCTGTTGTTGATCATGCGGCGAGCGCTGTACCGGCAGGCTGAACCACACCCCCCGCAACGGCACGCCACGGGCAAATTCGCCGGCCAGATGCGCCAAGGTGTGACGCCAACGATCAATGCCCTCGCCCTTTAAATCTCGCGACAGACGCAGCAGAAAATCATCCTTCATCACCGCGTTCATCTGCGCCAAACCTGCGCGACGCAAAGGCTCCAGCAAACGATTCAGCGCGGCGTCCAATGCCGCCGCCGAGAAGCGCTCGGGCAACTGACAGCCCACCGGCTGCGCTTTGCGCGTGTCCTGCGCCCATGCACTGCCGCAGACCTGCCAGAGGGATAACGGCAACTGCCAGCGCAAGTCACGGGCAAGGCGCTGCACCTGGCGTACACCTTTGCCCATCGCGACATCGTCGGCGGCCTGGGTTTCGTTCAGCGCCCAGACGACTCCGTCCAACGCACGCCAGCGGCTCAGCCCACGCCAGCGCTCAGGGAATGATTGATCCAGCGCGGCCTGCGCACTACCGCCCCACAGCAGGACGGTGCCTTGGCCTTCGAGCCATTGGTGAGCGGCCAGGGTGGGGGCGATGGCTTCGATTTCGGTGGGTTCGCCGATGATGAGCAGCAGGCGGGTTTTGTGGCGCCAGAAGAGGCCGTAGTGCTCGCGTAGGTGCTCGCGCACTTCTAAGAGGTGAGTAGTCGGTGAGTGAGGCAAAACTATCTGTGAGTCCGCCGGGGGATAGACCTTACCCACACGTCCCTGCTCGCGGTGGTTTTGACGTTTGAGATGCGCTAACCACCGTGGTGCCAGAACACCGCCCATTGCGATGGCGATGATCAGTAGAAAAACCAACAGTTTGTGGTGATTCTCAGCTAGCCCGATCTGATCGCCAAAACGCCAGATCACCCAGCCCAGAGCGGCTACCAGCATAATGACCCAAACTGCTGCCCCCGCACGGCGCCATGAATTACTCCAAACTTTCATGCCAACTCTCCCGTGACAACAGTGCTCATCCAGTGCTGCGATTCTTCTCGTGCCAATACCAACAAAGGCTCGCGCTGATGCCGGACAATTTCTACACACAGCGCAGCTACTAGCCAGTGACCGAACGGGCCAGATAGCCCGCACAGACTTTCCTGAATCCACCGCTGCTCCACGTTGAGCGAAGCACCATGGGCGCCTGCTACAGCAAGCATTTTTCCGGTCAGTGGCTGCCAGTCGGCGGCGTCGGCCAACATGCCGGTTGCCCGGCAAGCGCTCACTTGGGTTTGCAGAAACAACGGTAATTCGCTGTCCAGTACATCGATATCCAATGGCATTGGCCGCAACAAACCAGCGGTGATCGGTAGCTCCAAGGCGATTGCCAGGCTGTCCGGGCATAGCAGCAAGGCGGCAAGCCCGTCGGAGTAAGAGTCTTCACCGTGAACCTGAAGCACCAGGATCAAGTCGATGACTGCGGTGGCGGCCTTCAATGTTTCATTGATCCACCGGTACGACAATTCACTAATCAATGTGACCGTTACGGGTAGCGGCAGCCTCATCGTGATGACCAAGCTCTGCTGCCAGGCATCGCGCAAGGCTTCGTATTCGCGGGGATCGGCATCGCTCAGCAGGGTGACCCGTAGTTCCCGCCCCGTCGGCAACGC
Organism: Pseudomonas sp. PSPC2-3; assembly: GCF_049898265.1. Taxonomy (NCBI): domain Bacteria; kingdom Pseudomonadati; phylum Pseudomonadota; class Gammaproteobacteria; order Pseudomonadales; family Pseudomonadaceae; genus Pseudomonas; species Pseudomonas sp. PSPC2-3. Next base: position 160,952 of record NZ_JAFCXJ010000006.1, on the reverse strand, counting down.
ATGCAGTGCCGGCACCAATGCCTGAATCAACATCTGCAGTCCGGCTTGAGTACGTTCCGGCCCTACAGGCAAAGCCGCAATACGCCGCGCTTGCCCTGTGCGGGGAAGCAAATCAAAGGAACCCTGAGTTAATACACTCGCAGACACCTGATCAGGCAGCAGCACACAACTGGCAGACACTGCCAAGTAGCGCTGCGCCCAAGCCTGCCAGGAACGCTGCACACTTTGCGCCTCCTCCTCCAGAAACTGGCAATGGCTCAACGCAGTCCCATAGGCATAGGCACGCGCAGCGAACGCCAGGATCCAGACCACCAATGGCGAAGCGGACAATGCCCAAATGTTGAGCGTACTCAGTAACGGCATCCGTTCGGAGGTATGCAGCAAAAACAGCAGCACGCAGACCAGTACCGCTATGAGTGCAGCCAATAGCCAACGACCCGGCACAGGCGGTTTTGGAGCTTCCACTACATGAGGTGCCTGACGATCCCAGCCCATGACTAACCCACCCCGCAATCGAGAGCGCTGGAAATCACCTGGCAATCGCACTCGCAGCGGCAGCCGTTGATCACCATCGCCCGATCCCCCTCAGACCAGTCCGGGCAGCCATCGACAATCCGGTTGACGCCATGCCCCAGCAGCGGGCAACGAACCTCGTCTCCGACCAGTGCTACTCGCTTGCCATTTACGATCATCGTGGATGAGGCTGATATCACTTCTCCACCGTGGGTGGTTTTATCACCCAATAAAACAAATCCCTGGGACATAAATAAAACAATCCAAAACTCGCCCATTGAAAAACAGGCTTCCATAAAAACGATCAGAACATTCGTTAGAGAAATGATCTCGACCAATAAAAACTACTCCCCCCCAAAAACGCACGACCTTTTAGCTGGCCAGCGCCCAAGCGCTACGTAAACTTTCGCGGACAATTCAGCTCACCGCTGTCAGCATCTAATGCATTCCCAAGAGTCAACGTGTCGAGAACAAAAGAAAAAGGTAAGTCGATAATAGCTAACGGAATAATCAGTCCATTACTCCCCTTGATCAGTGTCCAATCAGTCGCCGCATGAAAATCCAGCTGAACGCCTTGATAAGGGCAAGCCGGGCCATTCATAACTGCCGCCCCTATCGCCGCACAGCCCGAATGCAGTCCGGCAAAAAGTCCTAAAACCCCGAACTTTAAGCGCTTCACACAACCACAGCCCAGACTAACCTCGGCAATATTTTTAAAGCGAGACTGGCCAGCACCCGCAATTAAATTCAAATAAATCATCGCAACCACCCAATACAAATACATGACTAGGTTTTATCTAAGACTCACGTCATCCGACATCCGGAATAAAACATTAAGAGTTAACGGTAAGGCCTGAACAGAAGGAAACATGCGATTCATCGAACCTTCTCCGCAGTCAGGCGAATGGATTGCAGCTTCTTGAAGCTTGGGTCACGACCATCAGCCACCACGCTGCCATCGGGGTAGGTGTAGCGGGTATAGTTACCCTCCTTTTTCACCTTCGGCCCCACTGAATAAAGCACGTAGTCGGCATGCAGCACGGGCTCGAACACCACCTGCCGGGCATTTTTGGCGCGGTAATACAAATAAATCTCACCCTCGCCGAATAACCTAGCGAGTTTTTCGTGTCCGCCAAGGAAGTGTTCGCTAACCCTGGGGTAGTAGTCCTTCCTGATCAGCAGATCGCCGCTGACTTCTATCGTCGGCTGAAAAGCAGAACGTCGTTGTGGCAGATGCTGATCGAACATCACGATCACCCCGCCCCCAGGGCCCGCTTTAACATTCTCGCCAAAGTGCGTTGTATTGGCGTAGGTAACGCCAAAAGTCACATTGCTCAGTTGCCACTGGCATCGGCTACCACCATTGATGGGCAACTTGGCCTCATACAGGTCGCTCTGCCCCTGCTGTTGCGGTTGAACCATAGTGGACAAGTAACCATCCTCTTCATAAGTGGTCCAGTCTGGCCCGGAGCGTTTGATCGGGCATTTCTCCGAGCGGTACATCACCTGCATGGGTTCCGCCGCGAGGTTCTGCGGGACCTTCACCACGATGCTGACCTGCTCTCCACCCGGTGGCGGTGCCAAGGTCTGGTTCTGGGCGCAACCGCTGAGGTTGAGCGGCAACAACAAAGCAGCGCTTGTTTGGGTGACGCGCTGCATATGCACGGAGGCATGTCCCATCCATAGCGCTGTCATTGTGATTGCCCCAGACGAATGGATTGCAGCTTCTTGAAGTTTGGGTCACTGCCACCAACCACAACACTGCCGTCAGAATAGGTGAAGATGTTGCGATTACCCTCTTTTTTCACCTTCGGCCCTACCGAATAAACGACGTAGTCAGCATGTAGCAGAGGCTCGAAAACCACCTTTCGCGTTGTTGGAGCTCGATAATACGAATACATTTCACCCTGTCCGACTATCCAAGCGAGCTTTTCATGTCGGCCCAGAAACTGTTCGTTTACCCAAGGGTAGTAATCCTTACGGATCAGCAAGTCGCCACTGACTTCTATCGTCGGCCCAAAAGCAGAACGTTGTTGTGGCAGATGCTGATCGAACATCACGATCACCCCGCCCCCTGGGCCCGCTTTAACATTCTCGCCAAAGTGCGTTGTATTGGCGTAGGTAACGCCAAAAGTCACATTGCTCAGTTGCCACTGGCATCGGCTACCACCATTGATGGGCAACTTGGCCTCATACAGGTCGCTCTGCCCCTGCTGTTGCGGTTGAACCATAGTGGATAAGTAACCATCCTCTTCATAAGTGGTCCAGTCTGGCCCGGAGCGTTTGATCGAGCATTTTTCCGAGCGGTACATCACCTGCATGGGTTCCGCCGCGAGGCTCTGCGGGACCTTCACCACGATGCTGACCTGCTCTCCACCCGGTGGCGGTGCCAAGGTCTGGTTCTGGGCGCAACCGTTTAGGCTGAGCAACAGCAACAAAGCGCCGCTCATGGGGCTTAGGCGAGCATTCATAGGCTGTGTTCCTCCGTGATCGCTGGCAGTGCGTCGGGAAACTCGACGGTTATCGCATCTGGGTAACGGGAGGGAATGGGTTGGCTGTCCCCCCCAATTTCCTCGACTACGTGATAGTTCACGTGTTGCACTGGCCCCTGCGCAGGGTGGATCAGAATGTTCATGGTTTTATGTCTTCCCTTATGGCTAGTGTGTTGGGTGGGCTGTTGCGCCCCGGATGCGTAGATTCAGGCCTGGGTGATCTCGATCATCACGCCAAATTCGCGCTCGCGGCAGAAGCGCTGCAGGGCTTCAGGACCGCCTTCCAGGTCTTGAGTCATGCGCAAGGCCATGGGTAACAACTTCTGCAAGGCAAGGAACTGCTCGTTGCGGTGTTTTTCCGCTTCGGGGACGCCCACCCCATGCATCTGCGTCTCGAACTTCGCCCGTTGCGCCTTGCGCTCCAGTGGCCGGTCGGGATCGCTCAACTCCAGCAACTGGTTGTGCAAGAAGGGTAAGTAGGCAGCGACCATCGAGTGATCCATCGGGTTACTGCGGAGAGTGCTGCGTTCAGGATTGGTGTGTGACGGAAAGAACCGAGTCAGACTTTCCCGGCTCATCGAGCGAATGAGGGTCTTCTGCTCTTCACGGGCGAAGCGGCTGAACTCATCGTTCAGACTGGGCACCAGATAGAGGCGGGTTCGGTGTGGCAAACGCTTAAGAATGGTGGTGTGGTAAGGCGCGCCCAGGCCTTCTCTACTCCGCTCGGCGGGGTTATTTGAGGCCCGTGACTCCACATGCTGGTCGGCACGGTAGAACATGGCGATTTGGCCGTGATGCCAGTAGGGGTCGCCAAAGCGCACCAGTTTGCCGGCCACCAGTTCACCCACGGACCATATATAGCCCAGGTCGTGGCCCAGCGGCCCCAGGGCATCGTAAAGCCAGTTATCCAGTTCCGCCTCGGGTGGCACGCTGGTGATGGTGTCGGCGTCGTTGACATGGCGAAAGTGGGTCACCGTGTCAAGGCGCACCAACGCCTTGGCTGTGAAGGTACGGGGCATGCCGTAGGTGTAGAGCAGAGGATTGCGATCTTTCAGCTCTGCGGAGTGGATCAGTGCCAATGCGCCACCCAAGCTATGGCCGCAAATAAATAACGCCCTCTCCTCCAACGCATCCTTCATGTCATTGAAATCTTTTGGAAATAACTTCTTAGCCACCTCAAATGCGTTCAAAAACCCATAATGCACACTGCCGACATCAGTCAAAGGCGTACACGCAGACTTCAAGTCACAGCCGCTGCCATCGGCCGGCATCGGGCGGTACAGCACATCCGTCAGCCAGTCCTTGGGTTCCTGTGTCCCGCGCCAGGCCACAACCACTTGTGTCTGGTTGATGCAATAGAACAACTGGGTGTTTTCGATGATGAGCCGCGGAATCTCGGAGGCACCCGACGGTCGCTTGGCCTCCAGCGAATCCAGCATAACCGCCGTGGTGTAGCGTTGGTTGAAGGGGACGTCTACCACCAGTGCTGGCAGACGCGTCCCTCCAGAGTCAATCATCACCGGCGTGCGCGACAGGTCCAGGCACTGACGTAAAAAGAACTCCTCCACCGAGCCTGAGACGGTACTGGGATCGGTGCCCGGTCGTTGCTTCAAGATGTTCTGGGCGACAATGCTGTAGGACAGGTTAGCCATCAGCCCAAGGTTATAGGCATTGGCCATGCTGTATTCGGGTTGGTGATGCAGCACCAACGACCAGGCGCGGAAGGGGCAAACTTCCAACACGTGGCGGTGATTCAGCGCTTCGTACTCAACGGTGAAACCGCTGAATGCTGTGTCCGGGAAGTGAAAGGCCGGAGGCCGCTTCGGGTCCTCCAAAGGCGGATCAAGGGTCGGTAATCGGTCGCATAACTGACCGATACGCAGGTAGTGGTAGCGGTGACCTGCCGCGAGTGCCTGCTTCTCGACGGGCGAGAAACCCGAACGCTGCGGGCCATACAATGGGGTGCAGTTGCCGATTACAGGCCGATGCGGTTCGGCACGCAGGGCACGCAAGCGACGGGTTAGCAGCAACTCGGCAAAAGGATCGGCCTGCACCTTCAGGGTGATGGGGATGGGGTGCAGCCCCTCGATACGAATCACGCCCTGAGCATCGCTGAGCCCGGAGCATTCGGGGAAGCACCTCTGTCGGATGGCGTCGTTGATCGCCTGATAAGGCATATTCGCCAGGGGGGCCCCCTGCTCGTCCACCAACTGGAATTCAATCCAATGCTGTTTCTGTTTACCGCCAGTAAACTCCTTGCGCGAATTGAGCGTATCCGTGCGGTGCAAGGAATCATTCATTTATCAACATCTCCTGTGCCATCCTGACTCGATGGATCAGTGTTACGGTTGCCACCGCACGAAGGAATGATCTGGCTTCCATCGGCCAGCCGGATGTACTGAAGATATTCCATGACTCCGGTCGCGGTTTTATTGACACAGAAGACGGCGTCGTAACTATCAGTAGAGCGATATGCATTACGCAGACTGAATATATAAGTTTGATTAACTTCAAGCAGCAGAGGGCGGGCTTTGATTTTGTAGTTGTCGTACTCGTACCCCTCAGGCACGGTGCCTAAAACGATACAGGCACCTGGACTCAGCTCCAATGGTTTAAATCCCGGCAAAAGGGACGCCCCCCAAGTAGGAGGGTTTCGTGTATAGCTTTCTGTTAATGATACGCGGCTCACTGCAAAGACGCCCTTAGCATTGCTAGGCACGCAAATAGCCGGTTTACCATTAACCGAAACCACATCCCCAGCCTCTCTGCGGCCATATGATGCAGCGTAAACACTTTCGACTACTAACCATGGCAAGCTGAGCGTTAAAAACAGTGCAAATTTCATACGACCCTCCTTTTCAACTTGGAAGATGTTTTTTGTCGGCTGGTTTTTTAAGAAACGACTCGAGTGTCGACGCAAGAAGCGCTGGACTTTTGGTGAAGTTGCGCTCATTCCACACACCGTGCGGATTACCCACCACACAAATCAAATAGTAATCCGAGATGATTTCACCTTGCTGCTCCATGTTGTAGTCCGACAAGACGCTCTGTTCTGTCAGAGCATAGCGATAAGCAGGTGCGCCACGACTTGTAACCACCAACCCCATTCGCTTTACCGGATAACCCAACTGGTACTGCCATACATGGGTCATCTCATGTATAAATAGCGCTTTATCTCGATCATCATCAGTAGCGGAAAAATCATTCCTATAGTACCCAGTACTTGAAGGGTAATACATATTACCGTTAGGAGTTGCAGCCGTATTCTGCCGCCCCACGAACCCCCACCACCCAGCGTGATGCACCTCAACTTTTGTGTAATCAATAGCATCCTTAAAGATTGTTCCTGCCATGGCAATTTCCCCAAGCGTCAAAGAGCGCTTCTTGCCTCTAGGTAGAGAAACCTCCTTTATCGAGCTACCTATTGCTACCTCGTTAGTTGATACATCACTTGACGTAAGATCAATGACCATTGGGGTTTTAATGCTTTCCGCAGCGCAGCAGAAAGCCCCGAAATCCTCCGTAAGAAAAAGTTCTATTTGCGTGATCCGTGTCGGCTCCTGAGTTTCGAAGCGCTGGGTAAAACCCTGCGCACCTGTCACCCCCTCAAATACATGTCCATCTGCCAGAGTGACCGAATATTTAAAGTTACTTACAAGCTCGCCATCAGGCCCGATCAAGCGAAGCTGTTCGTCATAGCGTGTTACTGATTCTGGTAATTCAATTTTCAGGTCTCCGGGCAATAAGGTATGAACGCTCATCGTCTGCCCATGCTTATCGGTCACTCCATTGAATACCTCACCTTGTTGGGTGGTTATCCGGTAGCGACTAAATGGCAGTGGTGTCTCCGTGTCGTCTTTCAAGGTATAGCCGCCGGAGTAACCCGCTGGCAACAGTGACGCCGGTGTATTGAGGCTGGCGCTGCCAAACTTTTGCACATGGTTAGCTTTTAGATAAATATTGCCTGGCGCCCCTAGCTCTATATCACCGCCCTTTAAACGGATATAGGCACCGCCACAGTTGAGCACCAGTTCTTGCGGGGCGTTGATTTCTATACGACCTTCCAGGCTTTCGATCTTAACGTCGGTCTTTGCCAAAGCATGGAGGTAACTGCCTTGAGCGTGCAGTTCAACTTTGCCTTGGGCCGCCTTGAATTGCAGGTCAGCACTTTGCGCAAGCACGCTGACGCCACCCTCGGCGGCTGCGGTGATATCGTGTCCGGCGCTGATGTCGGCGTTGTGCGCGGCGATGATACCCACGCTCTCTCCTCCGGAAGACAGACACACGGCTTTAGGACTCATTACGCCGATACCCGCCGGGGCATGCAGCAGTAATCCCGATTGCGCCAACCCTATGAGTGACTGAACCAAATCCAGTTGGCTCTCAATATCGCTAGGCTGCACTCCAACACTACGAGCTGCCTGCGCCAGAGAGCGCGCCAGCGATAGCGCGCTTTTCAGTTGCTCAATGGCAGCCACCATGTCGAGTTGTTCACCCCGAGCCTGGCCTTGGTCATCCGCACTGATAAACAAACCTTTCCCCCCACGAATCGCGCCCCAACTATCCGTGCGCAACTCAAACCCTTCCCCACGCTTTTGTTTCGCGGCATCCACCAAATGCCCCAGGTTCAGCTGGCTCTTACCTCCATACTCAGTACTGACCTTGATATGCTCCCGCCCCCGCGTGTCATCCATCCGCAGCTTGTTGTTCGCCGGGGTACGCAGCACGTTGCGTTTGTAGTTACGCAAGGTCACATGATCGACATGCTGGCTATCGTGCAACGCGTGCGCGATGTAGGGCCGGTCTGGGTCGCCTTGTTCAAAGGCGATGGCCACTTCGGTGCCGGGAATCAACGGCAGGTGCAGGCCGTGGGTATCTCCGGCGTAGGGGCGGGCCAGGCGTAGCCATAGGCTTTCTTCGCCGGGTTTCCAGGTGTCGCGGTCGAACAGGAAGTTGACCTTGTAGCGCCCTTCGAGGTCGATGTGGCCGTAGGGGTCGTTGGCCTGTGGGCTGGTGACGCGGGCCGGGACGGTGCCGGCGATTTGGGGTTTGGGCTGCAGTGCGGGGCGAAAGCACACGGTGTCTGAATAGGGTATGGCCTGGAAGGTCGCGACCAAGCTGCTATCGCGGGCGGCGGTGGTGGTCAGGCCGGTGATCACCGCGCCCGGTGTGAAGGCTTCGGGCGCGCCGCCGGAGATGTGCAGCACCTGCCCCGGCGCCAACGTGGCGCTGCTGGTGATGCCGCTGAGTTGGGTCTGGGCGTTGAGGTAACGCTCGTGGCGCAGGCGTGCGTAGAAGTAGCCGCTTTCACTGAGCAGGTCTTCGTCCTGATCCAGCCGGTCGCCGAGGGTCGTGTAGGGCTCGGCGTAGTGGTAGGCCTCGCCGTAGGTGCCACTGGCGCCGCGGCTCTGGTCGATCTCGCCACTCAGGTGGGCGCCGGCGTCGCGGGGGTGGTAGGCGCGGATATGCACCTGTTGTTCGACCACCCGGTGGTTCGATTGCAGGTGCCACACCGCGTCCTGCCCGCTGCTGCCCAGCCCGGATTGCGGGCGATACGGCAGCGCGATGTCGAACTGGTAGAGGCGCTGATCGTCGCAGAACTCGACCACATCGATACCCAGGCGTTCGTCGCTGGTGAAGCGGTACCAGATGCCGACGTCGGCGAGCAGGCGGTCGATGAAGGCCAGGTCGCTCTCGCCGTATTGCATGACCTGCTCGCGCCTGGGGTAGTCGCGTTTCAGGCTGAACAGAAAGTCCTGGCCTTCAAAGTCGTGGCGGCTGCGCAGGATGCTTTCGACGATCTGCGGCACGGATTGATGCAGGTAGATGCGAAATTGTCTGCCTTGGCCGAGCAGGGCCAGGCGCGGCTGCAGAGTGATTTCATAACGGGCCTGGTCGTTCGAGCCGGATTGGCGCTTGAAGCCGGTGACCACGCCGTGCAGGCTGCGCAGCGGTTTGACCGCGGGCGCGCTGAAGCCTGAGGCCGGTGGTTTTTGCGGGGCGGCGTGCAGGCTGAAACGGGCGTCCTGGCCAAGCAGGGTTTCGGCGGCGAGGTCACGTTCGGTGCTGGTGAATTCCACACGATAGGTGAAGGGTTGACTCAGGTGTTCGTGGCCTTCAAAGGCCAACACGTCGAGACGGGCTTCGATGTTGCGCACACTCAAGGTGTGCCGGCTGTGGTCGAAGAAAGCCTGCACGTTCACACCTCCAGGGCGACGGCCTGCGCCGTGTCTTGAACATCGCTGAAATGCAGACTGATCCCTTCATCCTCGCTATAGCCCAAGCTCACGCCGTGGGTGCGCAGTTGCGCCGCTCGACGCGCCAACAGTTGTTGACTGAGGACCGGCAGGATCTGCTCGTTAAGCAAGCTGTCGATGTTGCGTGCGCCCGAATCCGGTAGCAGGCAGGCAGCAACCAAGGCGTCGTTCAGGGTGTCGTCAATCCGGCAATCCAGGCCGTAATGACGCTGCAGGCGCTTGGCGACCTGGGCCAGCTTGATCGCAACAATGCATTTGAGTGCGTCGGCTCGCAGCGGGCGATAGATCAGGGTTTGAAAGCGCGCCAGCAACGCTGGCTGAAAGTGTTCGCGCAGGATCGGACGCAGTCGTTCATGCAGCACGCTGTCCGGTATCTCCGGGTGTTCCTGCACGCTGGTGTGCAGTAGATCGCTGCCGAGGTTGGAGGTCATCAGAATGACCGTGTTACGGAAGTCGATCTCGCGCCCTTCGCCATCGCGCATAAACCCACGATCGAAGACTTGGTAGAACAGGTTAAGCACATCGCGATGCGCCTTTTCCACCTCGTCGAGCAACACAACGCTGTAGGGCCGCTGGCGCACGGCTTCGGTCAATACACCGCCCCGGCCGTAGCCGACGTAGCCGGGTGGCGAGCCTTTGAGTTGACTGACTGTGTGGGCTTCCTGGTACTCGGAAAAGTTGAGGGTGATCAGTGATTTTTCGCCGCCGAACAGGCTGTCGGCCAAGGCCAGCGCCGTTTCGGTCTTGCCTACGCCGCTGGTGCCGACCAGCAGGAACACGCCCAACGGCGCCTTCTCATCGGTGAGCCCGGTTTTGGCCGCACGCAGGCGCTGAGCCAAGGCACTCAAGGCCGGAGCCTGGCCGATCACGCGCGCTTGCAATTGCTGTTCGAGCAGCAGCAGATTGGCCTGCTCGTCCTTGAGTAAGCTGCCCAGCGGCACGCCGGTCCAGTCGGCGATGACTTGCGCCACGCTACGTGCGTCGACATCCAAAGACAGCAGTGGCTGGCTGCCTTGAATGTCACTCAACTGCCGTTGCAACTGTGCACAGGTATCCCGCTGCGGTGGCTGCGCCTGGCGCGCAGCAATCAGTTGTTGGGCCAGATCGAGTTCTTGGCGGTATTGCTGTTCCAGATCGGCGTGTTGACGTTGCAGATCGGCGTGTTGCGCGGCAATCGTCGCCAGACGCTCATCCACGCTGTGGCCGCCAAGCCGCTGATCCTGCTCCAGCGCTCGGCCCTCCAGTTCCAGGGCCACTTGCAGGGCACTCAGACGGCGCAACGCCTGCGGTTCGCAGTCCAGGCTCATGCACACCCGGGCGCTGGCGGTGTCCAGCAGGTCGACGGCTTTGTCCGGCAACTGGCGCCCCGTCAGGTAGCGCCTCGACAGGCTGACCGCCGCCTGCACTGCCGCATCCTGGATGTGCACACCGTGATGGCTGGCGTAGCGCGCCTTGAGTCCGCGTAACATCAGGCAAGCGTTCGCGTCGTCCGGTTCCTCGACCTTGACCATTTGAAAGCGTCTTTCCAAAGCGGCATCACGCTCGAAATACTGCTTGTATTCACTCCAGGTGGTCGCGGCGATGGTGCGCAACTCGCCACGGGCCAGAGCGGGCTTGAGCAGGTTGGCCGCATCGGCGCCGCCGGCCTGGTTGCCGGCCCCGACCAGGGTATGGGCCTCATCGATAAACAACAGCACCGGTTGTTCGCACTGCTGTACGGCGTCGATCACGTTTTTCAGGCGTTGTTCGAACTCGCCCTTGACGCCAGCGCCGGCTTGCAACAATCCCAGGTCAAGGGTACGCACACTGACTGTTTTGAGACTGTCCGGCACCTTGCCTTGGGCAATGCTCAACGCCAGGCCTTCGACCAGCGCCGTTTTGCCGACACCAGGCTCGCCCACCAGGATCGGATTGTTTTTGCGCCGACGGCTGAGGATGTCAATGACCTGACGGATTTCATCATCGCGGCCGAACACCGGGTCGATCTTCCCTTGCGCGGCCTTGGCGGTCAGGTCCTGGGTGAACCTGTCCAGCAGCGCCGCTAACGCATCGTCTTTCGACACGCTAGCCGGGAGTATGGCGAGTTCACTTGAAGGCCCCACGGTCACTGACGTCTGCACCGCGGGGCGCTCTTCGGAGGTTTGGTCCAGCAGCACCTGCAGCCGCTGCAACTGCGCCTCACTGAGACTGAGCAAAGGCCATACGGCTTCGCACGCCAGCAGGTTGGGCGTCTCCATCAACGCGCTCAGCAGATGTACGGAACGCAGGCTGTCGTTGTGCTCGTCCAATGAGGCACGCAACCAGGCATTTTTGATCAGTTGCTGCAATGGCGCCGACAGCTGCGGCTTGCTCTGCACGCTACGCGGCAGACGATCGATGTGCTCCAGCAAGCCATACCACAACGTCTCCATATTCCACTCATAGCGACGTGCGATCACGGTCAGGTCGCCTTCACCTTGCCCCAGCAACTTGAGTAGCCAGTGTTCGACGGTGATCTGCGCGTGGGCACGGCTTTGGCACAGCGTGGCCGCTGCACTCAACGCCTGGGCGCAGTAAGGGTTGAGACGACGAAGCAAGCGCGTGGAATTCTGGGCCATACGGCTACATCCTTGTTCGGTGATGGTGGTACGTGATCGTTAACACCAGCCACGGGTTGGAAACTCGATGTGTTTGGCTGAACGCCCGCGAACGGACGCTCAACCCAGCACACCGGGAGCCAGCAGGCAAAGACCCACCTGCTGCTCCGGGCGTATCAAGCGCTTTGGCGTTCATTCCACGAATCGGAGTGGATGATGTTGCCGTCCTTGTAGGTCCAGGTGACCTTCTCGTAACGCAACTCCACCTGCTCGAGGTGGTTGTGCTTCTCTTTGCTGGGGTCTTTGACGTCGTGCATTTTCGGCGCGACTTTCACGACCTTGACCTCTTCGAGTTTGGTGATGAAGTACTCGACCTCCTGCCCCGCATCATCGATGCGGTACCACTTGAACTCGGCACTCTTGAGGGTTTGCCCGGTGGTGACCGCCTTGTAGAGATAGGGGCTGGAGGCATCGATTTCCTTGGAAAACAGAAACGGGGTATGAACCCGCGTACCGGTCAATTTCCCGGTGTTGTTGTCGGTGGGGATGTACAGACTGTGATCCTGGGCAACCACCTCGATGCTGCCCTCGCGTTGTTGCACGTTCACCGAACCCTTGATAGTTGCGCCGCCGTCGTCTTGCAGCCAGAGGTAAACGGGAATTGCCATGTGAAGCTCCTTTTTCTCGTAGATTTAAATGTCGCGGAATGCGACCGGGGGTTGCCTGTCCGGGCTTGCAACGGGAAGCGCGCAGGCCCCCGCCTCAGGTACCAGACGGATATCAACGCGGCGGTTGGCTGCACGCCCCGCCTCGGTGTCGTTACCGGCAATCGGCTGGCTGGCGCCGAAACCCTGCACGGCAAAGCAGCTGTCGGGAATGCCGCCCATGCGTTGCATCCAGTCATGCACGGCAGCGGCGCGGGCGCGGGACAGTCGAAGGTTGTTCTCGGGGTCGCCAGTGGCATCGGTATGCCCCGAGATCACGATCAGCCAGCCGGGCTGGGCCTTGATATCGACCAGCGCATTGATCAGGATCTTGGCTGAATCCGCCTTAAGCTGGGCACTGCCGCTGGCGAACAGCGACAGGCTGTCCAACCGCACCGGGCTGGCAGCCCGCGCAGGCGATGCGGCCGGTGGCGGCTCAACGTGAGCAGCCAGTACCGCCAGCAGCGCAGCGCGCAGGCGTTCGCCGCGATACAGGCCCAGGCCGAATGCCGGGGGCGCACCGTGCCGGTAGTACGCGTCCAGACGCTGGGCGTCCTGGCGCAGCACGCCCACGGCACTTTCACGCCAAAGAAACTCGCGCTGATTACGCTGGGTCGGTTGCGGGATCGCCGAATAACGTCGCAGGTCATCACTGACTTGGCGCAGCAACAGGGCGTTCTGCCACGCCGAACTGGCAAGTGCGACAACACCGGCGACAGCGAACAACCACAGCGCAACAACGCTCGCGCGTTGCACCGGGGAACGCAGCGGGCCGAGCGGCAGCAGGTTGAGCAAAGGGTCCGGGAACGGCAACACAGCATCGGCCACAACCGCCCTGTGATCCGCCAGCGCCACTTTGCTGCGTAACCATTGCTGCCACAGGTTCCCCTTCACGGCATGCGCCAATGCCGGCCCCCACGTAACTGCGCAGATCGCCACCAGGCCAGAAGCGCTACGCATGACAAGGTGCGGCAGTACCGCTTCGTGAAGCCAGGCCACAGCGCTGTTCAGTTGAATGCTGGCGTGCATCCGAGCGGCCTGCCTGAGCGAGTCAGCGGGTTGCTGTTGCCAGTCATCCAGGCTGACGCAAGCACCCGCATCACACACACGGACCTCGGCCTGCCCGCTGCCCCAACAGAACCAGGGTGCCTCGTCCTGCAGGGTTTGCAGGTAGCTCACCAGCAACAGCGGCAGCGCAACCCCGCGTTTGCGGGCCAAGGCCAGTTGATGACTGAAGGCGCGCATCTGACCGGCGAGTACCGCCCCATCACTGTGCGCGCCGGGGCTGACGCTGAACATCACGCCCAGTTGCCCGGCCCAGCCAGGACGCAAGGCCAGAAGGTGATCGGTGATAGCCGGCAGTTGCTCAAGGCTCGGTACGCGCACGTAGCACCCTTGCTCGGTCACCCGCAGGGCCAACTGCCCGGCGGCAACCCCGCCGAACAGCCCATCCAGGCCATCACCGCAGACCAGCACCACCGGCTGACGAAACCCCGCAGCGGGCAGCACCATGCCCTCGGCCAACCTCACCGACCCACGCTGCCGCTCGGCGCGCAGGCGCAGCGATACCCAGGCCCACGTCACACAGCACACCGCGATCAGCACGCCGAGCACACGCGCCCACATCGCCAGCGGAATGATGAGCAGCAACGCGAGGACGAGGACACCGGCCCACAGGTAAAGGATGCGATGCAGATTGAAGGTCATCCGCACTTACCCCTGATCAGGCAAGAGCGAGGCAATTGCATCGCTCAGCAGATGATCCAATCCCCACCACGTCGCAACCAGCAACAGGGCCACTGTCAGCAGATGAATCAAGGGCGAGCGCAGCCAGCCAAAACCCGCGCTGAGTTCGCCACCGACCACCTGCGTCGGCATGTGTTGGCTGACCTTGAACGGCGCCACCTGTGCGTTGAGAGCAACCAATAGTTGCTCGCGTCCGGGGTCGCTCAAATCACGATAGCGCCCGCGAAAACCCAACATCAATACGCGCTGAAATACCGTCAACACATGCCGGTCCGGCGCGGGTTCGCTCAACACGTCACGCATGGCCTCGTACAGAAACTCACCGGCCTGATGACGATTGAAGAACTTGGCCTGCAACGGTTCGCTGGCCCAGGCGGCGCGGGCATCTGCGTCGGCGCAGGTCAGCACCGTTTCGTCGAGTAGCGCGCATTGAGCATGACTGATATGGTCGATGTTGCGCTGACTCAGGCCCGCCCGTTCAAGGTGCTGCCGAGCTTGCTCAACCTGTTCGATACAAAGCTGGCCCAACTCCCGACCAGGTTGCACCGAGGCGCCCTGGCGCAACTCGACCACCAATAGGTAGGTGTCCTGTAACAGCGCGTCGATATCCACCGCTGCTGCGGCTTGCTCGTTGGAAGGCGTCGGTTTCATGAGCGCAGCACCGCAAACAGTTCCAGCTTGACGTCGACCAAGCTGCTGGGAACGTAGAAAGCACAGACCCCTTCGTCCAGCACCGCCTGCCCCTTGGAATGCCCGAGATCCAGTGCGAAGTACTGATTTTCCAGGCGCAATGGAATCGCCGCCGGCACATGGCTGAGGGACTGCAACGGCACCCCGTCGAGCGCCGCGTTGATCAGATAATCGACCTCATCCGGCGTACCGATCTTGCACAGGCGCGGGAACTGGTCCTGCACCTGCGCCGCCGGTAGCCGACTGCGCACCGACAGATAGAAATCGGCCCCCTCACGCTCGCGCAAACGCGGGTCATTCAGCGTGACTTGCCAACGATTGGCCCCCTGCACCTCCAGGCTCAAAGCAATGACCCGCGACGGCAGACTGGCCTCCAACAACAGCGACAGGGTGTGCATCAGCGGCGGGAATACCGCCTCCAACGAGGTGTGCCGATAAGCGGGGATTTTGTCTACGTCGTGTTCCAGCGAAAACGTGAGCAGGCCACCGGCGAGCTTGATCAGTTGCTGGTAGACCTGCTCGGGGTGGCGCGCGGGAAACTCCCGAAGATCGGCCAATACCGGCTGGTAGGTATTCAAGGCATTGAGCAGCCAGAACAGCGACACGTCGGCGACGGCAAAGTCGGCCATGCGCTGATTGCTTTCCCGCCGCATGCCCATGAGCCGTTGCCGCTTGGCGGACAATTGCGTCAACAGGTTGTCCAGCTGGTTCAGCAACCCCGGGTGCGCGGCGAAGCTCAGCAACGGCGGCACATAGCCCGGGTCGAGGCTCCAGGCGCCCTGCCCGTCGCGCACCAGGCGCGCGAGCGGACACGTCATGTAGTCCGCATTATCGTCGCGCTGCAGGCGCAGGCTCAGTGCATGCTCCAGCACGCCTATCGACTGCACCTCATCGGCATACATATCCTGTACGTCGCGCCAAGACTGGCGATAGCGTGTGGGCCGATCGGCCCTGCCACCGTCGAACAGGCAGTTGTCGCCATTCGCCTGTTCCAGGGGCAAGGCCAAGTGCAATAACGCGTCCTGATCTTCGTCGGCCAGCAACTGCGCCAGCTCCAAGGCCGGAGGCAGGCGGTCGACCTGCTCGGTGTCGATCCAGGTGCCATCGGGCATGCGGACCCGCAACTGAGTCGCCTTGAGCTTACCCAGCCGTAATGCATCCAGGTCGAACCCTACCGCCTGGACACCCCAGGGGTGCGCCAGGGCCAGGTGCGCGAGTTGTTCGTTGGTCCAAGCCTCCCAGCGCGCCTGTTGCTGGAATTGTTGCGGCGACAGCAACGCCCCGGCGGCCCACAGAGGGCGATCGATATTCATGGCATCGTTTCCCTACGACTGAATCAGGCTTTGGCCTTGGGCATCTGCGAAACCAGTGACAAGTTCACGTCCATACCCTCGACCTGGAAGTGCGGCACGGCATACAACTTGACGCGGAAGAAACCGGGGTTGTCCTCGATGTCTTCCACCGTGACCTTCGCCTCCCGCAGCGGGTGTGAGGCCTGCAAGTCATCGCCCGGATCAGTCATCTCGGTGACCAGCCCGCCGATCCACTTGTTCAACTCCAGCTCCAGCAAACGCCGGTCCTTGGTGGTGCCAATGTTTTCGCGCTGGATCAGCTTCAGATAGTGAGCAATGCGTGACAGCAGAAAAATGTAAGGCAGGCGTGCGTTGATTCGACTGTTCGCGGTGGCGTCGGCTGTGTCGTACAGCGCCGGCTTTTGCGCGGAGTTGGCCGAGAAGAAACACGCATAGTCGCGGTTCTTGTAGTACGAGAGCGGAATGAAACCGAGGTTGGCGAACTCGAACTCACGGGTTTCCGGAATCATCACTTCGGAAGGAATCTTGACCTGATTGCCGGTGCCCAAGTCATACAAATGGATAGGCAGTTCAGTGACCGCACCACCCGACTGCGGCCCACGTATCTGCACGCACCAACCGTTGCTGATGAAGCTTTTGACCATGTTCGCGGCAAAGGCAAACGATGCGTTGGTCCACAGGTACTTGTGGTGATCCGGCCCTTTGACATTCTCGACGTAATTGAAGCTGCGCACAGGAACGGTGTCGGGCCCGTAGGGCAAGCGCCCCAGGACGCGCGGCATGGTCAGGCCGATGTAACGCGCGTCGTCACTGTCACGGAATGACTTCCACTTGATGTATTCGGCACGATCAAAATAGTTGCCGATGTCCTTGATCGCGGCCACCTCCTCCATGGTTTCCTTGCCGAAGAACGCTGGGCCTACAGCCCCCACAAACGGCATGTGGGCGGCGGCGGCGACTTTGGAAATATTGCGCAGCAGCGCGATGTCCTGAGGCCTGCGATCGAATTCGTAGTTTGAAATAGCCGCCGCAATCGGCTCGCCCCCCGGGGTGTCGTACTCCTGCGTGTAGGTATGCAGGTACAAGCCGCTCTGGGCAATTTCAGGCGCGTCCTCGAAGTCTTGCACCAGGTGGTCCTTGCTGACATCCAATAGTTCTATGCGAACGTTCTGACGGAAATCCGTCTGATCAATCAGCGATTTCACACCGCGCCAGGTTGACTCGACGCGCTGGAAGTCCGGATGGTGCATGACCGCATCGAGTTGACGGCCAATCTGCCGGTCCAACGAAGCAATATGCTCATCCAACAGGACTTTATCCAAACGCTCGATTTTTTGCGGCGATTGCTTAAGCAACTTTAAAAACACACTGACCGCTGCCGTCACCCGCTCATCGGCGGACACCTCGGACAGCGCATCCGAGTTCTGAAAGATATCAATACCGACCAATTCAGCAACAGGACTTAAATTAATCTTGTTAAACAGCGCAGCATAAACACCCGCAGACTCTTCAGACAACACTGTGGCGCCGCGCGCTTGCACGTTGGAATGCTCTAAGGACATGATTTAACTTCCCTTTTAAATTACCGCTATGAATTAACGCTCTTCTTCAGGCGCCAAGGCAGCCAACTCAGCGCGCAGTTCGTCACTGAGCGCGTCATCCTTGAGGATGCGCTCCAACTCATGGCGGAAGGTCACGTTGTCCAGCAGATTCGATTTGAGATCACGCAACAGGTTGCGCATCGCCAATAACGCACGCAGTTGTGGAATCTGCCGTGCGACCTGCTCAGGCTCGAAGTCCTTCATGCACCGGAAACTCAGTTCGACAGCGGTGTCGGACGCATCGTCGTCCAAGGTGTTGTCGACAGCCAGCTTCAGACCCGGCGAGAACTCGCCCAGGACGCTGTCAAAGTTGTTCTTATTGATATCAACCTTGCCGCGCTCGGAGAGCGGACGCTGTTCTTTACCGTTACTGTAGTCACCCAGCACCATCAGTTTCAAAGGTAACTCAACCTTTTTCTGCGCACCACCGGTATGCAGGTCGAGCTTGATATTAACCCTGGCCTTGGGCACTTCATTTTGAAAGCTGCTTAGCGTCATCGTTTCATTCCGTGAGTTATCCAACAGCATTGATCTGCGGTCAGATGGAAATTAAAACCGGAATCCAATCAACTTAAATTCCCTTTCCGGAAACCAAAGCGCTACATGGCACATGGCGTCCGCTTGCTCACTAGAATGAAGTATCACTGCCGGAACTTACCAGCCCCCGGATCACGGACGGGAACTTTCCATTGCGCATCAGGGATATTTCCCACAAAGCACAAAGATTATCTTTCTTGCAAAGATTATTGAAGATTTAAACCACAGACAGGGATCCAGCTGTCGGATATTTCTTAACTGCGCCGGCGCCCAATAAAAGATCAGTAGAAATATACAAACCCATATAAATTTCTTTCAATATCCTCCATTATTTATAGTACTAAAACCTATAAAAAACACCCACGTGCCGACCAGAAGATAAACCATCTCCGTCTCAGCTTTACATCATAAACATTGAACTCCAGCAAAAAACGCCTACACCTCGCGCGCCTTGACCTTCAAATGCCGCGCATACCATGGCCGCTTCTGCACCCGTTTGAACAAACCCTGCAGCGCTTCGTCTTGCGCAGCAAACGTAATTCGCAGGGCGAGCTTCATGATCTCTGGGTCCATCTCCATCGAACGCCCCCTCTGCAAGCCTGGCGTGGTGCTGCAGCCATGGGTATCCGGGCCCAGCCACGGGTCGCCGACTTCAACCCACCGCCCCGGCGCGAACCATGCCACGCCATTGACCTCCAGGCGGCTGACCTGGCCGGGATGGAAGCGCTCATGGGCGCGGAACCAGTCTTCGATGCGGTCGTCGATCCAGCCATGGAAGTGCCAGAACACCGGGTTGACGTGGGAGGAAAACGGATCGCCAAGAAAGTCGTTTTCGGGTGCATACCAACGCGCGGCAAAGTCTGCCGGGTCGCGGGCGAAGGGCACGGGGGCGCCGTTGGAGGGGTCGCGGGGCACCGAGGCCCAGCGCATGTGCAGCCAGTCGTGCAGGCCCAGTTCCATTTCGGAGCCGAGCTGGCCCAGGGTCAATTTGGCCAGGTATCGCGGGTCGCGGTATTGGGATTCCCAGACCTGGAAGTTGCTGTGGTAGGTCTCGGCGGCTTTGATATCGCTGACCCATTGGGTGTAGTCGCCGTCGTCCGGCGCCAGCCAAGTGGGTGGCAGGGCAAAGCCGTCATGGTTGTCGAAGTAGCGCAGGAAGCCCAGGCGATCACGTTCCAGGGCCGGTTGCGGTTCGGGGAAGGCGGACCACGACGGCAAGTCTTGCATCGCACGTGCGGTGCCGAGCATATGCCGATGCATGAAGAAGAAGTCGATGCCCGAGCCGTTGCGATCCTTGAGCTTGCCCCGCGCGTCGCGCTCCTTGCCCCGTGGGCCGGGCTGCCAGCCGATGCCACGCAACGCGTCGCGTTTTTCCTCGGAGAGCTTGTGCCATTGGTCGCGCGTGGCGTGCCACAGTTGGTGGAACAGGCGGTGCTCGGGGGAAATCAGCCAGGCCAGCAGCGAAGGGTTGAGACCGATGCGTTGGCGGGCTTCGGGAAACGGCTGTTTGTGGGCAACAAAGCGATTCTCCGGCGCGGTCAGCGCCAGGGGGCGGTCGAGGTCGAGGATCTGCCCGCTGAGGGTGCCGCTGCCGGCGTTGCCGAAGACGCCCCAGACTTCATCGACGGTCATGCTGAATTCATAGGCCGGCGCGCCGTCGGCTGCATCACGGTCGATCAGCCGCCAATAGAGCTCGGTGCCCTCGCCCGTGAGCAAGTCACCCAACACGCGATAACGGGGTTCGCCATCGCCGCGCAGGTGCTCGGCCGTGTCGAGATAACCACGCAGGCCACGCCCACGCGGCGCGACATCGAGCAGCAACGCCAGGCCCTGCGCGGGCAAACCCTTGAGGCCGGCATCGCGGCCTTCAAGGCGCAGGTTCCACACCCCGCGCAATGTGTTCGCCAGGTGCTGGCCGGCGGTATCGGCAAGATCCACCGTGGCTTCGCCGGGGGTGATGGGGAATTCTTCACGCGTCCACTCGCGATGGGCATATAAGGCCGCCGGCAAGGCGGCACCAGTCAGCGCCAGGCCTGCGATGAACCCACGTCGAGAGATCGTCATTGTCTACCTTAGGAAACAGCGTTATCAGAGCTAGAACGTTTACTCGCGCGGGAAATTTACCGCGCCGTCGCCGAGGCCTAAATTTCCGCGCTCATCGCTCGTTCTTCCCAGATAGCAAAGGCCTCAACTGACTGAGACGGCAATGACAAAACCACGTTCGAAAAAGGCGCTGTTTATCGGCCTGCCACTGGCATTGGTCATCGGCGCCGGGGCCGGTTTCCTGGCCTGGGATCACTGGTTCCGAGGCAATGCCGGCTACCCGCTGGCGGTGATCAAGCAGGCCAATGACCTGCAGGAGCGCCTGTTGTCGTTCGACAGCCATATCACCGTGCCGCTGGATTTCGGCACCGCCGGCAATGAGGCCGACCACGACGGCAGCGGCCAGTTCGACCTGGCCAAGGCGCGTCGCGGGCGATTGTCCGGGGCGGCGCTGACGGTTTTCGGCTGGCCGGAAATCTGGAACGGCGCCAATGCTCCCCACAGGCCCAGCGACGGCTTTGTCGAGGAAGCCCGCCACGAGCAGGAAGTGCGCTACAAAATCATCTCCGGCGTGGTGCGCGACTTCCCCAACGAAGTGGGCATCGCCTACACCCCGGATGACTTCCGGCGCCTGCATGGCGAAGGCAAATTCGCAATCTTTATCAGCATGCTCAACGCCTACCCGCTGGGCAGCGACCTGAACCAACTGGACCTGTGGACAGCACGCGGCATGCGTATGTTCGGCTTCAGCTATATCGGCAATAACGCCTGGTCCGACTCGTCGCGGCCACTGCCATTTTTCAATGACTCCACCGACGCTCTCGACGGCCTCTCGGACATCGGCCAGCAAGCGGTACACCGCCTCAATGACCTGGGGGTGATCATCGATGTGTCGCAAATGTCGACCAAGGCCCTGGAACAGGTTGCGCAGTTGAGCCGCACGCCACTGGTGGCCTCCCACTCGGCGCCACGCGCGGCGGTGGATATCCCGCGCAACCTCAGCGACAAGGAACTGCAACTGATCAAGCGCAGCGGCGGCGTGGTACAGATCGTGGCCTTCTCCGCCTACCTTCGCCCGCTGAGCCAGCCGACCCAGGACAAGCTCAACAGCCTGCGCGCCCGCTTCGACCTGCCCCCCCTGCCCAACCTGGCCGTGGCCCTGATGCCGGGCGACGCAATCATCGCCGCCTGGCCCGAGCACACGTTCGGCGAGTACGCCAGCGCGCTGTACGCCATCCTCGATGACGAACCCAAGGCCACCCTCAAGGACCTGGGCGATGCCATCGACTACACCGTGCGCAAGATCGGCATCGACCATGTCGGCCTGGCGTCGGACTTCAACGACGGCGGCGGTATCGACGGCTGGAACAACGTCGGCGAAATCCGCAACGTCACCGCCGAGCTGATCCAGCGCGGCTACTCCGAAGCCGACATCGCCAAGCTGTGGGGCGGCAACTTTCTGCGGGTGTGGGACCAGGTACAAAAAGCCGCCAAGCCCTTGGCCAACCGCTCATCACCCTCGACGTAAGCCCGTGAGCACAACATGACCGTGCTGAGCCAGCGGTGGCGACGCACGCCCTTTGCCCTTTGAACGAGAGGCCCACATGACGCCATCCGCCCCCCTGACCGCTTTGGCCCTCACCGCCCTGTGCGCAGCGCTGCTGCCCAACCTGGCCGAGGCCGCCACGCCGCAACCCGGCAAAGTATTCAAGGACTGCAAGGACTGCCCGGAAATGGTGGTGCTGCCCGCCGGCACTTTCACCATGGGCACGCCCGACGATGAGGTCGGCCGCGAGCCGGACGAAGGCCCGATGCATGCCGTGACCTTCGCCAAGCCGTTCGCCATGAGCCGCTTCCAGATCACCGCTGGCGAGTGGGACAGCTATATCCGCCAGACCGGGGTCAAGATCGCCGACGGCGACACCCGCCCCGGCCGCGAATGCATCGCCAGCAAGCCGCGCTACCCCCAGAGCCCGCGTCAGCCGGCAGTGTGCATGGACATGGACGACATCAAACACTACGTGGCCTGGCTGTCGAAAAAGACCGGGCAGCCGTACCGCATGGTCAGCGAAGCCCAGCGCGAATACGCCGCGCGCGCCGGCTCCAGCGGGCCCTTCCCGTTTCCGTTCGACGAGGGCAAGGGTTACAGCATTGCCGAACATGCCAACACTTACGGTCCGGCGGATGGCTACAGTTTTTCCTCGCCGGCCGGCAGCTACCCGCCGAACGCATTCGGCATGTACGACATGCACGGCAACGTCTACGAGCGCGTGGCCGACTGCGAACACCCCAACTACATCGGCGCACCGACCGACGGCAGCGCCTGGGTGGAACCGAACTGCGAGAGCTACCAGATCCGTGGCAATGACTGGGGCGAAGCGCCAGTGTTCTCGCGCTCGGGCAATCGCAACAACATCTACCCGCAGACACGCGGGGACTGGATCGGCTTTCGGGTAGTGCGCGACCTGTAACAACAAATCCCCTCACTGCACCCACTGCACCCACTGCATCCGCTGCACCCGCTGCACCCACTGCACCTACTGCACCCGCTGCACCCGCTGCACCCGCTGCACCCGCTGCACCCGCTGCACCCACTGTAGGAGCGAGCTTGCTCGCGAAGCCCCCGAGTACGCCGCGTTTATCCAGGATAAACGCGTTATCGTTGGCGATTTTCGCGGGCAAGCCCGCTCCTACAGGGGGCGTGCGTCAGCTTTGCTGAGCCAACCGTTCCAAACCTTCATGCAACGCCGGAAACAGGCTGTTATTGAAGTTGTTCCAGCGCAATTCGAGGATGGTGTCGTCCGGGGAAATCTCGGTCTTGAGCACGTCGTGGAACACTTCACCGGAGTCGATGCCGTTGTCCACGTAGTGGAACGAGGCACCGGTCAGGTACAGCGGCTCGCACGGCTGCGTCTCCTTGGTCGTCCAATCCACCACCGCCTGGCCACGGGCACCGTACAAGGCGTTCCAGGTGGCGTAGGCGCCCCGGCGCTCGTAGGGCGATTCGATACGGGTAATGCCCGGGTGAATGTTCATGATCCGCCGCGCAAATGGCGCACCCGGGCGCACCAGCTCATCGAGGATCACCAACAGGCCGTCCAGCACCACGATATCGGCCTTCAGCTCCACCAGCGTGTCGTGCAGGCGGCGTTCGAAATCCTGCTTGCCGGCGATGTGTTGCGCGCTGCCACGCGGCAGGCGGCGGTAGGTGGACGGCACGCTCAGCAGCAAATCGTTGACCAGACGCCCCTGCACCCGCAGGTCCGCCGGGTACAGCCACTGGCGGCCCGGCGCATAGGCAAAGCCATAGTCGGCGACCAATTGCCGGTCACGCGGGTTTTGCTCGTCGTCGTCATACACCACGCCCACCAGGTTATAGGCCTCGCCCAGCGACGTATCGTTGAGCGAGCCCACCAGAAACTCCAGCACCGACTTCATGTAGCGCTCGTGGTCCTTATAGGCCACTGGCTGCCCGGCCTTGTCGGCGGCGGCATTTCTCAGGGACCACACATACACCAGGTTTTTTTTCGTCATTGGTTCGCTCTCACTGAATAGATCCGGCACGCGACCCTACGCGTGCGCCTACCCAACAAGAACGAACCAGGCAGCGGGCAATTTATCCGCCACCGCCACCGCCGGGCACGCCGCGCTAAATACTCGCGCCGACGCTTCGTTTGTCATGGGTAAGGGTCTGTGTGCCCAGCCCCCTCCATTCACTTTCCGGGAAGTACCTATGACCGACCCCAAGCGCGGCGCCTTCAGCGGTTTGCTCGCATTGCTCAGGCCCTTTCGCGCCATCGTGAGCGTCTCCGTCGCCCTGGGCATGGCCGGTGGCCTGGCCATCACGCTGCTGCTGGCGACTATCAATAATGCGCTGCACTCCTCCGCCGGGATGACCCAAGGGGTGATTCTGACGTTTGCTGCGCTGTGTGTGCTGGCGCTGGTCAGTTCGATCATTTCCGATATCGGCACCAATTACGTCGGCCAACGGATCATTGCCGCCCTGCGCAAGGACCTCGGCGAAAAGGTGCTGTCGGCGCCGATCGGGCAGATCGAGGGTTATCGCTCCCACCGGCTGATCCCGGTACTGACCCACGACGTCGACACCATCAGCGATTTCTCCTTCGCGTTCACACCGCTGGCCATTGCGGCCACAGTGACCCTGGGTTGCCTGGGCTACCTGGCCTACCTGTCGGTACCGATGTTCCTGATGATGGTGGTCGCCATCGTGATCGGCAGTGCCGTGCAGTTCATCGCCGGCGGCAAAGGCATCCAGGGCTTCGACCTGGCGCGCAGCCACGAGGATGAGCTGCAGCGTTACTACAACGCCATTGCCTCCGGCGCCAAGGAACTGCGCATGCACCGGCCCCGGCGCTTTCGCATGAACACCCAGCGCATTCAGGAAACCGCGGACCGCATCGCCGACATCCAGGTGCGTTCCGTTAACATCTACATCCTTGCCAAGACCTTTGGCTCGATGTTGTTCTTCGTGGTGATCGGCTTGGCCCTGGCGATGCAGGCCTATAACCCCAACCCCGACCCTAGCGTGATCACCGGTTTCGTCCTGGTGCTGCTGTACATGAAAGGCCCGCTGGAACACCTGCTCGGCTACCTGCCGGTGGTGGGCAAGGCGAAGATTGCATTTGGTCGTATCAGTGAGCTGTCACAGCGCTTCTCCTCGCCGGAACCGCACCTGCTGATGGATGACAGCGAAGCCCCGCAACCGGTGGTCAACAGCCTGGAATTGCGCGGTGTGCGCTACAGCCCGCCGGCAGTGGCAGGCAGCGAACCGTTCCACCTGGGGCCGATCGACCTGAACATCGCCCAGGGCGATATCGTGTTCATCGTCGGCGAAAACGGCAGCGGCAAGACCACCCTGATCAAGCTGCTGCTGGGGCTATACCCGCCGCAGGCCGGGGAAATCCTGCTCAATGGCAACGCCGTGAGCGACTCCGAGCGCGACGACTATCGCCAGCTGTTCACCACGGTGTTCGCCGATTACTACCTGTTCGACGACCTGGTCCAGGGCAGCGCCGCCCAGTCACTCGACAGCGCGACAAAATACCTGGAACGCCTGGAGATCGCCCACAAGGTCAGCGTCAAGGATGGCGTGTTCAGCACCACCGATCTGTCCACCGGCCAACGCAAGCGCCTGGCGCTGGTCAACGCCTGGCTGGAAGAACGCCCGGTGCTGGTGTTCGACGAGTGGGCCGCCGACCAGGACCCGGCCTTCCGCCGGATCTTCTATACCGAGTTGCTGCCGGACCTCAAGCGCCTGGGCAAGACCATCATCGTGATCAGTCACGACGACCGCTATTTCGATATCGCCGACCAATTGGTGCGCCTGCGCGCCGGCCAGGTCGTGCACGAACTGACGCCGGCGTGAATTTTCTTTTCCGGTTTCCCGGGATAGGAACGTCTCACTAGTGGTAATGAGAACCAGACTCAATAAACACCTATAATTGCCCACTTAAAACATAGAAGAGAAAACACCCATGCCAGCACGACTCGGTCTCAGCCCACTGAGCAAAGCGCTATCCATGCGTCGGGCCCTGAACGTCAACCTCCTGCCGAACGCCCTGGCCCTGGCCATATCACTGCCGGTGGCCGGCTATGTGCAGGCACAAGAGATCGAGTTGGACATTCCCGCGCAGCCGCTGGGGAGCGCGCTGCAGGCCTTCGGTCATCAGGCCAACATGCAGGTGCTCTACAGCCCGACCGACGTGCAAGGCAAGAACAGCACCGCCGTCAAAGGCAAACTGGACCCGCAACAGGCGATCAATACCCTGCTGTCAGGAACGTCGACCACCCACAGCCTCAACGGCAATTCGCTGACCGTCACCGCCGCCGGTACCTCCGCCGGGCTCGAACTGAGCCCGACCCAGGTGACCGCCAACCAACTGGGCAACGTGACCGAAAACACCGGTTCCTATACCCCAGGCTACATCGCCACCTCGACCCGCCTGGTGCTGACGCCCAAGGAGACGCCGCAGTCGGTGACCGTCATCACCCGCCAGCACATGGACGACTTCGGCCTGAACAACGTTGACGACGTGATGCGCCACACGCCGGGCATCACCGTCTCGGCCTTCGATACCGAGCGCAGCAACTACTACGCCCGTGGTTTCTCCATCAACAACTTCCAGTACGACGGCATTCCGTCCACTGCGCGCAACGTGGCCTATTCGGCGGGTAACACCCTGAGCGACATGGCGATCTATGACCGGGTCGAAGTACTCAAGGGCGCCACCGGCCTGCTCACTGGCGCAGGCTCCCTGGGTGCGACCATCAACCTTGTGCGCAAAAAGCCCACCGCAGAGTTCCAGGGCCACGCCAGCGTGGGTGCCGGCTCCTGGGACAACTACCGCAGCGAACTGGATGTGAGCGGCCCGCTGACCGAAACCGGGAATGTCCGGGGTCGGGCGGTGGCGGCTTACCAGGACAAGCATTCCTTCATGGACCGCTATGAGCGCCAAAGCCCGGTCTACTACGGCATCATGGAATTCGACCTGTCCCCGGACACCATGCTGACCGTGGGTGGCGACTACCAGGACAGCCTGCCAAAAGGCTCGTCCTGGTCCGGCAGCTTCCCGCTGATCGACGCCCAGGGTAATCGCAACAACGTGAAGCGCTCGTTCAACAACGCCGCCGACTGGAGCAGTTGGGAGCAGTACACCCGCACCCTATTCGCCATAGTCGAGCACGACCTCGGCGATGGCTGGGTTACCAAGCTGCAACTGGACCACAAGATCAACGGCTACCACGCGAAGATGGGCTCGATCCAGGGCAGCACTCCCAACCTGGACGGCACTTCGCAGCTGACATCGGGCAAGTACACCGGCGAAACCGTCAGCGACTCCGCCGACCTATATGTGAGCGGCCCGTTCAGTCTGGGTGGCCGCGAGCATGAGTTGGTCCTCGGCGGCTCCATCAGTTCTTCCGAGTGGAACGGCAATGGCTACTGGAACCTCGCCCCCAACCTGGTGAACTTCTACAACTGGCACGGCAACGCGACCGAACCGGATTGGGGCACACCGCAGTCGAAGATCGACGACACCGTGCGCCAGACCGGCGCGTACATGACCACCCGCCTGAACCTCGCCGACGACCTCAAGCTGCTGCTCGGCGGCCGCGTGGTCGACTACACCGTCACCGGCAACAACCCGACCTACAAGGAAACCGGACGGTTCGTGCCGTATGCCGGTGTGGTCTACGACCTGAACGACACGTACTCGGTCTACGCCAGCTACACCGATATCTTCATGCCGCAGGAAAGCTACAACCGCGACCGCAACAACAAGCTGGTCGAGCCGGATGAAGGCCAGAACTGGGAACTGGGCGTCAAGGCAGACTTCCTGGACGGTCGTGTAAACGCCAGCGCCGCCTACTTCGAGATCCACGAAACCAACCGTTCCGTGTCCGACGACGAATACAACAACCGCACGCCGACACCGTCGAACTACGCGTTCAAGGGCACCAAGGCCGTGACCAAGGGTTACGAAGTCGAAATGTCGGGCGAACTGGCACCGGGCTGGCAGCTCCAGGGTGGCTATACCCACAAGGTTGTGCGCGACGACAACGACATCAAGATCTCGACCTTCGAGCCGGAAGATCAGGTCAGCGTCTACACCTCGTACAAGTTCAAGGGCAACCTCGACAAGCTGACCGTCGGCGGCGGCGCTCGCTGGCAGAGTGTTGGCTGGCAGGACATCTACAACAGCCCGAAAGGCGGCTACGAGGAGTTTTCCCAGGAATCCTACTGGCTGGTGGACCTGATGACCCGCTACCAGTTCACCAAGAACGTGTCGGCAACGTTGAACGTCAACAACATCTTCGATAAGACCTACTACACCAACATCGGCTTCTATAACTCTGCCGCCTACGGCGAGCCACGCAACTTCATGCTCAGCACCCGCTGGGACTTCTAAGGCCTGCTCGTAGCCGCCCTGGCGGCTACTGAGGGTTCCAACCCTAACGCCCCGTGCATTCATTGCCCGGGGCGTTTTTGCAAGGACCGGTCGTTGAACCCCACCCCACGAAAAAGCCCCCGGTCACCATCAGTGGCCGGGGGCTTGTTCGTTCAGGCCCGGTGTTACGCCATCGCATCGGCGAAGCTGCGCACGAACGCCGCGTTGTCGATCAACCGATCATGACTGGTCTCGATCAGCACCGAACGTTCAATCCGGGACTGGCCGGCGACCTCCAGCATGCTCGCCTCAATCAACCGATGATGCACACCCGTGCGGCTCAAGGTCGCCCACCAGCAACTGATCGGCGCCTTGATCGCCTTGAAATCGGCATCATGCAGGCGCTGGCCCAGCATGCGGTCGACCTCCCACGAGATTTGCGCCTCATGGCCGCTGAGCAACTCTTCCTTGAGTTCATGGAAGCGCTCACCCAGCACATCCCCGGCCCACTGGTTGAACCCGGCCCATTGCTCATCGTCGCCGTCAACCGTGGCCTGCTGGCCCGACCACTTGGCATGGATCTGCGCCGTGAACTCAGGGAACATCGCGCCCAACAACTCCACGCGCCGGTCATTGGCGGATATTTCGCGTTCATCGACCATCACCGCCGTGTCCCAGAAAGGCTTGACCCACTGGGGTGGCGATGCGTCGATCCAGCCCACGCACTCCACTTCCCGCCCAGCCTGCTCCAGGCCATGGGCAACTTCCATCGCCAGGTTGCCGCCCAGGGACCAGCCCGCCAGACGGAAGGCCCCCTCCGGCTGCGCCGTCAACAATTGCGCGGTGTAGTCCTCGACCATCTCGTGCCAGGCCGGCACTTCACTGCCCTCCTCGGCCAACGCCCGGCAGATCACGCCCATTACCGGCCGCTGCTCGCGCAACGCCAGGGCAATGGCCTTGTAGCAATGCACCGAACCATAGCTGGGGTGAAACAGGTACAACGGTGTGCCACGGGTCTGGCTGTTCAACCTGACGATCAACGAGTTGCCGGCCTGACCATTAACACAGGCCACCTGCCCCGCAACCGTCGGGTTGAGCATCAGCTGACTCACCGAAAGCTCGACGCCGGTAGCCTTGCGGATACGCTCCTTGAGCATCAACACCAGCAACGAGTGCCCGCCCAGCTCGAAGAAGTTGTCCTCCACCCCCACCTGTTCAAGGCCCAGGACCTCGCGCCAGGCGAGCACAACGGTGTGCTCCAGCGGGTTGCTCGGCGCAACGAAGTGCCGCTGATGCACGCTGGCGTCCGGTGCCGGCAGGGCCTTGCGGTCTAACTTGCCGTTGGGGCTCAAGGGCATGCGGTCCAGCACGACCCATTGCGCAGGCACCATGTAGTCGGGCAAATGCGCCAGCAAGTGATGACTCAGGGCATCACGCCAGGCGGCGGCCGGGTCGTGCAACACCAGGTAGCCCACCAGATGCTTGCCATCCTGCACTTGCACCGATGCTTCACGCACCTGCGGATGCTCCAGCAGGCGCGCCTCGATTTCGCCCAGCTCGATCCGCAAACCACGCAACTTGACCTGATGATCCAGGCGCCCCAGGTATTCAATCACGCCATCCATGCGCTGACGGACCCGGTCCCCGGTACGATACAACCGCGCGCCAGGCTGGAACGGGCACGGCACAAAGCGCTCGGCGGTCAGGCCGGAACGGCGATGGTAACTGCGCGCCAGCCCGACCCCGCCCAGGTACAACTCACCGGCAACACCCGCGGCAACCGGCTGCAACTGCGCATCCAGCACATGGGTGCGCAGGTTGGCGATCGGCTGGCCAATCGGCACGCTGTCGCGGTTTTCATCGACACACGTCCAATGGGTCACATCGATGGCCGCCTCGGTCGGGCCGTACAGGTTGAACAGCCCGGCCTTGGGCAGTTTGGCGAACACCTGTTGCTGGGCGTCCACCGGCAGGGCTTCGCCGCTGCAAATGATGCGTTGCAGGCCCTGGCAACTGCCGGCCTGCGAGTCCTGGAGGAACGCCTGCAACATCGAGGGCACGAAGTGCAAAGTGGTGACCTGGTGTCGATTGATCAACGTCACCAGGCGCGACGGCTCCCGATGATCACCCGGAGCCGCCATGACCAACCGTGCGCCGCTCATCAACGGCCAGAAGAACTCCCAGACCGACACGTCAAAACTGAACGGCGTCTTTTGCAGCACCGTATCACTGGCATCCAGTGCATACGCTTGCTGCATCCACAGCAATCGGTTGGTCAATGCACAGTGGCGGTTACCGGCGCCCTTCGGCTGCCCGGTGGAACCGGAGGTGTAGATGACATAAGCGAGGTTTTCGGCCTCGACGGCGACCTCGGGATTGAAGGTGGCAAACCCTGCCAGCCAGCTGTCACCCTGCTCCACCACCAGGCACTGTACGCAGTCACCGATGGGCAACGACGCTACCAGATGCGCCTGCGTCAACAGCAGTTGCACCCCACTGTCCCGCAGCATGTAGGCCAGGCGCTCGCGCGGGTATTCCGGGTCCAGCGGCACATAGGCGCCGCCAGCCTTGAGCACGGCCAGAAGCGCCACCACCATCTCCACCGAGCGCTCCATCGCCACGCCCACCAGCAGGTCTGGCCCGACACCGGCCTGTATCAGGCGGTGCGCCAGGCGGTTGGCACGAGCATTCAGTTGGGCGTAAGTGAGCACTTCGCAATCAAACAGCAATGCCTGGGCATCCGGCGTGCGTTCAGCTTGCGCTTCGATCAACTGCTGCACGCTCTGCTGCAACGGGTAATCCTGCGCCGTGTCGTTCCACTGCTCGACCATCACCTGCTGCTCCAGACGCTCCAGCATCGGCAACTGGGTGACCCGCTGATTCGGATCGCCGAGCATGCCCTGCAACAGGTTCTGCCAATGGCGGGCCATGCGCTTGGGTGTCGCGGCGTCGAACAGATCGGTGGCGTAGGTCAGGGTCGCCCACAGCCCTTCGGCGGTCTCCTGGGTGTCCAGGCTCAAGTCGAACTGCGCGGTCTGCGTGCCCCACTCCAACCCTTCAACCCTCAGGTCGGCAAGCTGCTGGCCACTGTTGGCCAGGCGCGCTTCGCTCTGGTGATTGAACATCACCTGGAACAACGGGTTATGGCTCAGGCTGCGCTCGGGTTGCAGCGCCTCGACCAATTGCTCGAAGGGCAGGTCCTGATGGCTCTGGGCATCCAGGGCCCGCCGCTTGGCCTGCTGCAACAATTGGGTGACGGTCAGTTGAGCATCGATATCGGCCTTGAGCACCTGGGTATTGACGAAGAACCCCACCAGCCGCTCGGTTTCGACCCGGCTGCGGTTGGCGATCGGCACACCGACGCGAATATCCTGCTGGCCGCTGTAACGGTGCAACAGGGTCTGGAACGACGCCAGCAGTACCATGAACAACGTGACCCCCTCACGCTGCGCCAGGGCCTTGAGCCCCTTCACCAGCGCCGGGTCCAGGACGACATCCAGGCTCGCCCCGCGATAGCTCTGCACCGAAGGTCGCGGCCGCTCGGCGGGCAGTTCCAGCACCGGCTGTTCACCGCCCAGCAGCGTTTGCCAGTAAGCCAATTGACGCTCGCGCTCGCCGCCCGCCATCCAGTCGCGCTGCCACTGCGCATAGTCGGCGTATTGAATCGGCAGCGCCGGCAGTTGCAGGTCCTGGCCTTGGCTGTAGGCCGCGTACAGTTGCACCAGCTCGTCGACCATCACCTGCATCGACCAGCCATCGGAGACGATGTGATGCTGCACCAGCACCAGCACGTGTTCGTCGTCAGCCAGGCGCAGCAGGGTCACCCGCAGCAGCGGGCCTTGTTGCAGGTCAAACGGTCGCGCGATCTCGGCTTGCACCAGGCGCTGCACATCCGCTTCGTCGGCATCGGCATGCAGGATCTCCACGGCACCCGCATCCCGGATCATTTGCAGAGCGCGGCCTGCGTCCTGGTACACCTGGGTGCGCAGGCTTTCATGGCGCGCCACCAGCGTTTCGAAACTGCGTTGCAGCGCGGCCTGGTCCAGCCAGCCACGCAGGCGCAGGGTGCTGGGGATATGGTACGCGGCGCTCTGGGGGTCCAGTTGCCAGAGGAACCACTGCCGCTCCTGGGCATAAGACAATGCCAACGGCTGCTGGCGGCTGACGGGCAGAATCGCCGGCGCACTGTCCGTCTCGGCTGCCGAACGCTGCAGCGTCTCGACAAAACCCTGCAACCGCGGGTGTTCAAACAGGGTTCTGAGGGGAACTTCCCGGCCCAGCAACTGGCGCAGACGGGAGATGACCTGCATCGCCAGCAACGAGTGCCCCCCAGATTCAAAGAAGTGGTCGGCCAGGCCAACCCGTTCCAGGCCCAGGATTTCACCCCAGATCGCCGCCACGTCCTGCTCCAGCTCGCTCTGTGGCGCCACATACACCTGCTGCATCTGGCTCACATCAGGACGCGGCAGGCCCTTGCGATCGAGCTTGCCATTGGGGGTGAGCGGCATGCGCTCCAGGAACATCAGGTGCGAGGGCACCATGTAGTCCGGCAGGCGGGTTTTCAGGGCGCGGCGCAGGTTTTCACGGCAGGTGGACTGGGCCACCGCATCGTCCATCAGCACCGGATCCAGTGGCACCACATAGGCCACCAACTGCTTACCGTTCGGGCCTTCCTGGGCCACCACCACGGTTTCGCCGACGCTGTCCTGCTCGCGCAGCCGCGCTTCGATCTCGCCCAGCTCGATACGGAAACCACGGATTTTCACCTGGTGGTCGACACGGCCGAGGTAATCCACCACGCCATCCGGGCGGCCACGGGTCAGGTCGCCGCTGCGGTACACGCGGCTGCCGGGTTTGCCGAACGGGTCGGGGACGAAGCGTTCGGCGGTGAGTGCCGGGCGTTCCAGATAACCGCGCGCCACGCCCTCGCCGCCCAGGTACAGCTCGCCAGCGACGCCGATGGGTTGCAGGTTGAGTTGGGCGTCGAGGATGTAGCCGCTGCGGTTGCCCAACAGCGTGCCGATCGGTGCGTACACGGCGCCGCAGGGATCGCCCTTGCGTGCTTTCCACAGCAACGGCGTGACCACAGTTTCGGTCGGGCCGTAGCCGTTGAACAGATAAGTGGGTTTCAGCGCACGCCAGGCCAGGTCGTAGCTCGCTTGCGCCACCGCGTCACCGCCAAAGCAATACACGCGCACCTTCGGCGGATTACCGTCGCGCTCGGCATGCTCGGCCAACTGTTGCAGGTACACCGGTGGGAACACGGCCATGGTCACGTTGTGACGGTGCATTTGCGCGTAGGTGTATTCCGGCAGCCACAGGCTGTCATCGCGGATCAGCACGCTGGCGCCGTTGATCAGCGGGTGCATCCAGCCTTCGTGGGAGCCGTCGAAAGCGAAGGACATGAAGTGCAATTCGCAATCGGCCGGGCCGGTTTCGTAGCGTTCGCCGGTGGCGATGATATGCGCCACCAGCGGACCATGGGCCACCGCCACGCCCTTGGGCATGCCGGTGGAGCCGGAGGTGTAGATCACGTAGGCGAGGTTGTCGCCGTCGAGATCAACCGACGGCGCAGTGTCGCTGAAGCCGCTCCAGGTTTCGGTGCGGTCGATGGCCAGCGTATCCAGGCCTTCGGCAATCGGCAGTTGCCGCTGCACGGCGGTATGGGTCAACAGCAGCTTGGCGCGGCTGTCCTGCATCATGTACAGCAGGCGATCGCGTGGGTATTCGACGTCCAGCGGCACATACACGCCGCCAGCTTTCAGCACCGCAAGGAACGCCACCATGATCTCCGCACTGCGCGGCATGGCAATCGCCACGCGCACTTCCGGGCCGACGCCACGGGCGATCAACGCGTGGGCCAACTGGTTGGCCTGGCGGTCCAGCGCGCCGTAGGTCAGGGTTTGTGCGTCGAACTTGATCGCGATCGCCTGCGGGTTTTCCCGCGCACGCTCGGCGACCAACTCGTGTACCAGGCGCTGGGCCGGGAAGCCGGCGTCGGATTGATTCCACAACTGCAGGATGTGCCGCTGTTCATCCCCGTCCAGCAGGTTCAACTGGCCGAGGGTCTGCTGCGGATCGGCGACCATCGCCTGCAACAGGTTCTGCCAATGCCGCGCCATACGCTGCACGGTCGAGGCTTCGAACAGGTCCTGGGCATACCCCAATGTGGCCCAGATACCTTCGGTGGATTCTTGAATATCCAGGTCCAGATCAAAATGCGCGGTCCGGCTTTCCCACTCCAGTCCTTCTACCCGCAGCGTCGGCAATTGGTGCTGGACCTGGGCCTGGCCGACGTCGGTCTGGTGGTTGAACATCACTTGGAACAACGGGTTGTGGCTCAGGCTGCGCTCGGGCTGCAAGGCCTCCACCAATTGTTCGAACGGCAAGTCCTGGTGGGCCTGCGCCTCCAGCGCCCGTTGCCGGGTCTGCTGCACCACCTGCGCGACGCTCATCTGCCCGTGAATGTCGGCCTTGAGTACCTGGGTGTTGACGAAAAAGCCGATCAGGCGCTCGGTTTCACTGCGGTTGCGGTTGGCGATCGGCACGCCGACGCGGATGTCTTCCTGGCCGCTGTAGCGGTGCAGCAAGGTCTGGAACGAAGCCAGCAACAGCATGAACAGGGTCACGCCCTGTTGCTGGGCCAGGGCCTTGAGGTCGTGGGCGAGCGCGGGCGCCAGTTCGATCGGCAGGCGTGCGCCACGGTGGCTTTGCACCGCCGGGCGCGGGTGGTCGAACGGCAGCTCCAGCACGCTCTGCTCACCGCCGAGCCGGTCGCGCCAGTAGTTCAGTTGGCGATCCTTCTCGCCCGCCTCCATCCAACGGCGCTGCCACACGGCGTAATCGGCGTACTGGAGCGGCAGCGCCGGCAATACCAGGGTCTGACCCTGGCTGTAAGCCGCGTAGTGCTGCACCAGTTCTTCGACCATCAGTTGCATCGACCAGCCATCGGAGACGATGTGATGCTGCACCAGCACCAGCACATGCTCATCGGCGGCCAGGCGCAGCAGGCAGACACGCAGCAACGGCCCTTGTTGCAGGTCGAAGGGCTGGGCGATCTCGGCTTCTACCCGGGCCTTCAGCGCAGCTTCATCGACATCGGCGCACGCGATGGGCAACGACACCTGCGGTTCAATCACTTGAACCGTGCGCTCGAGCTCCTGGCGCAGGGAGGTGCGCAGGCTTTCATGACGGGCCAGCAAGGCGTCGAAACTGCGCTGCAACGCCGCGCGGTCAAGCTGGCCTTTCAGGCGCAGCGCGCTGGGGATGTGGTACGCCGCACTGTGCGGCTCCAACTGCCAGAGAAACCACTGGCGCTCCTGGGCATACGACAGCGGCAACGGCTGGTCGCGCCCGGCCGGCAGCAGGGCCGGGGCTTTCGGGGCGGCGGGATCGGCGGTCGTCAAGGCAGCGACAAAGCCTGCCAGGCGCGGCTGCTCGAACAGCGTCTTGAGCGGGACTTCCAGGTCCAGGGCCTGGCGAATGCGCGAGACCACTTGCATGGCCAGCAGGGAATGCCCGCCCAGTTCAAAGAAATGATGGGCCAGGCCGACACGCTCGACGCCAAGGATATCGGCCCAGATCGCCGCGATCTGTTGCTGCAGCGGCGTGACCGGTGCCAACCATGCCTGCTGTGCCGAGCCGCCGATGGGTGTCGGCAGGGCCTGGCGGTCGAGCTTGCCGTTGGGGTTCAAGGGCATGCGCTCGAGGAAGATCAGGTGCGCCGGCACCATGTAATCGGGCAGTTGCTCGCGCAAGGTGGCCTTGAGCTGT
The DNA here is from genome assembly GCF_049898265.1 of Pseudomonas sp. PSPC2-3. Lineage (NCBI taxonomy): Bacteria > Pseudomonadati > Pseudomonadota > Gammaproteobacteria > Pseudomonadales > Pseudomonadaceae > Pseudomonas > Pseudomonas sp. PSPC2-3. Next base: position 124,800 of record NZ_JAFCXJ010000006.1, on the reverse strand, counting down.
TCGGCGGCGCTCACCTGCTCCGGCTCGGACAATGGCTGCGTCGCCACCAGATAGGCCACCAACTGATTGTCGGCGGCCAGCACGAAGGCCTCACGGACGGCATCCTGGGCCAGCAGCAGCGCCTCGATTTCACCCAGCTCGATACGGAACCCACGGATCTTCACCTGGTGATCGACGCGGCCGACGTATTCGATCACCCCGTCGGCGCGATAACGCGCCACGTCGCCGGTGCGATAAAGACGCTCGCCCAGGCCGCCGAACGGGTCGGCGACAAAGCGCTCGGCGGTCAGGCCCGGGCGTTGCAGGTAAGCACGCGCCAAGCCGCTGGCACTGGCGATGTAGAGTTCGCCCACGGCGCCGACCGGCAACAGGTTGAGGTCGCCGTCCAGCACATACAACGCCCGCCCCGGCAACGCGCGGCCAATCGGGCTGGCGCTGCCGCCGATCACCCCTTCGTCGGCGCTGCAATCGAGCACGCTGGACACCACCGTGGCCTCGGTGGGCCCGTAGGTGTTGAGCAGCCGCACGTGCCCCAGCCCGGCCCGGCGCCACATCGCCGGGCCGTCCAGGGGCATGGCTTCGCCGCCGATATGCACCTGGCGCAAGGCCCCGTAAGACCGTGGGCCCGCCGCCAGGCAATCGTGCAGGAACAGTTTCCAGTAAGCCGTCGGCAAGTCGGCCAGGGTGATGCCATGATCGATGATCTGCCGGTACAGGTCGGCGCCGTCCCACAACTGCGGGCCGCGCAACACCACGGTGGCGCCCAGGGTCAGCGCCGGGTACAGCTGCTCGACGAAGCCGTCGAAGTTCAAGGTGGCGAACTGCAGCACCCGATCCTGTGGGACCAGGCGCGAATAGTCGGCCGCGATGTCGGCGAACTCACTCAGCGCCGCGTGGCTGATGGCAACGCCCTTGGGTTTGCCGGTGGAGCCCGAGGTGTAGATCACGTAGGCCAGGCTCTGCGGCTCGACGTCGAGCGCCGGAGCGTGTTCGGCATACGGCGCCAACGTCGCGTGGGCCAGGTCGATATCCAGGCAGGTCAACGACCCGGCCAGCGGCAGGCGCTCACGCAGGTGAGACTGAGTCAACACCAGGCGCACGCCACTGTCCTCGAGCATATGCACCAGGCGCTCGCGCGGATACTCAGGGTCAAGCGGCACGTAGGCACCGCCCGCCTTGAGCACCGCCAACAGGCTGACCACCATGGCAAAGGAACGCTCGACGGCGATACCGACCAGGCCGTCCGGGCCGATCCCCTGGTCGATCAGGTAGTGCGCCAGACGATTGGCCTGGCGGTTCAGTTCGCCATAGCTGAGCGTCTGGTCATCCAGGGCCAGCGCCTGGCGTTCAGGATGCTGGCGGGCCTGGGCCTCGAACCGGTGGTGTACGGCTTGTGCGACGGCGACGCTGGCCGGCGCGTTCCAATCCTGGAGCATCGTCTGCTGCTGCGCACGGTCGAGCATCGGCAGCGCGCTAAGACGGCTGCGCGGCGCACTCACCAGCGCCTGGAGCAGGTTTTGCCAATGTTGCGCAAAGCGCTCGATGGTCGCCGCCTCGAACAGGTCGGTGGCGTAGGTCAGCGCGGCCCACAGGCCTTCAGCGGATTCATGGGTGTCCAGGCTCAGGTCGAAATGGGTGGTCTGGTTGTCCCAGTCCAGTTCCGTCACGCGCAGGCCGGGCAGGTGCTGGCCGTCACCGCTGGCCTGGGTGTCGGTCTGGTGGTTGAACATCACCTGGAACAACGGGTTGTGGCTCAGGCTGCGTTCGGGCTGCAACGCCACCACCAACTGTTCGAACGGCAGGTCCTGGTGCGCCTGGGCTTCCAGGGAACGATGCTTGGTCTGCTGCAACAGTTCGGCAAACGTCATCTGCCCGTCGAGATCGGCCTTGAGCACCTGGGTGTTGACGAAAAAGCCAATCAGCCGCTCGGTTTCGACGCGGTTGCGGTTGGCATTCGGTACGCCGATGCGAATATCCGCTTGGCCGCTGTAGCGAAACAGCAGGGTCTGGAACGACGCCAGCAGGAGCATGAACGGCGTCACGCCTTCTTGCTGCGCGAGGCGCTTGAGGCCCGCCACCAGGTCCGCCGGCAGCTGCACCTGCAGGCTCGCGCCGCGATGGCTTTGCTGCGCGGGGCGCGGGTGATCGAGGGGCAATTCCAGCACGGGTTGCTCACCGCCCAGCAGGTCCTGCCAGTACGCCAACTGGCGGGCCCTCTCCCCGGCCTCCATCCAGTTGCGTTGCCACAGCGCGTAGTCGGCGTACTGGATCGGCAGGCCCGGCAGGCTAAGGTCCTGGCCCTGACTGTAGGCGGCATACAACTGCACCAGTTCCTGGACCATCACTTGCATCGACCAGCCATCGGAAACGATGTGGTGCTGCACCATCACCAGCACATGCTCATCTTCCGCCAGTTGCAACAGGGTCACGCGCAACAGCGGCCCTTGTTGCAGATCGAACGGGCGGGCGACCTCGGCTTCGACCCGCGCCATCAGTTGCGCCTCGTGAACAACCTCCTGCCGGATCTCGACACGCGCCTCGGGCTCGATGGTTTGCAACAGTTGCTCACCGTCCTGGATCAGCCGGGTGCGCAGGCTTTCGTGGCGCGCCAGCAGGCTGTCGAAGCTGCGCTGCAACGCCGCCAGGTCCAGGCGCCCCTGCAAGCGCAATGCGCCGGGGATGTGGTAGGTGGCGCTGTCCGGGTCCAACTGCCACAGGAACCACTGGCGCTCCTGGGCATAGGACAGCGGCAGGCGTTGGCCATCCTCGCGGATCGAAGCAATCGGCAGTTGGGCGAAGCTCATGCCACGGCTTTGCAGGCGCTGATAAAACTGCTGGCGCTGTTCCAGCGGCAGGCGAAGAAAGCGCGAAACCAGATCGATATTAGGGTTGGAACGCATGGGTCAAATCGCCTCTAGTTCGCTCAAAAAGTCACGAAGGTCGTCGAAATCTTGCGTGCTGCCGGCGCGGAAGGTGGCAGCGGCCTGCACGTAGGCGCGCAGGGTTTCGGTCTGGAACACTTCCACCAGCGGCACTTCCAGGCCCAGTTCGGCCTGGACCCGCGAGGTGATCTGGATCGCCAGCAACGAGTGGCCGCCGACCTCGAAGAAGTTGTCGTTCAGGCCCACGTGCGGCAGGCGCAGCACCTCGGCCCAGATCGCGGCGATCTGCTGTTCCAGCTCGGTTTCGGGGGCGACGTAGGCCTGTTGCATCAGGCTCGCGTCCGGCTCGGGCAGGCCCTTGCGGTCGAGTTTGCCGTTGGGGGTCAGCGGCATTTGCGCCAGGAACATGAAGTGCGCGGGCACCATGTAATCCGGCAGGCGGGTTTTCAGGGCGCGGCGCAGGGTGTCGCGCCACTCGGCGTGGTTGGCCAGGCTGGCATCTGCCGGCACCACGTAGGCCACCAGTTGCTTGCCGGTCGGGCCTTCCTGAGCCACCACCACGGTTTCGCCGACGTTGTCCTGCTCACGCAGCCGCGCTTCGATCTCGCCCAGTTCGATACGGAAACCGCGGATCTTCACCTGGTGGTCGACACGACCGAGGTAATCCACCACGCCATCCGGGCGGCCACGGGTCAGGTCGCCGCTGCGGTACACGCGGCTGCCGGGTTTGCCGAACGGGTCGGGGACGAAGCGTTCGGCGGTGAGTGCCGGGCGTTCCAGATAACCGCGCGCCACGCCCTCGCCGCCCAGGTACAGCTCGCCAGCGACGCCGATGGGTTGCAGGTTGAGTTGGGCGTCGAGGATGTAGCCGCTGCGGTTGCCCAACAGCGTGCCGATCGGTGCGTACACGGCGCCGCAGGGATCGCCCTTGCGTGCTTTCCACAGCAACGGCGTGACCACGGTTTCGGTCGGGCCGTAGCCGTTGAACAGGTAGGTCGGCTTTAGCGCACGCCAGGCCAGGTCATAGCTCGCTTGCGCCACCGCGTCACCGCCAAAGCAATACACGCGCACCTTCGGCGGATTACCGTCGCGCTCGGCATGCTCGGCCAGTTGTTGCAGGTACACCGGCGGGAACACGGCCATGGTCACGTTGTGACGGTGCATTTGCGCGTAGGTGTATTCCGGCAGCCACAGGCTGTCATCGCGGATCAGCACGCTCGCGCCGTTGATCAGCGGGTGCATCCAGCCTTCGTGGGAGCCGTCGAAAGCGAAGGACATGAAGTGCAATTCGCAATCGGCCGGGCCGGTTTCGTAGCGTTCGCCGGTGGCGATGATATGCGCCACCAGCGGACCGTGGGCCACCGCCACGCCCTTGGGCATGCCGGTGGAGCCGGAGGTGTAGATCACGTAGGCGAGGTTGTCGCCGTCGAGATCAACCGACGGCGCAGTGTCGCTGAAGCCGCTCCAGGCTTCGGTGCGGTCGATGGCCAGCGTATCCAGGCCTTCGGCAATCGGCAGTTGCTGCTGCACGGCGGTATGGGTCAACAGCAGCTTGGCGCGGCTGTCCTGCATCATGTACAGCAGGCGATCACGCGGGTATTCGACGTCCAGCGGCACATACACGCCGCCAGCTTTCAGCACCGCAAGGAACGCCACCATGATCTCCGCACTGCGCGGCATGGCAATCGCCACGCGCACTTCCGGGCCGACACCCCGGGCGATCAACGCGTGGGCCAACTGGTTGGCCTGGCGGTCCAGCTCGCCGTAAGTCAGGGTTTGCGTGTCGAACTTGATCGCGATCGCCTGCGGGTTTTCCCGCGCACGCTCGGCGACCAATTCATGTACCAGGCGCTGGGCCGGGAAGCCGGCGTCGGATTGATTCCACAACTGCAGGATGTGCCGCTGTTCATCCCCGTCCAGCAGGTTCAACTGGCCGAGGGTCTGCTGCGGATCGGCGACCATCGCCTGCAACAGGTTCTGCCAGTGGCCGGCCATGCGTGCGATGGTCGCCGGGGCGAACAGGTCGGTGGCGTAGCTCAGGGACGCACGCAACAGCGTCTGGCTTTCCTCGACGTCCAGCGCCAGGTCGAACTGGGCGACGCCTTCATCCCAACTCAGGACCTCGACGTCAAGCTCGGTGAGGCGCTGCCAATGGCTATCGACCGACGTCACGCGGTGGTTGAACAACACCTGGAACAGCGGGCTCAGGCTCAGGCTGCGCTCGGGCTGCAAGGCCTCCACCAACTGCTCGAACGGCAGGTCCTGATGGGCCTGGGCCTCAAGGGAGCGTTGACGCGTCTGGTGCAGCAAGTGCTCGACGCTCATCTGCCCGTGGATATCGGCCTTGAGCACCTGGGTGTTGACGAAGAAGCCGATCAGCCCTTCGGTTTCCAGGCGATTGCGGTTGGCAATCGGCACGCCGACGCGCACGTCCTCCTGACCGCTGTAGCGGTGCAGCAAGGCCTGGTACGACGCCAGCAACACCATCGGCAACGTCACCCCGGTGCGCTGCGCCAGGCTGCGCAAACCGGCGAGCAACGGCGCCGCCAGCTCAATACCCAGGCGCGCGCCACGGTGGCTTTGCAGCGCTGGGCGCGGGTAGTCGACCGGCAATTCCAGCACCGGTTGCACACCGCCCAGTTGCTCACGCCAGTAAGCCAGTTGACGCGCGGTCTCGCCGGCCTCCATCCATTGACGCTGCCACAGGGCGTAGTCGGCGTACTGGATCGGCAAGGCCGGCAGGTGCGGCGTGGTTCCCTGGCTGAACGCGGCGTAGAGCTGCACCAGTTCTTCGACCATCAGTTGCATCGACCAGCCATCCGAGACGATATGGTGCTGCACCAGCACCAGCACGTGGTCATCCTCAGCCAGGCGCAGCAACGTGACCCGCAGCAACGGCCCGCGCAGCAGGTCGAACGGACGCGCGACCTCGGCAGCGACCTGCGCCTTGAGCCCGGCTTCGTCGCTGTCGGCCTGGTCGACGTCGATCAGGCCCGATTCTTCAATCACTTGCCGTGTGCCGCTGGCGTCCTGATACAGATGGGTGCGCAGGCTTTCGTGGCGCGCCAGCAAGGTGTCGAAACTGCGTTGCAGCGCCGCCAGGTCCAGCGTGCCTTTCAGGCGCAGGGCGCTGGGGATGTGGTACGCGGCGCTGTGCGGATCGAGTTGCCAGAGGAACCATTGGCGTTCCTGGGCATAGGACAGTGGCAACGGTTGGGTGCGGTCGGCCTTGAGCATCGCCGGTGCGACCACGCCCTCCTCGCCCAGCGCCGCGACGAAGTCACCCAGCGCCGGGTGTTCGAACAGGGTCTTGAGCGCCACTTCCAGCGCCAGCGCCTGGCGGACCCGCGACACCACGCGGGTGGCCAGCAGCGAATGCCCGCCCAGCTCGAAGAAGTGGTCGTCAAGGCCGACCTGAGGTACGCCCAGCACCTCGGCCCAGATCGCCGCCACCTGCTGTTGGCGCAGTGTGACGGGGGCGACATGGCCTTTGAGCAACAGGCTGGCGTCCACGCTGGGCAGAGCCTTGCGGTCGAGCTTGCCGTTGGGGGTCAAGGGCAGGCTGTCGAGGCACATCAGGTACGCCGGCACCATGTAGTCCGGCAAACGCTCGCGCAAGGCAGCTTGGTAGACCTGCGGCGTCTGTGGGGCGGAGGTCACCAGATAGGCAATCAAGCGGTCGTTGTCGGCCAGCACCACGGCTTCGCGCACGCCGGGGTGTTCGCGCAGGCAGGCTTCGATTTCGCCCAGTTCGATACGGAAACCGCGCACCTTGACCTGCTGATCGACCCGGCCGATGTACTCCACCACGCCGTGGTCGCGGTAGCGCGCCAGGTCACCGGTACGGTACAGGCGTTCGCCCGGTGCGCCATAAGGGTTGGGCACGAAGCGTTCGGCGGTGAGCGCCGGCCGTGCGTGGTAACCGCGCGCCAGGCCGACACCGCCGATCAGCAGCTCACCGGCCGCGCCCAACGGGCATGGGCTGAGCCCGGCGTTGAGGATGAACAACGCGGTATTGGCAATCGGCCGCCCGACAAAAGGCTGCGGCGCCAACAGGCGATGGGCCGCCGACCAGATGGTGGTTTCCGTGGGGCCATACAGGTTCCACACCGGGCCTTGCAGATCGAGCAGACGCTGGGCCAGGTCGGCCGGCAGCGCTTCGCCGCCGCACAGTGCCTTGATGCCATGCAGCCGCTCGGCACGCGGGCTGTCCAGCAGCATGCGCCAGGTTGACGGCGTGGCTTGCAGCACGTTGGCGCGCTGGTGGTGCGCCAGGTCGATAATCGCCTCCGGGTCGAGGGCCAGGGCCTGGTCGCTCAGCAGCACCGTGGCGCCAACCGTCAGCGGCACGTACAGCTCCAGGGCGAAGATGTCGAACGAGAACGTGGTCAGCGACAGCACTCGCGCCTCCCGGCCGATGTCCAGGCTGGCGGCCATGCCGCAGGTGAAACTGCACAGCCCGCGGTGGCGCACCATCACGCCCTTGGGCTGGCCGGTGGAGCCGGAGGTGTAGATCACGTAGGCCAGGTGTTCCGGACTGACGTCCACTTGCGGGTTGTGTTCGCCAGCGTCGCTGTCATCGACCAGCAGCACGTGCAGACCTTGCGGTTGCGCCAGTCGGCCGATCAGCGCTGGCTGGGTCAGCAGCACCCGGGCGCGGCTGTCTTCGAGCATGAACGCCAGGCGCTCCGCCGGGAACTGCGGGTCGAGCGGCACATAGGCGCCACCGGCCTTGAGGGTCGCCAGCAGGCCGACCGCCATGTCCAGGGAACGCTCCACATGCACCGCCACCAGCACGTCCGGGCCGACACCCGCCGCGATCAGGCGATGGGCCAGGCGATTGGCGCGGCGGTTGAGTTCGGCATAACTCAAGGCGTCGTCGTTGAATTGCACAGCGATGGCGTCGGGCTGGGCCAGGGCCTGCGCTTCGAACAGCTGATGCACACAGCGCTCGCGGGGGTAATCAAAGGCCGTGTGGTTCCACGCTTCGAGCATCTGCCGCCACTGCGATGCGCTGAGCAGCGCCAGCTCATCCAGGGGTTGGGAGGCATCGCGCACCACGGCGCGCAGCAGGTTCTGCCAATGCTCGGCCAAGCGCTCGACGGTCGCCGGTTCGAACAGGTCGGTGGCGTAGGTCAACGCAGCCCAGAGGCCATCGGCCGACTCCTCGGTTTCCAGGTTGAGGTCGAACTGGGTGCTGTGGCCGGTCCAATCCACCGGTTGCAGGTCCAGGCCAGGCAACTGCAACGGGCGGGCGCGCAGGTTGTCCTGATGATTGAACATCACTTGGAACAACGGGTTATGGCTGAGGCTGCGCTCCGGTTGCAGCGCTTCCACCAGTTGTTCGAAGGGCAAGTCCTGATGGGCCTGGGCCTCCACCGCACGTTGCTTGACCTGGGCCAGCAAGCGGTCGAAGCCCATCTGCCCATGCAACTCGGCCTGCAGTACCTGGGTGTTGACGAAGAAGCCGATCAGCCGCTCGGTTTCCAGGCGATTGCGGTTGGCGATCGGCACCCCGACACGGATCGCGGACTGGCCGCTGTAGCGAAACAGCAAGGTCTGGAACGCGGCGAGCAGCAGCATGAACAGGGTCACGTCCTGACGCTGGGCGAGGGCCTTGAGTTCGGCGACCAGCGCGGCGTCCAGATGCAGTTGTCGGCGCGCGCCGCGATGGCTTTGCAGCGCCGGACGCGGGTGGTCCAGGGGCAGCTCCAGCAGCGGATGTTCGCTGCCCAGGCGGGCGCACCAATAATCGAGTTGGCGCTGTTTCTCCCCGGCGGCCATCCACTCGCGTTGCCACAGGGCATAGTCGGCATAGTGCAGCGGCAACGCCGGCAACGGCGCCTGGCCCTGATACAGGGCCAGCAGTTCGTCGACCATCACCTGCATCGACCCACCATCGGAGATGATGTGGTGCTGGGTGATTACCAGCACGTGGTGCTCCGCTTCGACGTGCAGCAACGTGACGCGCATCAGCGGGCCGTTGACCAGGTCTAACGGGCGCTGGATCTCCTGCGCCACCGTTGCTTCGATCGCGGCTGCAGCGATGTGCTGATGCGCCAGTGCAATCGCCAGGTGGGGGTGGATCACCTGCCAGGTCTGCTCGCCCTCCTCCACGAAGGTGGTGCGCAGCGGTTCATGGCGCTGCACCAGGGCGTGGAAAGCGTGTTCCAGCGCAGCGATATCCAACGGGCCGCGCAGGTGCAGTGCGGCGGGGACGTGATAGGCGGCGCTGGTCGGGTCCAGTTGCCAGAGGAACCATTGGCGCTCCTGGGCGAACGACAACGCCAACGGCCGGTCACGCCCCGCCGCCTGCAGCGTCGGTGCCGTGTCGCCCTGCACGCCGGCGCACGCGGCCGCGAAGGCCTCCAGCGTCGGCTGCTCGAACAGCGCGCGCAACGGCACTTCCAGCTTGAGGTCATGGCGCACGCGGGAGATCACCTGGGTGGCCAGCAACGAATGGCCGCCGCGCTCGAAGAAATGGTCATCGAGCCCCACGCGCTCGACCTGCAACACCGCTTGCCAGATCGCTGCCAACCGGATCGCCAGCGGGCTGTGCGGGGCGCGGTGGGCCTGTCGGGGCTGGTTCAGGTCCGGTGCCGGCAGTGCGCGGCGGTCCAGCTTGCCGTTGTTGTTCAACGGCAAGGCATCGAGCACCACCCACTGCGCCGGCACCATGTAGTCGGGCAACGCACGGTGCAAGGTCGCCGCCAGCGCCTGGGTGTCCAGGCGCTGGCCCTGGGTCGGCACCACGTAGGCCACCAATTGCGCACCCACGGCGCCCGGCTGCGCGATGACTGCCGCCTCACGCACCTGCGGCAAGCCTTGCAGGCTGGCCTCGATTTCGCCGATTTCGATACGGAAACCGCGAATCTTCACCTGATGATCGATGCGCCCGACGTACTCCAACGCACCGGCCTGGTTGTAACGGGCCAGGTCGCCACTGCGGTAGAGCCGCGCCCCCGGCACGGCGGAAAACGGGTCCGGCAGGAAGCGCTCGGCCGTCAGCGCCGGGCGGTCGAAATAACGCTGGGCCAGGCCGTACTCGGCACCGATGCACAGCTCGCCGACGCCCTCGGTGGCCAACAGCTCGAACGCACTGTCGAGCACATACAGCGAACGGCCTTCGATGGCCTGGCCGATGGGCACGCCGAACGCGTCACTGGCATCCAGCAACTGGCAGTCATGCACGCTGGACACCACCGTGGCCTCGGTCGGCCCATAGGTGTTGACCAGCCGCACGTGGCCCAGGCCGGCGGCGTGCCAGGCGCGCAGGCCTTCCACCGACATGGCTTCGCCGCCCACATGCACCTGGCGCAAATTGCCCAGGGCGCGGTGTTCGACCGCACATTCCTTGGCCAGCAGGTACCAGTACGCCGCCGGCAAGTCAGCGAGGGTCACGCCCTGCTCGACGATTTCCCGCGCCAGTTGCCCGGCGTCCCACAGTTCATCGCCACGCATGATCAACGCAGCGCCTATACACAGCGGCGGGTAGCACTGCTCGACAAAGCCGTCGAAGCTGAACGTGGCGAACTGCAGTACACGGTCCGCTGCACACAGCCGGCTGTAGACCGCGGCGCTGTCGCAGAACTGGCCGAGGGCGGCGTGATCGATGGCCACGCCCTTGGGTTGGCCGGTGGAGCCGGAGGTGTAGATCACGTAGGCCAGGTCGGCGGCGCCCACGTGGCTGGGCGGATTGGCGCGCGGGTAAGCGGCCAACTCAGCGCCGGATGCGCTGAAGTCCACACGGATCAGACCTTGCGGCAGCGGCAGGTCGGCGAGCAGCCCGGTTTCGCTGAGCAGCAGGTCCACACGACTGTCCGCCAGCATGTAGGCCAGGCGTTCGTTGGGGTATTTCGGGTCCAGCGGCACATAGGCGGCGCCGCTTTTAAGTACCGCCAGCAGACTGACGATCAACTGCGGGCCACGTCGGCAGGCCAGGCCCACGCGCTGCCCAGGCCCCACGCCCAGCGCCAGCAGGCGATGGGCCAGGCGGTTGGCGTGGTCGTTGAGCTGGGCATAGCTCAAGCGCGCTTCGCCGGCCTGCACCGCCAGCGCATCCGGGGTGGCGGTGGCCTGGGCGGCAATGCGTTGATGCACGTGCAGCTCACGTAGGGCCGCGCCGGGTGCCCGGCCCAGGGCGAGCATGTCGCGCTGCGTGGTGGGGTCGAGCAGGCGCAAGTTGCCGAGCGGCGCCTGCGCATCGACGAGCAGTTGCACCAGCAGGTGCTGCAGGTTGGCGCTCAATCGCGCGACCTGATCGGCACTGAAACGCGCGCGGTCGTAGCTCCATTCCAGGCGCAGGTTCGCCCCCAGCTCAATCCCCAGGGTCAGCGGGTAGTGGGTGCGTTCATGGTTGTGCAGGCGGCCAAAGGTCAGGCCTGCGGGCGCGCCCTGTTTCAGGGCTTCGGCCACCGGGAAGTTTTCGAACACCAGCAAGGTGTCGAACAACGCGCCCTGCTGGCCCGCCCAGCCCTGGATGTCGTAGAGCGGCACATGTTCGTGATCGCGCAGGCTCAGGTTCAGCGCTTGCAGCTCGCTGAGCCAGCACGCGGCCGATTGGGCCGGCGCGGCCAGGCTGACGAGCGGCAAGGTGTTGATAAACAGGCCCAGTTGCTGCTCGATCCCCGGCAGCGGCGCCGAACGCCCGGCGACGGTGGCACCGAACGCCACGCAATCCTGGCCGGTGTAGCGCTGCAGCAACAGGCTCCACGCCCCTTGCAGCAAGGTGTTGAGGGTGATTTTCTGGCGGCGGGCAAACTCGCCGAGCGCTTGGGTGAAGTCGCTGTCGAGCACCACCTGATGGTCGGCCATCCCTGTGGCGTGGGCCGGCACGCGCAGCGCCTCCGCCAGCAAGGTGGGCGCTTGCAACGGCGCCAGCGTGGCTTTCCAGAAGGCTTCGCCCGACCCTTGTTGTTGCAGCCAACCCAGATAATCGCGGAACTGTCCCTGCGGTGCCGGCACGGTATGGCCGGCATAGTGGGCGATGACTTCGCCCAGCAATTGGGCGTTGCTCCAGCCATCCATCAGGATGTGGTGGCTGGTGAAAATCAACTGCCAGGTCGCGCCGGCACCGCGTACCAGCAACAGGCGAAACAGCGGCGCCGCGTCGAGCGCGAAGCCCTTGTCGCGCTCGGCTGCGGCGAGGGCCTCGACGTCGGCATCGGGGTCTTCGATGACTTGCAACGGCAAGTCGACCTGCCGCTGGATCAACTGATGGGCACTGTCCAGGCCCAGCCAGTGGAAGCTGCTGCGCAGGATGTCATGCCGCTGCAGCGCGGCCTGCCAGGCGCGACCGAACGCCAAAAGATCGAGGCCGCCGATGTCCAGGCGCAACTGGTTGATATAGGCCTGGGCCTCGGGCTCGTACAGGCTGTGGAACAGCATGCCCTGCTGCATCGGCGACAGCGGGTAGAGATCGGCAATGGCCGGTCCCGCGACGGGCAGCCCATCCAACTGGCGCTGGGTCAGACGCGCCAACGGGAAGTCCGACGGGGTGACCTGCCCTGCCGGCGTGGCACAACAATGCACGATCAGGGCCTTGAGTTCCGCCGCATAGTCATCCGCCAGGCGCTGGATCGTCGACGCCTCGAACATCTCACGGCTGAAGCCCCACTGCAGGGTCAATTCCCCACCGTACACCTGCCCTTCCAGCGTCAACCAGTTGGCCAGCGGCGCTTCGGGGTCCTGGGCCTGGCCGCTGCCGCCAGTGGCGGGTACGAACAGTGCCGATTCGTTGAACTGGCGATCGAACTGGCCCAGGTAGTTGAAGGTAATGCGCGGCGCGGCAAGGCTTGATAGGGCTTCGCGGGCGTCCGGTGTGCCGAGGTAACGCAACAGGCCGTAGCCGATGCCTTTATCGGGCACGCCCCGCAGTTGCTCCTTGACCGACTTGATCGCATCCGCCAACCCGCCCTCGGCCTGCAGGCGCAGCGGGAACAGGCTGGTGAACCAACCGACGGTACGGCTCAGGTCGACATTGTCGAACAGGTCTTCACGGCCATGGCCTTCCAGCTGGATCAGCGCAGCCGTCTGGCCGCTCCACCGGCAGATCACCCGCACCAATGCGCTCAGCAGCAGGTCGTTGACCTGGGTGCGATAGGCGGCCGGGGCGTCTTGCAGCAGTTGACGGGTGTGTTCGGCGTCAAGGCGGATTTCCAGCTTGGCGCCCAGGCGATTTTGCAGGCCGCCTTGCGGGTTGTCGCAAGGCAAATCGGCGTCGGCCGTCTGCGCCTGCCAGTACGCCAGTTGCGCGTTGAGGGTCTGTGCATGGGCCTGCAACTGCCGGGCCCACACTTGGTAGGCGCAGGTCTTGGCCGGCAGCGGCGCAGCGCCGTAGGCCTGTTGCAGGTCTTCGAGCAGGATGCGCCAGGACACGCCGTCCACCACCAGGTGATGGACCACCAGCAACAGGCGCTGGGTGCCGTCGGCCATGCTCACCAGAACGGCGCGCAGCAGCGGGCCTTGTTCAAGATCGAGGCTGCGCTGGGCCGCCTCGCAGAGTGCGGCCAGTTCTGTGTCGTCGCTGGCGTGGGATTGCCACAATCCGGGCGCGGCGATCGGCGCGGCATGGGTTTGCTGCCAGCCTTCGGCCTGCTCGACAAAACGCAGGCGCAAAGCGTCGTGATGATTGATCACCTGGGTCAAGGCCGCGTCGAGACGCGCAGGCTCCAGGGCTTCACGCGGGATCAACAGCAACGACTGGTTCCAATGTTCGCGCACCGGGATGGCCTGGGCGAAGAAGCTCTGCTGCACCGGGGTCAGCATCACCTCACCGCTGACCGGGCCCTGGTCGATGCTCGCGGCCTGCTCGAAGGTCGCCACCAACGCCAGGCTGCGCACGCTCTGGTACTGGAACAGGTCGCGCGGGCTGAGGCGAATGCCTGCCTGGCGCGCGCGGCTGACCACTTGGATGGAGATGATCGAATCGCCGCCCAGCTCGAAAAAATTGTCGTCCAGGCCGACCTGCGGGATGCCGAGCACATCGCCCCAGATTGCGGCCAGCGCCTGCTGCACGGGGCTTTGCGGGGCGCTATAGGCCTGCTGCGCGGCGGCGTCCGGCACTGGCAGCGCTTTGCGATCCAGCTTGCCATTGGCGGTCACCGGCAATTGATCCAGGTGCAGCATATGGGTCGGCACCATGTACTCCGGCAGGCTGCCGAGCAGCCACGCCTTGAGGTCGGTGGGCGCTTCGCCTTCCAACACCAGGTAGGCCACCAAGTGCTTGCCGCCCTGCACCAGCACCACCGCCTCACGCACGCCGGGATGCTGCAGCAGGCGCGTCTCGATTTCGCCCAGTTCGATGCGCAGACCGCGCAGTTTGACCTGATGATCGAGACGGCCGAGGTACTCGATCACGCCGTCGGCCCGCTGGCGCACGCGGTCGCCAGTGCGGTACACACGTGCGCCGTCAGCGAACGGGCTGGGCACGAAACGCTCGGCGGTCAGGGCCGCACGCCGGTGGTAACTGCGCGCCAGGCCGCTGCCGCCCAGGTAGAGCTCGCCGGAGACGCCGGCCGGCACCGGGTTGAGCTGGGCGTCGAGCACGTAGGTGTGGAGGTTGGCGATCGGGCGGCCGATGGGCACGCTGTCGGCGCCTTCATCGACACAGCTCCAGTGGGTCACGTCGATGGCCGCTTCGGTCGGGCCATAGAGGTTGAACAGAGCGGCCCGTGGCAGTTTGGCGAACACTTGGCTCTGCGCATCCAACGGCAAGGCCTCGCCGCTGCAGACGATGCGCTTGAGGCCAGTGCAGGCCTGCACGCCCGGCTCATGGATAAACGCCTGGAGCATCGACGGCACGAAATGCACGGTGGTGATTGCGTGTCGGCCAATGGTCGCAATCAGGCGCGCCGGCTCGCGGTGTTCGCCAGGGGCCGCGACCACCAGGCGCGCACCAGTCATCAACGGCCAGAAGAACTCCCACACCGACACGTCGAAGCTGAACGGGGTTTTCTGCAGCACCGCATCGCTGGCCTCCAGCGTGTAGGCCTGTTGCATCCAGCACAGGCGGTTGACCAGCGCACGATGGCTGTTGCCGGCGCCCTTGGGTTGGCCGGTGGAGCCGGAGGTGTAGATCACATACGCGAGGTTCAGCCCGTGAATCGCCACGGCGGGCGCTTCGCAGCTGTAGCCGTCGAGCCACAGCGCGGGCGCGTCCAGGGCAATCACCTGGACAGCCACGACCGGCAGCGACGGCAGCAGGCTTTGCTGGCTGAGCAGCAGCTGGATGCCGCTGTCTTCGATCATGTAGGCCAGGCGTTCCGGAGGATATTCGGGGTCGAGCGGGACATAGGCAGCGCCGGCTTTGAGAATCCCCAGCAGGCCGACCACCATTTCGATCGAGCGCTCAATGCAAAGACCCACCAAGGCATCGGGGCCAACCCCCTGCTCGCGCAAGGCATGGGCCAACTGGTTGACGCGGGCGTCGAGCTGGGCGTAGGTCAGCGTGGTCGCACCGAACACCAGCGCCGGCGCCTCCGGCGTGGCGCGCACCTGGTCTTCGATCAACTGATGAATGCCGCGCTCGCTCGGATAGGCCTGCGCGGTCTGGTTCCAGGCGCTCACCAGGACCTGCTGCTCATCGGCGGCGAGCATCGGCAACTCACCGACGCGCTGCTCGCCATCGGCGACCATGGCCTGCAACAGGCTGATCCAGTGCCGTGCCATGCGTGCGATGGATGGCGCGTCGAACAGGTCGTTGGCGTAGGTCAGCGCGGCATGCAGGGTGCCGGACTGTTCGTAGGTGTCGAGGGTCAGGTCGAACTGGGTGGTGCGGCCCTGCCACTCCACCGCGGCCAGTTCCAGGCCGGAGGCCGTGCGGATCGAGGCGATGTCGGCCACCACCGGCTGGTGGTTGTACATCACCTGGAACAACGGCGTATGGCTCAGGCTGCGCTCGACGTTCAGCGCTTCCACCAGGCGTTCGAAGGGCAAGTCCTGATGGGCCTGGGCGCCCAGGGCATGCTCCTTGATGGCATGCAGCAGCTCGCTGACGCGGGTTTGCCCGGTCAGTTCGGTGCGCAGCACTTGGGTGTTGACGAAGAAACCGATCAGCCCTTCGACTTCGGTCCGGTTGCGGTTGGCGATCGGCACGCCGACGCGGATGTCGCCCTGGCCGGTGTAGCGATGCAGCAGCACATTGAACGCACCGAGCAGCAGCATGAACAGCGTGACGTTGTGTGTTTGCGCACAGCTGCGCAGTTGCGCGGCCAGATCCGGATCGATCGCGAAGGTGTGGCGCGTGCCCCTGTAGCTGGGCATGGCCGGGCGTGGGCGGTCGCTGGGCAACTCCAGAACCGGATGCTCATCACCCAGCCGCGCTTGCCAGTATTCCAGCTGACGCGCCTGCTCCCCCGCTTCCAGCCAGCGGCGTTGCCACAGGGCATAGTCGCTGTACTGGATCGGCAGCGCCGGCAGTTGCGGCGCCTCGTTGCGCTCATGCGCGTCGTAGAAACGGATGAACTCGTCGATCAAGACGTTCATCGACCAGCCATCGGAGACGATGTGGTGCAGGGTCAGCAGCAGCACGTGTTCCTGCTCGTCGAGTTTCAACAGCTGCACGCGCAGCAGCGGACCGTGCTCCAGATCGAACGGCAGCAGGGACTGGCGGGTGGCCGCGGCGTTGACGGCCTGCTCGCGTTCGGCGGGGGCCAGGTCGCTCAGGTCGTGCTGCTCGATCGCCAGCGCCGGCTGTGCCGCCACCTGCGCCAGGCGCTCGTCGGCCTGGCGCTGGAACACCGTGCGCAGGGTTTCATGACGCTCGACCAGGCTGGCGAACGCCTGCTGCATCGCGCCAAGGTTCAGCGCGCCCTTGAGCCGCACGGCGCCCGGCAGGTTGTAGGCGCCGCTGGCCGGGTCCAACTGCCAGAGAAACCACATGCGTTGCTGTGCGTAGGACAGCGCATCGCGGTCCTCCACATCCACCCCGGCAGGAATCGGAAACCGCGAAAAATCCACCCCTTCCTTCTGCAACGCCTGGAGGAACAGCTGGCGTTTTTCCAGGGGCAACCCGATAAACCGGCGAGCAAGTTTCAAGGAGTCTTCAGCATTCATTTCTTGGAGTCCGGAGCAATAGGCGGGAAGCACAAAGGCACGTCGTCCCTATAAAACGAACCGGAGAGGGAAAAATTAGCGGGGGGATGAGAGGCTGTTGACTGCGAGGAATGCGGGCTGCCGGGAAATGCCCTACACGAAACCCGTATGCAACTGATACTTCTTGAAGCGCTTCGGGCCTAGGTTAAACGGCGCCAGATCCTAAGAACCATTACGCACAGGAGCAGCGGCTCAATGAATCGCCGACTTAAATACAAAGGTCATACCGGCTCAATAGAAACCAGCGTCGAAGACAACTGCCTGTTTGGGAGGCTTTTGAACATCGACTCACTGGTCAGTTATGAAGGGCAAACCGAAGCGGAACTGGAGGCCGCCTTTCGCCAGGCGGTGGATGACCTCCTCAGCGGTGAGTGCACCGCTCATCCGTCACCCTAACCGCCGATACCCCAACACCGCCGAACCCAACACCACCGCCCCCGCCGCCAGCGCCACCCAGAACCCGCTGGCCGCGCCGAAGTGGTCGATCATCCAGCCGGAGCTGGCGGCGCCGATGGCCACGCCGATGCTCAGGCCGGTGATCAGCCAGGTCATGCCTTCGGTCAAGCGGCTCGGTGGCACGATCCGCTCCACCAGGGCCATGGACACGATCAGGGTCGGGGCGAAGAACAGCCCGGAAATGAAGATCGCCACGGCCAGGCCGGGGATGTTGGTGACCAGCAGCAACGGCAAGGTGGTCAGCGCCGTGGCGACACCACAGCACAGGAACTGCCGGGGCAACGGCGCCTTGAGTTTCAACGTACCGAACGCCAACCCCGCCAGGCACGAACCGATGGCATACACCGACAACACAATGCTCGCCGCCGCCGGTTGGCCCTGGTGCTGGGCGAAAGCGACGCTGACCACATCCACCACCCCGACAATCACGCCCATGGCCAGCAGCAGGATCATCAGGATCAACACCGAGGGCGAAGCGATCAGCCAGCGCCCGTGATGATCATGGCGCTCATGCACGGGCGGCTCGGTCTGGCGTTGCATCACGAACACCGTGACACCGACCGCCAACAGCAACGCCGCCAGCAAAGGCCCGGCCTCGGGAAACAGCACCACGCACAACCCCACCGAAATCGGCGGGCCGATGATAAAGCACACCTCATCGAGCACCGACTCCAGGGCAAACGCGGTCTGGAGCTTGGGCTGGCCGCGGTACAGCTCGGTCCAGCGCGCCCGGACCATGGCTGACATGTTGGGCATGCAACCGGCCAGCGCGGCGAACACGAACAACGCCCAGTTCGGCGCCTGCAAACGCGTACACAGCAACAGCAACAACAACGCACCGCCGCCGATCAGCGCGGCGATCGGCAGTACCCTGCCCTGGCTGTAGCGGTCAACCAGCCGCGATACCTGCGGCGCGCAAAATGCCGTAGCCAAGGCAAACACCGCCGCCACCGAGCCGGCCAGGCCGTAGCCGCCATGCACCTGCGAGAGCATGGTGATCAAGCCGATGCCGGTCATGGAGATGGGCATGCGCGCGAGCATACCGGCCAGTACGAACGCCCGGGCGCCGGGCGCCTGGAACAACTCGGCGTAGGGGTTTGCCATGATTGAAACGCCTTCTTTCCTTGATTTTCGCAACCTTTTATCACACCAACCGTGTGATCGGCTTGTGCCGCCACACCATCCGGTAGTACGCCGTCTGCAACGCCAGCATCGCCAGGTATGTCACCGGAAATGCCATCCACACCCCTTCCAGGCCGTACCGCGCATTGAGCAGGTAGGCCACCGGCAATTCCACGCCGAGCACACAGAAGATCGAAATCGCCACCGGGATCAGCACCACGCCGCTGGCGCGCATGATCCCGCCTATCACGGCCTGGAAGCCGAACACCAGGATGCTCCACAGCATGATATGCAGCAGGTGTTCGGCCTTGATCCGCGCGGCGTCGTCGGTGATGAACAGGCCGAGCAACCAGGGCGACAACAGGTAGCCGAGCAGGATCAGGCCGCCGGTCAGGCAGGTATTGATCAGCAACCCGGTGCGCAGGATCGGCCCGATCCGTTCCAGGCGCCCGGCACCGATGGCCTGGGCGCCGAGGATCGACGCGGTGATGGCAATCGACAGTGCCGGAAACTGCACGTAGTTGACGATCTGCGTCACCGCGCCATAGGCCGCCGTTGCCTGGGAACCGTGGTGGTTGACCAAGGCCAGGATGACCAATTCGGATAATGACAGCACCACCATCTGTAGCCCGGTGGGCAGCCCGATGCGCAGGACTTTGCCGAGAATCACCCGGTCCAGCCGCAAGGCCGCGAGCAATGCGCGGTCCGGCGCCATCACGTGGTTTTTATGCCGCAGGCGCAGCACCAGAAACAGCATCGCCGCGGCGTTGCCCACCAGGCCGGCATACACCGCACTCTGAATGCCCATGGGCGGCAGGCCGATCCAGCCGCGGATCAGCGCCGGCGTCAGCAGCAGACCGACGAATGTCGAGACCATCAGCGCCAGCAGCGGCGAAATCGTGTCGCTGACGCCGCGCAGCAACTGGGTATAGAGGATAAACACCAACAACAGCGGCATGATCAGCATCATCACCTGGGCATAACCTACCGCGTCATCCAGCACATCCAGCGGCGTGCCCAGCGCCAGTAACGCCGGACGCGCAAACAGGCTGCCAAGCACCGCTGCCACCAAACCCACCAGCGCGCCAAGGGTCAGGGTGGCGCCGGTGATCGCCTTGACCATCGAGGTTTCCCGGGCTCCCCAGGCCTGGCCGATCAACACCGAGGCCCCCGCCCCCAGGCCGATCACCAGGGCGATAAAGAAAAACACGATGGGGAACATCCCCGACACCGCCGCCAACGCCTGGGTACCGAGCATTTGCCCGACATAGATGCCATTGAGCGTGCCGGAAAAGCTCTGCAGAAAGTTCGACAGCACCATCGGTGCGAGGAAGATCAGGTAGATCTGCCACAGCGGGCGTTGTTGGGTCACTTCCATGGTAGTTCGAGTCCCTGGATGATGATCAGGCAGTGAAAGCGTTGCGCGACAGCCAGGCCAGGTACGTCTGCACGTCCACCGGCCAGAGCGCGATCTTGTTGGAAAAGTCTGCGGCGTTGTGGGCAAACAGCGCCCGCGAAGCCTCTTCGAAACCCGGCAGGTCACCGCCGATGGCGCTCATGAAGCGATAGCTGGCCTCTTTGGCCTGGCGCATTTGATCACGACTGGCATGGGCATTGCGCGCTTCATCCACCAAGCGCCGCAACGCGGCCGACGCACCGCCACGCTGCTGGCTCAACCACTCCCAATGGCGCGGTAGCAAAGTCACTTCGCGGGCGACCACGCCCAGCTTGGGGCGCCCGACCGCAGGGGACGTCGGCGGCTCATCTGGTGCCTCTGCGGGCGCGGGCAGCTCGGGTGCATAACCCGGGGGCCAAGGGTAATCGACCTGGGTGCCGGTGGCATCGTCGAATACCAGGAAGCTGCCGGCCGGCAGATCAAGGTCTGCCAACGCCTGGGCAACGTGGGCATAGGGACCGTCCGCCACACGTCGGTGGTGAACGAAAGCGGTGCAACGAGGGGGATGTTGAGAATCCATGATTTATACCCGGGTAGTATTTGTTTTACCCGGGTTATATTAGAGGGGAATTTTCAGACTGCAAGTCTTATTGCGCAGAACTACCCAGCGTATGCGTTACCTCGCGGTTTTTCGGTGGCCGTCATGGGGCAATTGCCCGACCGGGCAGGCGGCGACGCCCACGGTGCCGCGGGTGATTTTCTCCACGTTCTCCTGGGCTTTTTGCGCATCGAGCACCCAGGTGCGGTAGAACTCGAACGGGCAATCGGCCACGCCTTTGTCGCCATCGCCCGAAGCATGCATACCGGTGTAGCCGCGGTGCAGCAGCTTGAACAGGTGGTTCTGCGACTGGTCATTGGCGCGCGCATCGCGGATCTGCGACACCGATAGCTGGGCGTACTGGATGCCCATCTCCTCTTCGCCGCATTCGCCTAGCGTGCGCCCGTCAAAACCGATGATCGCCGAGTGACCGAAGTACGAATACACGCCATCGAACCCGGCGGCGTTGGCCACCGCCACGTAGCAGTTATTGGCCCAGGCCATGCTCTTGGACATCAGCACCTGCTGCTCCTTGGCCGGGTACATATAGCCCTGGCAGCGCACGATCAACTCGGCGCCCTTCATCGCGCAATCGCGCCAGATCTCCGGATAGTTGCCGTCATCGCAGATGATCAGGCTGATCTGCATGCCTTTGGGCCCATCGCAGACGTAGGTGCGGTCGCCCGGGTACCAGCCTTCGATGGGGCACCAGGGAATGCACTTGCGATAACGCTGCACGATCTCGCCGAGGTTATTGATCAGCACCAGGGTGTTATAGGGCGCCTTGTGCGGATGCTCTTCGTGGCGTTCGCCGGTCAGGGAAAACACGCCCCAGGTGTTGGCCTGGCGACACGCGGCGGAGAAGATCGCGGTTTCTTCGCCGGGGATGCTTGCGGCGGTGGCCATCATCTCGTCGTGGTCGTACATGATGCCCATGGTGCTGTATTCCGGGAACACCACCAGGTCCATGCCCGGCAGGCCCTGCTTCATGCCGAGGATCATCTCGGCAATCTTCTTCGCGTTCTCGATGACCTCGGCCTTGTTGTGCAGGCGCGGCATCTTGTAGTTCACCACCGCGACACCGACGGTGTCCGGGCTGCTGGAAATATCGCCATGACGCATTGCAATGCTCCTGGTCTAGTGACTGATCATCCACGGCCGTGGACCGGTCTTGGTCTTGAGGCCCAGCGGGTTGGCCTTGCTCGGCAGCACCTTTTTGCTGGTGCCGCAGCAACTGCAACCGGCCGGATGGCGACGGTTTTCCTGGTACTCGCCGACCGTTTGCGGTGCGTTGGCGCTGCGCTCGTTGCCGGCGATGGCCTTGCGCTGGTTGGTCGACAGCAACTGCAAGGCCGGGGCCGACACCTGCAACGGCCCTCCCGGCCCGGCGCAGTACGGGCACTGGCTGGGTTCGTTGCGCTGGGCGATCGGCCGCAACATCGTGAACGTGCCGCACGCCTCGCAGGCGTATTCGTAGGTCGGCATGGCTACAGGTCCGGTGCGATGGGCAGGTCGACGCTGCCGTCGAGGAACTTGGTGGGGCCGTTGGCGTTGGGGTTGATGTCGAACTCGAAGATTTCCGTAGGCAGCCACAAGGTCGCGCACGCATTCGGAATATCCACCACACCGCTGATATGCCCTTGTACCGGTGCCGAGCCGAGCAGCGCATAGCCCTGGGCCGGTGAGTAGCCGAACTTGGTCAGGTAGTTGATCGCATTCAGGCACGCCTGGCGGTAGGCGATGTTGACGTCCAGGTAGTGCTGCTGGCCCTGCTCGTCGACCGAGATGCCTTCGAAGATCAGGTAATTCTTGTAGTTCGGCGTGATCGGGCTCGGCTTGAACACCGGGTTCTTGATCCCGTACTTGGCCATGCCGCCCTTGATCAGCTCGACCTTCATATGCACCCAGCCGGCCATTTCGATGGCGCCGCAAAAGGTGATTTCGCCGTCGCCCTGGCTGAAGTGCAAGTCGCCCACCGACAGCCCGGCGCCCTTGACATAGACCGGGAAGAAGATCTTCGAGCCGCGGGACAAATCCTTGATATCGCAGTTACCGCCATGCTCACGCGGCGGCACGGTGCGCGCGCCGGTGGCGGCGGCATCGTCGCGGGCCTGGCCCTTGAGCTTGCCCATGTGCGCGGTGGCGGCCAGCGGCGCGTTGGCCAGTGGCGGGACACGGGTCGGGTTGGTGTCGATCAGTTCCTGTTCGCGACGGTTCCAGTCGGCGAGCATCACCGGGTCCGGCAGGCAGCCGATCAGGCCAGGGTGGATCAGGCCGGCGAAGTTCACCCCTGGAATGTGCCGCGAGCTGGTGAACATGCCCTTGAAATCCCAGATCGCCTTTTGCGCACTGGGGAAGTGATCGGTGAGAAAGCCACCGCCGTTCTGCCGCGAGAAAAAGCCGTTGAAGCCCCACTGCGAATCGGCCTTGGCGCCGATGTCGAGCAGGTCCACCACCAGCAAATCGCCCGGCTCGGCGCCGTGTACACCCACCGGGCCGGACAGGTAATGCACGGTGGACAGGTCCACATCGCGCACGTCGCTGGCGTCGTCGTTGTTCTTGATCGCGCCGGCGGTCCAGTCGTAGGTTTCGAGGATGAAGTCATCGCCCGGCTTGACCCAGCAGGCCATCGGGATATCCGGGTGCCAACGGTTGTGGATCTGCTCGTTTTCGGTGACGGGTTGGTTGAGGTCGACTTTGATCAGCGTTTCGGTCATGGACTGGCTCCTGGACGGATGGCTTGTGGCGTTGAAACCAGTCTCGTGGAGCGAGGTAAAACGGGAAATACGTTGGATGACGTATGGCTCTGCCAGAGAGTGAAACCCAAACAAAAATGTAGGAGCTGGCTTGCCCGCGAAGGTCGCTAACGATGACGCGCGTCGCCAGGATGAACGCGGTGCCTGAACGTTTTTCGCCGGCAGGTTCGCAGGTGCGCTTTTCTGTAGGAGCTGGCTTGCCAGCGAAGGTCGTTAACGATGACGCGCATCGCCAGGATGAACGCGGCGCCTGGACATTTTTCGCCGGCAAGCCGGCTCCTACAGGTGGGTTCGCAGCCTTGCTTTTCTGTAGGAGCTGGCTTGCCAGCGAAGGTCGTTAACGATGACGCGCATCGCCAGGATGAACCCGGCGCCTGGGCGTTTTTCGCCGGCAAGCCGGCTCCTACAGGTGGGTTCGCAGCTGTGCGTTTCTGTAGGAGCTGGCTTGCCAGCGAAGGTCGTTAACGATGACGCGCATCGCCAGGATGAACCCGGCGCCTGGGCGTTTTTCGCCGGCAGGTTCGCAGGTGTGCTTTTCTGTAGGAGCTGGCTTGCCAGCGAAGGTCGTTAACGATGACGCACGTCGCCAGGATGAACGCGGCGCCTGGGCGTTTTTCGCCGGCAAGCCGGCTCCTACAGGTGGGTT
This sequence comes from Pseudomonas sp. PSPC2-3, assembly GCF_049898265.1. Lineage (NCBI taxonomy): Bacteria > Pseudomonadati > Pseudomonadota > Gammaproteobacteria > Pseudomonadales > Pseudomonadaceae > Pseudomonas > Pseudomonas sp. PSPC2-3. The sequence goes on along the minus strand of NZ_JAFCXJ010000006.1, from coordinate 100,850 downwards.
CGCAGCCCTGCGTTTCTGTAGGAGCTGGCTTGCCAGCGAAGGTCGTTAACGATGACGCGCATCGCCAGGATGAACGCGGCGCCTGGACATTTTTCGCCGGCAGGTTCGCAGGTGTGCTTTTCTGTAGGAGCTGGCTTGCCAGCGAAGGTCGTTAACAATGACGCGCATCGCCAGGATGAACCCGGCGCCTGGGCGTTTTTCGCCGGCAAGCCGGCTCCTACAGGTGGATTCGCAGGTGTGCTTTTCTGTAGGAGCTGGCTTGCCAGCGAAGGTCGTTAACGATGACGCGCGGCGCCAGAATGAACGCAGCGCCTGGGCGTTTTTCGCCGGCAGGTTCGCAGATGCGCTTTTCTGTAGGAGCTGGCTTGCCAGCGAAGGTCGTTAACAATGACGCGCGTCGCCAGGATGAACGCGGCGCCTGGACGTTTTTCGCCGGCAAGCCGGCTCCTACAATCGGTCGCGGCTAGACGGACAAGTAGCGGCTGATGGTTGCCTCGTCCACCCGGTCCCGGGTTTCTTCGATCACGAAGCGGCCCTTTTCGATCACCAAAAAGCGGTCGGCGATTTCCAGGGTGAACGACAGCACCTGCTCCGAGACCACGATGGTCAGGTCCCTTAAGTTGCGAATCTCCTTCAGCGTGCGTGCGATGTCCTTGATGATCGACGGCTGGATGCCCTCCGTCGGTTCATCCAGCAGCAGCACCTTGGGGTTGGTCGCCAGCGCCCGCGCAATCGCCAACTGTTGCTGTTGCCCGCCGGACAGGTTGCCGCCCTTGCGCGACTGCATGTCGTAGAGCACCGGGAACAGCGCGTACAAGTCCTCCGGCACCTTGCCCCGCGCCGAGGCCGGCAGGCCGGTCTGGATGTTTTCCAGCACCGTCATGCTCGGAAAGATCATACGGCCCTGGGGGACGTAGGCAATCCCGCGCTCAACCCGCTCATGGGTTTCCAGCGCGGACACATCGTGCCCGTCCACGCTGACCTGGCCTTTCCACTGCGGCAGGATGCCCATCAAGCTCTTGAACAACGTGGTCTTGCCCATGCCGTTGCGGCCCATCACCGCGACGATCTCGCGCTTGGCCACGTTCAGGTCCAGGTCGTGGAGGATCTGGCTCTGCCCGTAGCCGCAGGACAACTGGTCGATCTTGAACATGCCGGACTCCTCAGTGGCCCAAATACACTTCGATGACTTTCGGATTACTTTGCACCGACTCCATGCTGCCCTCGGCGAGTACCTTGCCCTGGTGCAGCACCGTGACCTTGTGGGCGATGCTTTTGACAAACTCCATGTCGTGCTCGATCACCAGCACCGAGCGGCCCTGGCTGATGCGCTTGAGCAGCTCGGCGGTTTGCGCGCGTTCGTTGACGCTCATGCCGGCCACCGGTTCGTCGAGCATCAGCAGCTCGGGGTCCTGCATCAACAGCATGCCGATCTCCAGCCACTGCTTTTGCCCGTGGGACAGCAAGTCCGCCTGTTGTTGCAGCAAATCGCCAAGGAAAATCTCCCGCGCTACCTCTTCCACCCGTGCGATCACCTGGGCATTGCGCTTGAAAAACAGCGCACCCCAGACCTTGCGGCCCGCCGGGTAAGACATCTCGAGGTTCTCGAACACCGTGAGGTTTTCGTAGATCGACGGGTTCTGGAACTTGCGCCCGACCCCGGCGCGCACGATGTTGTATTCGCGCATCGTGGTCAGTTCCTGCCCGTCGAACTGGATGCTGCCGCTGGTGGCGCGGGTCTTGCCGCAGATCAGGTCGAGCACCGTGGTCTTGCCGGCACCGTTGGGGCCGATGACCACGCGCACTTCGTTGCGGTCGATATACAGGTTGAGGTTGTCGACCGCCTTGAAGCCGTCGAATGACACGGTAAGACCTTCGATGGCCAGCACCGGTTTGTTCATTTCAAAGCCGACGGCGGTCATGGCTGGGTCTCCAGGATTTTGCTTTCAGTCTTGGGCTTGACCACCGGCGCCACGGCTTGCACCGGTGGTTGACGGCGCAGCAGCCGGGCCAATGCCTGCCGACCATGGCTGTCCCACAAGCCGGCCAGGCCATTGGGGAAGTACATGACCACGGCGATGAACAGCCCGCCCATCAGGTACAGCCACAGCTCGGGAAAGGACTCGGAAAAGTAGGTCTTGCCATAGTTCACCAGCAGCGCGCCATACACCGCGCCGAGCAGCGACATGCGCCCGCCCACGGCGGCAAAGATCACCATCTCGATCGACGGCACGATGCCCACGAACGACGGCGACATAAAGCCCACCTGCAACGCGAACATGGCCCCGCCAATCGCCGAGAACGCCGCGGCCACGCAGAACACAAAGATCTTGAAGCTGGCCACGTCATACCCGGAAAAGCGCACGCGTTCTTCCTTGTCGCGCATCGCCATCAACAACCGGCCAAGCTTGGACGCGAGGATGAAGCGGCCGATGAAGATGCAGCCGAACAGCAACCCGGCGTTGATGAAGTAGAGGATCAGCTTCGCGCTGTCGGTGCGCAGGTCCCAGCCGAGCAGGGTCTTGAGGTCGGTGATGCCATTGACGCCGCCGGTCAGCCCTTGCTGGCCGACGATCAATACCGTGAGGATCAGCGCAATCGCCTGGGTCACGATGGAGAAATACACATCGCCCACGCGCCGCTTGAACAAGGCCATGCCGATAATGAATGCGAGCAGCACCGGCACCGCAATCACCGCCACCAGGGTAAAGCTGAAACTGTGAAACGGTTGCCACAACCAGGGCAGTTCGGTGATCTGGTTCCAATCCATGAAGTCCGGGATGCCCGGCGTGGACTGGATCTTGGTGCTTTCCGGGTCGGACGCTTCCAGCTTGAGGAACATCGCCATGCAGTAGCCGCCGACGCCGAAGAACACGCCCTGCCCCAGGCTGAGAATGCCGCCATAGCCCCAGCACAGCACCAGCCCCACCGCGACAAACGCGTAGGTCAGGTACTTGCCGACCATGTTCAGGCGAAACGCATCCAGGGTCAGGGGGAACACCACGAGAATCAGCAGCGCCAGCAGCGCGATGCCGATCAGGTTTTGCTGGCCGCCCAGCAGCTTGTCTAAAGCCTTCATCTGCTCGCCTCTACTTGCGCACTTTGATGGAGAACAACCCTTGCGGGCGCAGCATCAGGATCAGAATCACCGAGGACAAGGTCAGCACCTTGGCCATCGAGCCACTGAGGAAAAACTCCGACAGCGATTGCGTCTGGGCGATCACGAACGCCGAGGCAATGGTGCCGAACAGGCTTTGCGCGCCGCCGAACACCACCACCAGAAAGGTGTCGACGATGTACTGCGAACCCGCCGTCGGCCCGGTGGAACCGATGGTGGTGAACGCCGCACCGGCCACCCCGGCCACGCCGCAACCGAGGGCGAAGGTCATGCGGTCGACCTTGCGCGTATTGATGCCCACCGCGCGGCTCATCAGGCGATTCTGCACCGTCGCACGCACCTGCAGGCCCCAACGCGAGCGGTACAGCATCAGGAAGATCGCCGCCGTCAGCAGCACGGTCAGGGCCATCATGAACAGGCCGTTACGCGGGATTTCAATCGCGTCGGTGAAGTTCACCGAGCCCATCAGCCAGGCCGGCGGCTCGGCGCTGACCTCCCGAGCGCCGAACACCGAGCGGAAGGTTTGCTGCATCACCAGGGACAGGCCCCAGGTTGCCAGCAAGGTATCCAGCGGCCGCTTGTACAAGCGGCTGATCATCGCCCATTCCACCAACCAGCCCACCGCGCCGGCAACGAGGAACGACAAGGCAATGGCGAAGAAGAAGTAATAGGGTTGAAAACTCGGCGCAAAGTGCGCGGTGAGGCTGGAACACACGTAGGTGGTGTAGGCGCCGATGGTCAGGAATTCTCCGTGGGCCATGTTGATCACGCCCATCTGGCCGAAAATGATCGCCAGCCCCAACGCCATCAGCAACAGCACGCAGAACACGGACAAGCCGTTGAACCCCTGCATCGCCGCGATGGCTCCAAATTCCGATAGCCATTCCATGATGATGGTCTCCTGAGAGCGGGAGGTGATAGTTGGAATGCGATGTGCTTTTGCTCTATGTGGGAGGGGGCTTGCCCCCGATAGCGGTGGTTCAGTTATAGAAATGTCGACTGACACTCCGCCATCGGGGGCAAGCCCCCTCCCACATTTGAATCGGTGTGCTTGAAGCTTATTGGTAACCCTTTGGAAACGGATTCGGTTCGATCAGATCCGACTCGTAGATCACCTTGAACTGGCCGTTGGGCTGCACTTCACCGATGCGCGACTTGCTCCACAGGTGGTGGTTCTCGTGAATCTTCACGTAGCCTTCGGGCGCGGTTTTCAGTTCGATACCCGGGGAGGCGGCGACGACTTTATCCACGTCGAAACTGCCGGCCTTCTCCACCGCCGCTTTCCACAGCCATGGGCCGAGGTAAGCCGCCTGGGTCACATCGCCGATCACCGCATCCTTGCCGTACTTGGCCTTGAAGGCTTCGACGAAGGCTTTGTTGTTCGGGTTGTCCAGGCTCTGGAAGTACTTCATCGAGGCATAGAAGCCGGCCATGTTTTCGCCGCCGATGCCGAGCAGTTCGTCTTCGGTCACCGACAGGGTCAACAGGGTTTGCTTGGACGCATTCACGCCCGCCGCGTTGAGCTGTTTGTAGAACGCCACGTTGGAACCGCCCACCACGGCGGCGAAGACCACGTCAGGCTTTTTCAGCTTGACCTTGTTGATCAGCGAACCGAACTGGGTGTTGCCCAGCGGGTAGTAGTCTTCGCCGACCACGGTGCCGTGCAGTACGTTTTCAATGTGCTTGCGCGCGATCTTCATCGACGTGCGCGGCCAGATGTAATCGGAGCCGACCAGGTAGAAAGTCTTGGCGCCTTTGGTCTTGGCGATCCAATCCAGGCTGGCGAGGATCTGTTGGGTGGCTTCCTGCCCGGTGTAGATCACGTTTTTCGACTGTTCCAGGCCTTCGTAGAAGGTCGGGTAGTAGAGCAGGCCGTTTTCTTTCTCGAAGATCGGCAGCACGGCTTTACGCGAGGCCGAGGTCCAGCAGCCGAACACGGCGGCGACTTTGTCGTTGACCAACAGCTTCTTGGCCTTTTCGGCGAAGGTCGGCCAGTCGGAGGCGCCGTCCTCCTGGATCACTTTGATCTGGCGTCCCAGAATCCCGCCCGAGGCGTTGATTTGCTCGATGGCCAGGCGTTCGGCCTGGATCGAGCCGGTCTCGGAGATAGCCATGGTGCCGGTGGCCGAGTGCAACTGGCCGACGGTGACTTCGGTCGGCGTCACGGCCAGGCCTTCGTTGTCGGCCAGCACGCCCTGGCTGAACAGCGCGGCCGCCAGCAACGACAGGGCCAACAACGGTTTGGAGCGGATCAATCGTGGTTCCATGGGGCGACTCCTCTGCAATGAGGGCTCCAGCATGGCGGCAGCGGGCCAGCGCGGGTATACGCAGCCTGACGTAACGCAGTACGTCATTTGACGTATGCCGTTGCGCACCAATGCAGGGCAGGATCGCGTCCGCCCAGCCACCGCTGACCCATGTGGGAGGGAGCTTGCTCCCGATGGCGGTGGGTCAGTCAACTGATTGGCGACTGACACAGCGTCATCGGGAGCAAGCTCCCTCCCACATTTGGCTCCCAGCGCAGTCGAGGGCATGGAACTTGCTCACTCCCTTCGTCCACTCTGCGGAGCCTCACCATCGTGCAATCCCCTCCCGGCACCCAGCGCATCGTCAAGATCCGCCGCGACTACAACTCTTGGGTCGCCGACGAGACCATGGAAGACTATGCCCTGCGCTACACCCCCAAATCCTTTCGCAAGTGGTCGGAGCTGCGCATCGCCAACACCGCCCTGGGCGCGGTGTCGTTCCTGGCGCTGGAGGCGATCGGCGGCGTCTTGGTGCTGAGTTACGGCTTCACCAACACCTTCTGGGCGATCCTGGCCATCAGCCTGGTGATCTTCCTCACCGGCCTACCCATCAGCTATTACGCCGCCCGCTATGGCGTGGACATGGACTTGCTGACCCGTGGCGCCGGCTTCGGCTATATCGGTTCAACCATCACCTCGCTGATCTACGCCAGCTTCACCTTCCTGTTCTTCGCCCTGGAAGCGGCGATCATGGCGCTGGCACTGGAGTTGTATTTTCATATCCCGCTGGCCTTCGCCTATGTGATCTGCTCGCTGCTGGTGATTCCGCTGGTGGCCTACGGCGTCACGCTGATCAGTCGCCTGCAACTGTGGACCCAACCGCTGTGGCTGTTTTTGCTGGTGTTGCCCTATGGCTTCGTGTGGTGGAAAAACCCCGACGCGTTCAGCGACTGGACCAGCTTTGTCGGGCGCAGCGGCGACGGCGGCGGTTTCAACCTGCTGGCGTTCTGCGCCGCCTGTACCGTGGCGCTGTCGCTGGTGACGCAGATCGGCGAGCAAGTGGACTACCTGCGCTTTCTCCCGGAAAAGACCGCCGCCAACCGCAAGCGCTGGTGGGCCGCCCTGCTCTGCTCCGGCCCCGGCTGGATTATCCCCGGCGCGTTGAAGATGTTTGGCGGCGCGTTCCTGGCGTTCCTTGCCCTGCAACATGAAATCCCCATGGAACGCGCCGCCGAGCCGACCCAGATGTACCTGGTCGCCTTCCGTTATGTGTTCAGCTCGCCGGAGTGGGCCCTCGGCGCCATGGTGCTGTTCGTGTTCATCTCGCAGATGAAGATCAACCTGACCAACGCCTACGCCGGCTCCCTGGCCTGGTCGAACTTCTTCGCCCGCGTCACCCACAGTCACCCCGGGCGCGTGGTGTGGCTGGTGTTCAACGTGGCCATTGCGTTGATGCTGATGGAGCTGGGCGTGTTCGACGTGATCGATCAGGTGCTGGGGCTGTACGCGAATATTGCGATTGCCTGGATCGGGACATTGGTCGCCGACCTGGTGATCAACAAGCCCCTGGGACTGTCGCCCAAACACATCGAGTTCAAGCGCGCGCACCTCTACGACATCAATCCGGTGGGTGTCGGCTCGATGCTGATTGCCTCGCTGCTGTCGATCCTCGCTCACTTCGGCCTGTTTGGCGCCCTGGCCCAGGCCGCGCCGCCCTTCGTCGCCCTCGGCACGGCGCTGGTGATGGCGCCGCTGTTGGCCTGGATGACCCAGGGCAAGTACTACATCGCGCGCACCAGCGACGCCCAATTGATTCACCCGGTGGCACCCGCCACCCATGCGGTCTGCGGGCTGTGCAGCAACCCGTTCGAGACGGCGGACATGGCGTTCTGCCCGGCCTACAGCACGCCCATCTGTTCGTTGTGTTGCTCATTGGATGCGCGCTGCGGCGACCGTTGCAAACCCCATGCGCGGCTGGTCAGCCAGTTTGAAGGCGTGCTGCGCCGGTTGCTGCCCAACAGCCTGATGCCGCGCCTGCATACGCGGCTGGCCCATTACCTGGGGCTGTTATCGGTGCTGGTGCTGCTGCTCGCCGGCGCCCTGGCCTTGATCTACGTGCAGGCGGCCCAGGGTTTGCCGCATTCCGAGACCTTGTACCAGGCGTTCTTCAAGGCCTTCCTGACCCTGTCGGTGCTGGCCGCCGTGCTCGCCTGGTGGGTGGTGCTGACCCGCGAAAGCCGCCGCGTCGCCCAGCAGGAATCCGACCGCCAGACCCTGCTGCTGATGCAGGAAATCGACGCCCACAGCCTCACCGACCAGGCCCTGCAACAGGCCAAGGAAGCCTCGGAAGCCGCCAACGCCGCCAAGAGCCGCTACGTCACCGGGCTGTCCCACGAGCTGCGCACACCGCTGAACAGCATCCTCGGTTTCACCCAGATCCTGCAGCGCGACAGCGCCATGCCCGAGCAGCACCAGGACGCACTGGCGACCATCCTGCGCAGCGGCTCGCACTTGCTGTCATTGATCGACGGCCTGCTCGACGTGGCCAAGATCGAGGCCGGCAAATTGCGCCTGGAACTCACCGAAATCCCCTTCCCCGAACTGATCCACGACCTGGAGCAGATGTTCACCCCCCAAGCCCAGGACAAGGGCCTGCGCTTTCGCCTGGACTGCGTCGGCAAGATCCCCGCAGTGGTGCGCGGTGATGAAAAACGCGTGCGCCAGATCCTGATCAACCTGCTCGGCAATGCGGTGAACTTCACCGACAGCGGCGAAGTGTGCCTGCGGGTCAGCTACATGCGCGAGACCGCCAACTTTGAAATCATCGACACTGGCATCGGCATCGACCCCGGGCAGATCGAGCGGATCTTCCAGCCGTTCGAGCGCGGCGACCTGATGCGCCAGGACAAAGGCGTAGGCCTGGGGCTGACCATCACGCGCATGCTCACCGCGCTGATGGGCGGCGAACTACGCGTTACCAGCGAGCTGGACAAGGGCACCTGTTTCCAGGTGCGCCTGTTCCTGTCCCAGGTGCGCGCGCCGCAGGCGGTGGTGCATGTGGAACACGACATCATCGGCTACCAGGGCGCACGCCGGCGCATTCTGGTGGTGGACGACCATGTGGACCACCGCAAGGTGCTCAGCGGCATGCTCACACCTCTGGGCTTTGAGGTGATCCAGGCGAGCAACGGCCAGGATGCGATTCGCCAGGTCGCGCTGCTAGCGCCGGACCTGATCCTGATGGACCTGTCGATGCCGACCCTGGACGGCCTGGAAACCAGCCGGCTGATCCGCCGCAATGCACTGTCCACCGCGCCGATCATCGTGATCTCGGCCAACGCCTTTACCGACGACCGCGAACGCAGCATCGCCGCCGCCTGCAACGACTACCTGGCCAAGCCGGTGCGTACCCCGGAGCTGCTCGGACGCCTGCAACAACACCTCGGCCTGCAATGGCTGCGGCGCACCAAAACCTTCGTCGCGCCGCCACCGCCCAGCGTGCTGCCGAGCGCCGACGACCTCGCCGTGCTCGCCGAACTCAGCGCGATCGGCTACGTGCGGGGCCTGCACGAAAAACTCGACACGATCCTCGAACGCCGCCCGGACGCCGCACCGTTCATCAGCAAAGTGCGCGGGTTGCTCAAGGGTTTCCGCCTGGATGAACTCAACCGAACCCTCAAGGAGGCCGAAGATGAATGTACTCACCCGTAGCACTGAACCCGGCGTGGTACTGATCGTCGACGACACCCCGGACAACCTGGCCATGCTCTCCGACGCCCTCGACGACGCCGGCTACATGGTGCTGGTGGCGCTCGACGGGCTCAGCGCGCTGAACCGCGTGCAACGCCGGCGCCCGGACCTGATCCTGCTGGACGCGATGATGCCGGGCCTGGACGGTTTCGAGACCTGCCGCCGGCTCAAGGCGTTACCTGCCAGCGCGGACATCCCGGTGGTGTTCATGACCGGGCTGACCGACAGCAAGCATGTGGTGCAAGGCTTTGAAGTGGGCGGCAGCGACTACGTGACCAAGCCGATCCAGACCGACGAGGTGCTGGCGCGCGTGGCGGCGCATTTACGCACCTCGCGCATCCTGCTGTCGGCGCGGGCGGCGACGCAACCGAGTGTGTTGACCCTGGAGGATGAGCCGGCGCACAAGCTGTTGTCGGCACGCTTTCAACTGACCGAGCGCGAGGTCGAGGTGCTGCGCTGGGTGGCGTGCGGCAAGACCAATCGGGACATCGGCGATATCTTGGGGCTGAGCCCGCGGACGGTGAACAAGCACCTGGAACATGTGTATGTGAAGTTGGGGGTGGAGACGCGCACGGCGGCGACGTCGGTGGCCTTGGCCGCGATGAGCCCGAGCCGGGCGCCCATGTTGGCGACGTTTTAATGTGGGAGCTGGCCAGTGCCCGCATCGGCTTGTCGTTGCTTGTGTACGCCAGCCAGTTCGGCGTCATCCTCGATGAGTTGTTCAACCGGGCCGAAACAGCGGCGCATCACCGTCACCAGCTCCGGATCAAAATGCACGCCCGATTGTTCAAGAATATAGGCCTGCGCCCGCTCAGGGCTCCAGGCCCGCTTATAGGGACGTTCCATACGCAACGCATCATAGACATCACACAACGCGACAATCCTTGCCGACAGCGGAATGTCCTTTCCGGCAAGCCCTTGCGGATAGCCGCTGCCGTCCCATTTTTCATGGTGACCGTAGGCAATGTCCGCGGCCATATCGGTCAGGTCCGTGGCGTGTGCATCTTGCAGGATTGCATGGCCGATGCGCGGATGCTCCATCATCTGCTGGCGTTCCGGCACGGTTAATGGGCCTTCCTTGTGCAAGATCCGATCAGGAATGCCGATTTTCCCCAAGTCATGCATCGGCGCCGCCAATCGAATCAGCTCGCACCACCTCTGCGGCATACCGATTGCTTCGGCCATCAAGGCCGCGGTTTCGCCAATGCGCAATACATGGGCGCCCGTTTCATCATCGCGATAGCAGGCCGCGCGACTCAATGCGCGGATCATGGCGCAATAACTTTCCTGCAACTGAGCGGTGCGCTCAAACACCCTTTGCTCCAACTCGCTGTTCAGGTCTTGCAGTTGGCGGGTGGCATGGGACAAGCGCAGAGCGTTGCGTATGCGCAATAGCAGCTCAGGCAAATCCAACGGTTTGGTCAGATAATCGTTGGCCCCCAGTTCAAGGCCGAGACGGCGGCTTTGCGGCTCGCTCAATGCCGTCAAGATAATCACGGGAGACCTTGAGCGATTGCGATCGCTGAGTTGGCGCAGAATCTCAAACCCATCGGGCGCGGGCATATCCAGATCCAATAGCAGCAGATCCCACGGTTGCTCTTTGAGCCAAACCAGCCCGCTGGCCGAGTCGGCGAAACTCAAGACGTTGCGCAAACCAAAGGCTTTCAGGCTGGACTCCAGCAAGCGCAGGTTCGCAGCCACATCATCGATAATCACAATTCGGGTATCGGCGGGGATATCACTGAACATTCGGTTTCTCCACTTGCATCATCGCGCGTATGAGTTCGCGTAGCTCATTGGGTTCCAGCGGTTGTTTAAGCACTGCTTGAAACTCACACCCCAACGTCGCGAGCAGGTGTGGTGATGTACACAGCAGAATAAGAAGGATTTGATCGCCACCTGGCAAACGTCGTAACCGCGACAGCGCATCGGTCAAGTCATTTCCCAGTAAGTCACAGTCAATCAGCATGACGTCCGGCGCCGTGTCGCGCCGTACCTGCTCCAGACACTGCGCAAGCGTTCCGTGGCGCAGGTCCACCATGCCCGTCAACGTGTCTTCAAGACAGCGCAGCGTCTCGTCGTCCTGCCCCACGAAACACAGCGAGAGCAAGCGCTTGTGGACCTTGGGTGCCGCGATGCCTTGGGGCAGATCGACCCAAAAGCGACTGCCGACACCCGTTTCGCTGATGAGCCCCATGCTGCCGTTCATCAACGTGGCGAGTTCTCGGCACAACGCAAGGCCGATACCGGTGCCTTGGATCGCGGTGTTTTCCTGGCCCAAACGCTGGAACGGCTCGAACAGCGCGCCTTGCAGGGCTGCGGAAATACCTGCGCCACCATCTTCGACAAACACCCGCACGCGCCCCTTGCCATGGAGTTCAGCCCCCATGAACAAGCGAGCGTGAGGGCGGTTGTACTTGATGGCGTTGGACAGCAGGTTCAGCAGGATCTGGCGCAGGCGCCTGGCATCGGCCAGCACACTCAGCGCGGGGCTCGTCGACTGCAACTCAAGGTCAAGACCCGCAGCCTTGGCCTGGGAACGGACCATTTCGGCACATTCGCGCATCAGTCCGTCGACCTCCAGGACACGCATCTGCAAGCGCGGCGCCTCCGCCTGCAGGCTCGACCAGTCGAGCAAATCGTCGACCAGGTGAGCCAGGTGCTGGCTGGCGCCCAGGATCTCATCAAGGGATTTGGCCTCCTCCTGCCCATCGGCCACTTGCAGGCGCAATAACTGGGCGAATCCATGAATCGAATTCAGCGGTGTGCGTAATTCGTGGCTCATGCTGGAGATAAAACGCGACTTCGCCTTGCTCGCCCCTTGCGCTTCAAGGGTACGGCGACGCAGATCCTCTTCAACCTGTTTAAGCGTGTCGATATCGACAAACGTACCTGCGGATAAACGCATGCGCGCATCGAGAGACTCGATCAGGCGTCCACGGCACAAAAACCAGATCGGCGAGCCATCGGGCCGCAATAAACGTAACTCCAGGTCGATCACCGATGCGGCGCCGGTGCGCAACGCGTTGAGCGCCCGATCAAGCGCCTGCACATCTTCGGGGTCGACGTGATCGTAAAAACAGAAGCGCTCCAGTTGGCACGCCGGCACCCCGAAACGGGTGCAGAACGCTTCGCTCAACGACAGGCGATCAGTATCCAGGCGGTATTCCCAGAGCCCGGCGGTGATGCTTTCAACGACAAGATTGAGGCGGTTCTGCGCCGCGTTGCGCCGTGCTTCACTGGATGACAGTTGGGCGCCCATTGACAGCACGTTGCCCGCCATTTCATCCAGCTCACGAATGCTCGAACGCGCGCGCTGCGGGAGCCACTGGCCGTGACCAATTTGCTGCAGCATGTCTCTGATATCGCGGATCGGCCGCCGCAGGCTATGGCTCAATTTGCGCGCACGAATCCACATGTAACTGAAGAATGCGAGGTAAAACATCACCAGGCCGGCAATCATCAAATAGCCGATGTTGCGGTAATGGAGCGCCAAGCTGTTCGTGGCCGCCATGACGTCTTCTTCATCGGCGACCGCCAGCAATCGCCAGCCCGCCGGCTTCACTTCGGCCCATGCGACCAGATGGGTGCGCCCGTTGAGCACGACTTCGGCGCTGCCACGACTATTGCGCGCGACAGCGGCCGCCAACTCCCGAGGGTCCACCGCGTCGATCAGATTTGAACCCGCAAGGTTGACCGCGCCTTCATTCGTGGCCTTCGACCCCGAACCACTCCAGTTGCCTTTTTCAAAGTCATGTTCGGCTTCGGGCGGTAACACCATGATCTTCATGTCCGCGCCGACGAGCATCAAGTACCCGCCCCACGGCACCTTAAGCGTGGAAATTTCTTTCAGCAGATCGCCCACGGTGATATCCAGCCCGACCACGCCTTCGAGAAAGTTGCGCTCATAAACAGGCGCAATCGCGGACATCATCAAGCCATGACCCGCCGGGTCGAGGTAGACGTCAGTCCAGCGAACCCCTCGCTGCGGGTTATGTTCGGCATCGGCCAGATAATAAAAGTTATAACCGGGTATCTGCATATCATGCGGATATTGTTCATCGGCACGAATCCACGGATAAATCCGGTTGTAACTGTCCCACGTATTGAAATAGACACTGGCGACCATCGGTTCATGATCTTTGATCGCACGCATCAATGGGTCGAGGCTGGACAACCTCTGCACTTTACCCAGGTTCTGTTGCGCGACAGGTGTGACCGACGAGTAGAACGACGCCGCTCCGCCCAGGTCTTTTCCGCTGTAAAGAGCCCCATCAGCAGAAGTGCTTAATGTTTCACTCAAGGGTGTTGAAGCGGCACGCAGTGAGTTAGCCGTCATATCCGCAAATAGCTGAGTGACATCGGCGATGTGGGTTAATTGATCTTGAATGATTCGGGTGTTCTGGTCGGCAGTTGCGCCAAGGCTTTCAATTGCACTGCGTTCCAAATAATCGAGTTGCGATACACGGATCGCCTGATTGGTCAGCAGGTAACAAGCAATCAGAATCGTCTCCACCAGGACCAACGGGATTAATGCACTCTGCATGAACGCCCGCCAGATCCACTGACGCAAGCCTATTTGAGAAGAGCTTTCATTCACTACCAGCACTCCTGCAAATGGCATCAGCCTGTTATTTGAATAGTGGCAATACGATGTCAAAAAAACGATAGCTCATCCGGTGAAGCGTTTCCATACTTTTTATGAGGGCAATCATTGAAAATGACTGGAGCGCTGTACTGCGCGCCGCAAGCGAAATGGAAGAATCAAGCGCGGCGGTCAATCGTCTGCTGACTGGGCTTGGCTCGCATCAAGGCGGATAAATCCAGGGCAAACAGCTTCCGCGTTTAGGCAGACACCATCGCACCAAGCAAGAGTGGCATGAGGTCGTATTCGCCTGGCATACGTGCTCCCATACTTGCCGGTAAGATTACTCGCCGCAGGCCTTATCGATCAGGCTATGATCGCGCTCTATGAATCGGATATGCCCCATGACTTATGGCCGTTGACCTACAAGCGCTCTACCCCAAACTGATCCATCTGATGTTGGATACAGTGTTTGTGGTTGATAGAGACGACCACATTGTTTTTGTGAGTGATGCCTGTGAGGCCCTGCTGGGTTACCGTCCTGACGAGCTGAACGGCACCCCTATCACCCGCTATATGCATCCTGAAGACCTGGCTAGCACACGGGACTCGATTGCCCGCGTCATGAATGGTCAATTCCACTTCGATTTCCGCAACCGTTACATCCGTAAGGATGGAGGCGTCGTGTACATCCTGTGGGCGGCATTCTGGTCGGAAGAGGTTGGTGCAAGGATTGGAGTCGCACGCAACGTGACGGCTTTGACTCAGGCCGAGGAGGAGTTACGTTTCCTCGCGCATCATGATCCGCTGACAAAACTAACCAACCGCTCGATTTTCAGTGATCGACTGAAATCTGCCCTGCACGTCGCGCACCGTCACAATAGTCAGTTGGCTTTGCTGTTTCTGGATATCAATGACTTCAAGAGTATCAATGACGTCCATGGCCACGCCGCGGGGGATCGTATTCTTTGCATGATTGCCCGACGTCTAGAAAGCTGCATACGTGAGACGGATACCGTGGCCCGGATGGGCGGCGATGAATTTACGGTGCTGTTGACCGATATCCAGTCGAGAGACGCCATTTCCAAGAAGTTAGAACAGATTCACAACGTCATGGCTGCGCCACTACCGCCTGAATTCGGCGCACTCAAGATGCCGTCGTGCAGTATCGGCGTTGCCTATTATCCCGAGGACGGCAAGGATGCCGACACACTGCTCACCTACTCGGATAATGAAATGTACCGGATGAAAAGGCATCGTTTTTTAGACAATAAAGAGCCCGGTACATAAATCAAACTCAAGAAGTGCGTCCGCCCGGCCAAGTCATCCAGCGGACGGCGCAAAACCAAGACACGGTATTCACTTACGTGGTCACCCGCCCATCAGATGAGAAATCGTCGAGGGCAGTTGAGTGGTTGGATCAATCCGAGGCAGGTGCGGGTTCTTGCTTCGGTTGGCTCTTGCTGAGAACGAACCACACCGCTAAACAAATAAGCCCGCCGCCGTAAAAAAGTTGTTGCAGTAGTTAAGGGGAAAAGGCCAGTTATACGGAAGCCATGGTGGACGCCTCTAAGTCTGGAGTCTCACCGTAAGGGTGTTCGAAATGTACCCGCACTCCGATTCTTGCTGCCGAAAACGGATGTGCGTCAAGGGGCTTGGACGCTACGCTCTGGAGCTGGCGCGCTGCAGGTCTCGGTATCTGGATGACTTACCCACCAAAGGTCTGTGAGGGCCGGCGCAGTGTCGGATCAAACGGATTGATCCGGGGCCCGATCGCCGCCGCTTCGCGCTTGAGCAACTCCACCACCATCGGCAAGCGACTCGGCCCCAATCGGTCGCTGATGGTCGCCACGCTCAATGCTGCCACCGCATGGCCGTCCCGGTTCAGGATCGGCACCGCCAATCCCGCCATGCCTTCCAGCACACCGGTATTGCGCGCCGCATAACCCAGATTGCGCACGTTCTCCACTTCCGAACGCAACAGCACCTCGTCATACAGGTGAAAATCCTTGAGCCTTGGCAAGTTGTAGCGGATCACCGTCTCGCGCTCTTCCTCCGGTAAAAAGGCCAGGATCGCCAGGCTACCCTGCCCCACGCCCAATGCCACGCGCCCGCCGATATCACCCGTGAAAGTACGAATCGGGTACGGGCCTTCGCTGCGGTCCAGGCAGATCGCATCAAAGCCGCTGCGCGCCAGCAAAAACAATGAATCCCCCAGGGACGCACTGAGGCGCAGCATGCTCGGCCTTACCAGGTCGCGCAGGTTGCCGGTCTTGCCCGCGTTCGCCGCCAGAGCGAAGAACTCCAGGCTCAGGCGATAGCGTTTGCTGCGCGCGTCCTGCTCGACCATACCTTCATCCATCAGGCTGCGCAGCAGGCGGTGGGTGGTGGGTTGGGACAGGCCGACCTGTTGTGCGAGCTGAGTCACGCGTTCGCCGCCGTCGGGCACGCCGCCCAAGGTACGCAGCAATGCGAACAAGCGAGACACGCCGCCCGCACCCACTTCCTTGGTATTTTCATTCCGCTCAGTAGAATTCATAGCGTGTTATCTCATCAATAATTCTTGTCAGTGAATAAAACTGAAAAAAACACTCCATTCAGTGAAATTCTATCTTTCGCCCATCCTAGTCTTCGTCCTAATCTGCGTCCACAGGGGCGAAATGAACAACAACCGGCAGCCGACTCAAGATCGAGCGCCAACGCACCCGCAACACCCTTTTCGCATCTGCCCAAAACAAAAAAGCGCGTTTCGACGCGACTCAAAAAAGGTGGAACGCAGACATGGCATTTCTCCAACTCAACGCCTTGAGCAAACGCTACGGCGCCGTCGACGCGGTGGTCGCCACTGACCTTGCGGTGGAAAAAGGCGAGTTCGTTTCCCTGCTCGGCCCCTCGGGCTGCGGCAAGACCACCACCCTGCAAATGATCGCCGGCTTCGTCGACGTGAGCGCTGGGCAGATCCTGCTCGACGGTCGCGACATCACCCGCGCCAAGCCCGCCAGCCGTGGCCTGGGCGTGGTGTTCCAAAGCTATGCGCTGTTCCCGCACATGACCGTGCGCGACAACATCGCCTTCGGCCTGAAGATGCGCAAAGTGCCGGCCGCCGAGATCGCCGCCAAGGTCAAGACCGTGCTGGAGCTGGTGCGCCTGGCCCCCCACGCCGACCGTTACCCCCGGGAATTGTCCGGCGGCCAGCGCCAACGCGTGGCCCTGGCGCGCGCGCTGGTGATTGAGCCGCCGGTATTGTTGCTGGATGAGCCGCTGTCCAACCTCGACGCGAACCTGCGCGAAGAGATGCAGTTTGAAATCCGCCGCATCCAGCACGCGGTGGGCATCACCACCCTGATGGTCACTCATGACCAGGCCGAGGCGCTGTCCATCAGCGACCGTGTGGTGGTGATGCAGGCCGGGCGCGTGACGCAGATCGACGTGCCCTACAAGCTGTATGAACACCCGCGGACGCGCTTTATCTCGGACTTCGTCGGCAAGGCTAACCTGCTGGCCGGCGATTACGACGCACGCGGCATCCCGCAGGTGCGCCACGCCGCGGGTGACGGCGAACTGGTCTTGAGCCTGCGCCCGGAAAAAATCCAGCTGGTGGGCGCAAGCGAAGGTCGCCTGCAAGGCCAGGTGCTCGACCGCTATTTCTTCGGCAGCCAGTGGCTGTACCGAATCCATACCGCGCTGGGCGAAATCACCGTGGTGCGCAGCAACGACGGCAGCGCACCGCTGAGTTGCGGCGCGGCAGTCGGCCTGGACTGGCAAGCCGAGTTGCTGCGGGTGCTGACGGCGGATGAGGTGCACCCATGAGTCGCGGCTATCTACTCTCGCTGCCGGCGTTGCTGCTGTTCGCCGGGCTGCTGATTCTGCCGCTGGGCCTGACCCTGGTGCTGTCGTTCAACGTGTTCGACTACCAAGTGGGGGTGAAGGCCGATGAGTGGACCTTGGCTCATTACCTGGCGTTGTTCAGCGACGCGTACTTCTACGAAATCTTCTGGCGCACCTTCTGGATCAGCGCGCTAGTGACGCTGCTCTGCGTGGTGATTGGCGTGCCCGAAGCCTACATCCTCAGCCGCATGGGTACGCCGTGGCGCTCGATCTTCCTGATCCTGATCCTCACGCCGTTGTTGATTTCGGTGGTGGTGCGAGCGTTCGGCTGGAGCCTGCTGCTCGGCGCCGACGGGCTGGTCAACCAGGTGATCCAGGCATTGGGCGGGCGCCCGGTGAAGCTGTTGTACACGCCGTTCGCGGTGATCATTGCGCTGGTACACGTGATGCTGCCGTTCATGATCATTCCAGTGTGGACCTCCCTGCAAAAGCTCGACCCCTCGGCGGAACAGGCGGCTTTGTCGCTGGGCGCGAGCCAGGCCACGGTGATGCGCAAGATCGTGTTGCCCCAGGTAATGCCGGGCGTGCTGTCCGGCACCCTGATCGTGTTCGGCCTGGCCGCCAGCTCCTTTGCGATCCCCGGCCTGCTCGGTGGGCGGCGCCTGAAAATGGTCGCCACCGTGGTGTACGACCAGTACCTCTCGGAACTCAACTGGCCCATGGGCGCGACCATCGCGGTGGTCCTGCTGTTGGTCAATCTGCTGATCATGCTGAGCTGGAACCGCATGGTCGAAGGCCGCTACAAAAAATCCCTGGGGGTTTAAGCGCATGTCCAGAAACGGTCCTTTGGCCCTTGGCTTCCACGGCCTGGTGGTGATGTTCATGATGGCGCCGCTGGTGGTGGTGTGCCTGGTGGCCTTCACCCCGGAAAATACCTTGAGCCTGCCCACGTCGGGCTTCTCCCTGCGCTGGTTTCGCGCGGTGTTCGAGCGTGCCGACTTTATCCAGGCGTTCTACAACAGCCTGATCCTGGCATTTACCGCTGCAACCCTGGCGACGCTGATTGCAGTGCCGGCGGCGCTTGCAATCAGCCGGTATCAGTTCCCGGGACGTAACTTCTTCAGTGCGTTGTTCCTGTCGCCGATCATCATCCCGCACCTGGTGTTGGGGGTGGCGATGCTGCGGTTGTTCGCCTTGATGGGCGTCAACGGCAGCTTCACCTGGCTGATGCTGGCGCACGTGGTGATCATCACGCCCTATGTGCTGCGCCTGGTATTGGCAGCAGCGATCGGGATCGATCGCAGTGCCGAGCAGGCGGCCGAATCGCTCGGTGCCGGACGCTTCACGCTGTTTCGCCTGGTGACGTTGCCGATGATCCTGCCCGGCGTGGCCGGCGGCTGGTTGCTGGCTTTCATCAACAGTTTCGACGAAGTGACCTTATCGATCTTCGTCAGCTCGCCGGCCACGCAAACCTTGCCGGTGCGTATGTACGTGTACGCCACCGAATCCATCGACCCGATGATGGCGGCAGTGTCGGCGCTGGTGATTGCCCTCACGGCGGCGGCCATGATTGTGCTCGACCGGGTCTACGGCCTGGATCGCGTGCTGGTGGGAAAACACTGATGGCCTTGTTCAAACGATTGACCGAAACCGCACGCCCTGCCCTGGCGTTTACCCTCGACGGGCAACCGGCCACAGGCTTGCTCGGCGACACCCTGCTGACGGCGGTACTGACCTGCGCCGAGCACCTGCGCGGCAGCGATTTCAGTGCCGAACGCCGCGCCGGGTTTTGCTTGATGGGCGCCTGCCAGGACTGCTGGGTGCGCCTGGCGGACGGACAACGCGTGCGCGCCTGTTCGACCCTGCTGGAAGAAGGCCAGGCGATCAGCCGCGACCCGGGGCGCCAGTTATGAAGCCGGTGGTGATCGTGGGCGCAGGCCCGGCAGGAATCAGTGCCGCGCGCACCCTGTTCGACCACGGCGTAACGCCTTGCCTGGTGGACGAAAGCCTGCGCGGCGGCGGGCAAATCTATCGCCGCCAACCCCCAGGCTTCCAACGCACCGCCAGGCAAATATACGGATTCGAGGCGGGTAAGGCCGAGGCCGTGCATCGCACCCTGGATGAACTGGCGCCGCTGATCGACTACCGGCCCGAAACCCTGGTGTGGAATGCCGAGGATCGGCGCCTGGACCTGTTGAACAACGGTCACGCAGCCAGTGTCGAGTATTCGCGGATCATCGTCGCCACCGGCGCCACCGACCGTATCCTGCCGGTGCCGGGCTGGACCTTGCCCGGTGTCTACAGCCTGGGTGCGGCGCAAATCGCTTTGAAGTACCAAGGTTGCGCCATCGGCGAACGCGTGGCGTTTTGTGGCAGCGGGCCGTTGCTGTATCTGGTGGCGTATCAATACGCCAAGGCCGGCGCCAATGTGGTCGCCGTGCTCGACAGCGCGCCGTTCAGCGCCCAATGCCGCGCCTTGCCGGCGCTGCTCGGACAACCGGCGACCTTGGCCAAGGGCTTGTATTACCGCGCCTGGCTCACGGCCCATGGCGTTCCCGTGCATCAGGGCGTGACGCTGCAGCAGATCGACGGTGAACAACGGGTCAGCGGCATACGTTGGCGCAAGCACACCCTGGCCTGCGACGCTGTGGCCTTCGCCCATGCGCTGCGCAGCGAAACGCAGTTGGCAGACCTGCTCGGTTGTGAATTTGCCTGGAATGCCTTGAACCGTGCGTGGTTGCCGCAACGGGACGGTGCCGGGCGCAGCAGCGTCGACGGTGTGTACCTGGCGGGCGACGGTGCCGGGATCATGGGTGCCGATGCCGCGCAGATGGCCGGTGAGCGGGCGGCGTTGGCGGTGCTGGAAGATGCAGGCGTCGCGATCGATCATCAGCGCCCGGCCCTGCTTGAGCGGCAATTGGCGCGCATCCAGCGCTTTCGCCAGGGCCTGGAGACTGCGTTTCCCTTCCCGGCAGACTGGGCCGCGCAGGCGCCGGACGACTTGATGCTGTGTCGCTGTGAAGAAGTCCGGGTTGGCGATATCCGCACCGTGGTGGACGAAGGTCATTGGGAAATCAATCGGGTCAAGGCCCATTGCCGGGTGGGCATGGGCCGCTGCCAGGGGCGCATGTGCGGGCTGGCGGCGGCTGAAATCGTCGCCGAGCGCAGCGGTCGCGGAATAGAAGACGTCGGGCGTTTGCGCGGCCAGGCCCCGATCAAGCCGCTGCCGTTTGGCGTGGAGGTGCAGCCATGATCGACGTCATCGTCCTCGGCGGCGGGATTGTCGGTGCGTCGGCGGCCTTGATGCTGGCGCACAAAGGTCAGCGTGTGGCCTTGGTGGAACGGGACTTCTGCGGCTCGCACTCCAGTGGCGTGAACTATGGCGGCGTGCGGCGCCAGGGACGGCCGTTGCATCAGCTGCCGTTGTCGCAGCGCGCCCATCAGTTGTGGGCCGACCTGCCCGGCTTGATCGGTATCGATGGCGAATACGTGCGCTCCGGGCATTTGAAACTGGCGCGCAGTCATGGGGATTTTGCCGCGTTGCAGGCGTATGCCGAACACACGCAGGGCTTTGACCTGGGCTTGCAGTTGCTCGATTACGCCGAACTGCGCGCACGTTTTCCGTGGGTCGGGGATATCGCAGTGGGTGCGTCGTTATGCCCCGAAGATGGCCATGCCAACCCGCGCCTGGTATCCCCCGCCTTCGCCCGTGCCGCGCAACGCCTTGGCGCGTGTGTCTACGAGCAGGCCGAGGTGATCCGCATCGAACATGACAGCCGCCAGTTCCAGGTGGATTGCGCCAACGGCCTGCATCTGCAGGCGCCATGGCTGCTCAATTGCGCCGGCGCCTGGGCAGGGACCGTCGCCGCGCAATTCGGCGAGCCGGTCCCCATGACGTCTGCGCACCCGGCCATGCTGGTCACCGAGCCGCTGCCCGTGGTGATGAACGTCAGCACCGGCGTCGAAGGCGGCGGGATTTATGCGCGCCAGGTGGCCCGGGGCAATTGCATCCTCGGCGGCGGTCGCGGTTTTGCGCTTGGCCCCCGGCAGGCGCGGCCCGGGCAAGCGGCGGTGCTGGAGATTCTGCGCCATGCCGGCGAGCTGTACCCGTTTCTCAAGGGTGCCCAGGCGATTCGCACCTGGAGCGGCACCGAAGGTTACCTACCCGATCATGAACCGGTGATCGGCCCCAGCAGCACCCAGCCTGGCCTGCTCCACGGTTTCGGCTTTGCCGGCGCCGGGTTCCAGCTGGGCCCGGCGGTCGGTGAAGCCCTGGCAGAGATCGTCTGCACAGGGGCCAGCCGGCAACCCATCGAAGCGTTTTCCATCCGTCGTTTCCAAGCCTGAGAGGAAAAACATCCATGAATACTCGTATTGCGCTGTCCTGCTTGTCCCTCGCTCTGCTCGCCTCCACCGCCCATGCGGCCCCGACGCTGTACCTGGGCATGAACGGCGGCACCATGGAACGGGTGTATGCCGACAAGGTGCTGCCCGCGTTCGAAAAGGCCAATAACGTCAAGGTGGTGATCGTGCCCGGCACGTCGTCGGACATCCTCGCCAAGGTCCAGGCCAACAAAGACCACCCGCAGATGCATGTGATGTTCCTCGACGACGGCATCATGTACCGCGCCATCTCCATGGGCCTGTGCGACAAACTGGCGCCGAGCCCGACCCTGGAGCAGATCCCGGCCAAGGCGAAAATCAAGGACCAAGCCGTGGCTGTGACCCTCGGCGTCACCGGCCTGGGCTACAACGCCAGGCTGTTCAAAGAGAAAGGCTGGGCTGCACCGACCTCATGGATGGACCTGGCCGACCCGCGCTTCAAGGACAAAGTGGTGTTCCAGTCCTTGGCCTCATCGACCTTCGGCCTGCACGGCTTCCTGATGTTCAACCGCCTCCAGGGTGGCTCCGAGACCAACGTGGAACCGGGCTTCAAGGCCTGGCCCAAAACCGTCGGCCCCAACGTGCTGGAGTACATCGCCAGCTCCGCGAAAATCTCCGAGATGGTGCAAACCGACGAAGCGGCGATCTTCCCCCTCACCCCGACCCAGGTCGCCACCCAGAAACTGCTCGGCGTGCCGATGGAATACGCGCAACCCAAGGAAGGCGCCGTGGTGCTGAACGTGGCCGAATGCGTGATCGCACGCAACGACCAACCGGAACTGGCGCAGAAACTCGCGGCCTTCCTGCTGACCGCCGAAGCCCAGGCGCCGGCGCTGGAGGAAGGTGATCAGATCCCGTCAAACCCGACCACGCCCACCAGCGACAAGACCCGCGCCCGAGTGGAGGCGATGCAGGGTTATTTGCAGACGGCGATTTCGATTGATTGGGACCAGGTGAACCAGGCGCGGCCAGAGTGGAATGCGCGGTGGAGTCGGTCGATTGAGCGGTAGCGTTTCATCCGCCTGCTCGGCGCCTACCGAGGTGCGATGGGTAGCGCGCGTTTGTGGGCGGTCTTCAGATAGGCTTGCTCCACAATCGTTCGCACCCGTTCGCCCACCGGCTCACCCATCAGGTAGGCGTCGATCTCTTCATAAGTGCAGCCGTATGCCTGCTCATCCAGCTTGCCCGGTGCCAGCTCTTCGAGGTCGGCGGTAGGTTGTTTGTGCACAAGATTCGCCGGGGCACCGAGGGCATCAGCCAGCAGGCGCACCTGGGTCTTGGTCAGGCCCGACAACGGGGCCAGGTCGCACGCGCCGTCCCCGAACTTGGTGAAAAACCCCATCAATGCTTCGGCGCCGTGGTCGGTGCCGACCACCAGGCCGTTGTGCAGGTTGGCCATCGCGTACTGCGCGATCATGCGGGTGCGGGCCTTGACGTTGCCTTTGATGAAGTCGACCTGGGCGGCGCTGGCTTCGGTGGCGGTGAGGCAGGCCATCAGGCCGTCGACGCTGGCGGCGATGTTGAGGGTGTCGATGTGGTCGGGGGTGATGAAGGCCAGGGAGGCCTGGGCGTCGCTTTCGTCGGCCTGGGTTTTGTAGGGCAAGCGCAGGGCGATAAAGCCTGCGGCGTAGTCTTCGCTGCGCAGTTGCTCTACCGCCAGTTGGCAGAGGCGCCCGGCCGTCAGCGAATCGACGCCGCCGCTGATGCCCAGCACCAGAGCCTTGCAACCGGAATGGCGCAGGGTGGTTTTGATGAAGTCGATACGCCGTTGGATTTCCCGGGGCGCTCCCCCCTTGACCAACGAGCGGTTGATATTCAGTTCCAGGGCAATACGGTCCTGGGTTTGCATGTCACACCTCCACGCTGCCGACGTTGAATACTTGCGTTGCGTACCGCAAAAACGAAGCGTCTTCGCAGACATTCTTGATCGGGTCATCCGAGAATTTCACCACCGGCTCACCGTGTACCCGCACCAGCTTCATCACGATGCTCAGCGGCTCGACGCCTTCCACATCGCAGGCCAGGCTGGTGCCCATGCCGAAGCCGAACCTGGCCTTGCCGCGCACGTGGCGCAGGATCGGCAGGCATTTCTCGAAGTTCAGGCCGTCAGAGAACATCAGGTCCTTGGTCATCGGGTCGATACCCAGTTGCTTGTAGCGGGCCAGGACTTTATCGGCCCAGACGATAGGGTCGCCGGAGTCCTGGCGCAGGCCGTCGTAGAGCTTGGCGAAGTACAGGTCGAAGTCCTTCAGGAAGAAGTCAGTGCTGATGCAGTCGGTCAGGGCGATACCCAGGCGGCCGCGGTATTCACGTACCCAGTTTTCCAGGGCGGCGTTCTGGCTTTCGCGCAGGCGGCCCAGTTGCTGGTGCACCATCAACCATTGGTGGGCCATGGTGCCGATCAGCGGCAGGTCGAACGCGTAGGCCAGGTGCGCGTTGCTGGTGCCGACGAACTGGCCGGGGAAGTCGCGGCGCATGATGTCCACCACTTCGCGCTGGGCCTTGAACGACAGGCGCCGGCGCGTGGAAAAGTCGGAGACGCGCAGGTCGGCAAGTTCGTCGCGGCTGAGTTTTTTCTCCAGCCAGTCGAATTTCTGGTAGAGCTTGCGGGTGACGTCCTCCAGGCTCACATCGGGGTATTTGTCACGGTTGCGCAGCTCGCTGACCAGCGCCAATACCGGCTGTTCGAACATGATGCAGTGCAACATCGGGCCGACGACGCGGATGTTCAGTTGGCCGTCGACTTCGCTGACGTGGATATAGCGCAGGTTGAAGCGGAACAGGCCGAGGAAGCGCTCGTAATCCGGCGTGAGGTATTCGCGAAAGCGTGGGTTGAACAGAAAGCGCAGCTCGCCTTCGCGCATCTGCAGGCCGGCGAGTTTTTCCAGTTCATCGCGCAGTTGCGGGATCAAGTGGCCCAGTTTTTCCTTGGAACGGACGATGAAGTTGTACTCGACGTCGACATTCGGATGCTGGTGCAACACAGCCTGCATCATGGTGAAGGTGTAGTAGTCGGTGTCGAGCAAACCCTGGATCACCGGGGTTTCGTAGTCGTAGGCACTTTCCATGGCGTATCTCCTTAACGCGTGGCCATCGCGGCCAGTTCTTCGCGGGTGCGGCTGATGCCGGCACCGGCCTTGAGCAACTCGTTGACGGCCTGTACGCCGCCCTCCTGCGTAATACCGCGGCACGCCGGCAGGTGCAGCACCACTTCCAGGCCGGCCTTGAGCAGTTGCAACGCGGTGGTCTTGACGCAGTAGTCGAGGGCCAGGCCGCCGACAATCACGCGGCTTACGCCCTGGGCCTTGAGGTACTCGATCACGCCCGTGGACAGCTTGTCGTGCAGGTCGTGGTAGCAGGCGCCGTAAGGGTGCAGGTCGGGTTCGACACCTTTCCAGATGAAGTAATCGTAGTCATACGGGGTGGGCAGTTCGTCGAGCAGGGTGAAGCCCTCGGTGCCCGGCACGCAGTGGCTGACCCAGGTGACATCGGCGTGAGCCAGGCCGGTGGGTTGCAGCATCTCGCTGTGTTGCTTGACCACCCACGGCGCATGCGGAGTGTGGGCGTCCTTGCTGCCGACGCGGTAGCCCGCGAGGCTGGCCATGTAGTTGAGTTCGGCACCGATGAGGTCCCCTTCGGCCACTGGCAATTCGTTGGGGAACAGCGGCGTAAAGCTCTTCTGGGCGTCGACGTCGAATGAAGCGATGGCATGTTTCGAGAGGGTCATGGCGGGTCTCCTGTGGCCTGAAAACAAAAGTACACGTCATGTACTTTCATTGCAAGAAAGATTTGTTTATCTAGGCTTTAGTCAGTACATGACATATTTGTTCGATCCGTTAGACTGTGCCCCCCGCTGTTTAGAAGGACTGCACATGCCACTTAGCGCCTACCTCCACACCGTCGACCTGTGCGTGCTGTTCTACTGCCGCGCGGCAGGAGAACTGAAGCTGCTGCTGAACAAGCGCGACGCCGAACCCTTCGCCGGGCATTGGGCCCTGCCGGGTGTGGTGGTGAATGGCGACGTGCAGGACCTGAGCCTCACGGATGCCGTGGAGCGCCTGCGCGCGAGTGATAAAGTCGGCCTCGACCTGGTGTGGAGCGAGCAAGTGGGTACGGTGGGCGACGCGTTCCGCGACCCGCGTTGCTGGTCGTCGTCCACTTTCTACCTGGCGATCATCGCGGATGAGGTGACGCTGGGCGAGCATCAAGGCTGGTTTTCGCTGGATGCGGTAGCCGACGGCCGCATCAAGTTGCCGTTCGATCACAACACCATCGTGGCCGCCGTGCAGGAGCGGTTACTGTCCAAGTCGCTGTACAGCAGCTTGCCGCTGATGTTCCTGGGCCAGGAATTCAGCGCGCCGGAAGCGACGGCGATCTTCTCACTGGTGCTCGCGCGGCCGGTGTTGAAGACCAGCATTCGCCAGCGTTTGCTGAAGCTGACTGAGCAGGGGTATTTGCGGGAAACGGGGCGCAAGAAACAAGGCGAAGGCGGCAGGCCCCAGGCGACGATGGAGAACTTGAAGCCTGGGAAGATTTATTTCTTCGATCGCAGTTTTGCCGACTAGCCCAGTATTCAAAAACAACCACGATCAAATGTGGGACCGCGCTGCGGGCGGACATGGCGATCAACAGCTCCCACAGCGGATACAGGCCTCTTCGCTTAAACCGTGCGGGAAAACTGGCCTTTGTGCGCGCCGCCCAGGTAGGCGTCAAAGGCCATCGCCACGCTGCGCACCATCAGTTGGCCCTTGGGCAACAGTTGCAGCGCATCGGCCTGGATCAGCAATAACCCGTCCGCCACCTGCTCGTCCAATTGCAGCAGTGCCTCGGCGAAATAGTCGTTGAAGCGCACGCCATGGGTGGCCTCGATCTGTGGGAAGTCGACTCGACCATCACACATCAGGCCATTGATCACCTCGCGGCGCAGTACGTCATCCGGGTTGAGCCGATAGCCGCGCTGCACCGGCAGCATCCCCGCGTCGAGTCGGGCGTAGTACTGGGACAGTTCCTTGACGCTCTGGCTGTAGCTGTCACCGACTTTGCCGATGGCCGACACGCCGAGGCCGATCAGGTCGCAGTCGGCATGGGTCGAATAGCCCTGGAAGTTGCGCTGCAAGGTGCCGTTGGCACGGGCCAGCGCCAGCTCGTCGTCGGGCAAGGCGAAGTGGTCCATGCCGATGTAGACGTAACCGGCCTCGGTCAGGCGGCGGATGGTCAGTTCCAGCAGTTCCAGCTTGCGCGCCGGCGGCGGCATGTCTTCGGGGCGGATCATGCGCTGGGCACGGATCTGGCTCGGCAGGTGCGCGTAGCTGTAGGCCGCCACCCGATCAGGGCGCAGGGCGATCAGCTTGCTCAAGGTCACGTCGAAGCTGTCCACGGTTTGCAGCGGCAGGCCATAGATCAAGTCGACGCTCACCGACTTGAAGCGCGCCTCACGCGCCGCGGCCACCAGTTGCAGGATCTGCGCTTCGCTTTGCACGCGATTGACCGCCGCCTGCACGTCGGGGTCGAAGTCCTGCACGCCGAAGCTCAGGCGATTGAAGCCCAGGCCGCGCAACGTGTTGATCCGCTCAACGCTGATGGTGCGCGGGTCGACCTCGATGGAGAACTCATGGGCGTCGCTGTCATCCAGGGTGAAGTGTTCGGCCAGGCAGGCCATCAGCTCGGCCAATTGCGCGTCGTCCAGATAGGTCGGCGTACCGCCGCCCAGGTGCAACTGGGTCAGGCGCCGGGAACGCTCGAACAGCGCCGCCTGCATCTGGATCTCACGCTTGAGATACGCCAGGTACTCCACGGCCCGATGGGTCTTGCGGGTGATGATCTTGTGGCAACCGCAGTAATAGCAAAGGCTCTGGCAAAACGGGATGTGGATGTACACCGACAACGCCTTGGGCGCGGCCACCTCATGGCTGGCGCGGACCGCCTGGTGATAGTCATCCAGGGCAAAGGCGCTGTTGAACTGCGGCGCGGTCGGGTACGAGGTATAGCGTGGCCCCGGTCGGTCGTATTTGTGGACCAGGGCACGGTCGAATTCAAAAGCACTCATGTGTCGATCACCTCGTCGTTGGCGCTGACCGGGGTGGCGAGCACGGCACGTTCAAACAATGCGCAAATACCGTCCACCTGCGGCAGGCCGGCGGGCAGCAACCAGATGAACGTCGGGGACAGCTCGATCAGACCGTCGCGGTGCAGCGCTTCCAGCAACGGCCAGAGGTAGGCGAAATAGCGTGCGAACACCAGGCCGTAGCGCCGTTCCACCGCCTGCACATCCAGCTCCAGGTCACAAGCCAGGCGTTCGGCCACGTGCAGGCGCACCGGGTCAGAGGTTTCGCGGAACCAGCCCCGGCATGTGGCGAGCTGACCATTGCCCAATTGCTCACGGTACTCGCGGGCATCGGCCGTGTTCTGCGCGCACAACGTGTCGATCTGGCTGATGGCGCCCACGCCGAAACCGATGTGGTCGCAGTAACCGTGCAGGGTGAAGCCTTCGCAGTTACGGCTCAGGCGCCCGCGTTCCTGGGCTTGCTTGAGGTCGTCGTCGGCACGGGCGAACTGCCCCAGGCCGATGTAGTGATAGCCCGCCGCGGCCAGGAGCTGGAAGCAAATACGGCGCATCGCGCTCTTATCCGCCTCGCTGCTGAACGCCTGGGGTTGTTGGGATTGATAGCGCACAGGCGCATGGGCGTAATCGAATACCTGCAAGCGATCCGGCTCCAGGGCGATCAGGCTGGCCAGTTTCAGCTCGATACTGGCCGGGGTCTGCCAGGCATGGCCGTAGCCGAGGTCGATGTTCACCGAGCGAAACCCGAAGGTGCGGGCCGCATCCACCAGCGATTCGATCGGCGCCGGGTCCTGATACCGCGCCTGGCACAGCGGCCCCTCGCGGTTGGCGTCCGGCACGCCGATGCTTGCATGGTTGAAGCCTTGTTCGCGCAGCAGGCCCATGGTGGCCCAGTCCGTGTGCCCGGGGTCGAGGTCGACGCAGTAGTCACCCCGGTCGTGGTCGAGAAAATTGAAGCGCTCGTGCAACTGCGCCATCAACTGCTGCACCTGGGCGAACGCCGGTGTGGTGCCGCGCAGGTGAAAGTGATCGACCGGCTGGCGGCCGCCGAGTTGGCAGCCGATCAGTTGGATTTCCTGGGTGAGGCTGTGCAAATACTCAGCGCCAACGTCGCCCGCCGGCCAGTGCAGGTTCAATGCCAGGGGCCGCTGGCACTGGCGGCTGTTGCGCAAGGCGCGCAACAGGTCAAGGGAGCCGACACCGGCATGGAAGCGACGGGTGTCCGTTTGGCAAGCCAAGTCCAACACGCCTTGATCGTGACGAAAGCGAGCGGGATGAAGAAGGGTACGCATGACGGACTCCGGTTCGGGCGGCGGTGGTGCATTGTCCGGTGCGCTTGGGCCACACGCCTTGATGTGCATCAAGGTCGCTGCCCCGCCCGTCTACCAGTTCAGGTAAAACATGCCCTTGGCCAGCAGCACAATGGCGACCATGTGCGCGAACAGGCTCAGATGCACCCAGCGGACATAACGCGCACTCACCGAGCCCCAGCGCATGCGCGCCATGGTCAGCAGAAAATGCAAGAGCACGCTGGCCGCCAGGATCAGCTTGAGGGTCAGCAAGGTGCCGAAAGCCGAGGCCGACGGCGCAGCCAGCACCGGCAGGTAACGCAGCCAGACCATGCCCAGGCCGGCGCCGAACAGTACCAGCAACACCCACGGCATCAATACCCGGGCACGCTGGCCGACGCCCTGCTCCACCAACACCATCACCCGCGCCGGCAATTGCCGGTGCAGGTGCCCCAGGATCAGCACCTCGAAAAACACCGTGCCGATGAAGATCAGCGCGGCGAACAGGTGGGCCACTAAAAACACGGGGTAAAGCATGGTGGCCTCTCAAGGGGACCGGCCGTTGGGACTTCAGTGTGCGGCCTGGCGCAACGCGAGGCCTTGATACCGATCAAGCGTTGCGAGAGTGCGGCTTACAGCAGTGGGATGCTGTAGCTGACGATCAGTCGCGTCTCGTCCTTGTCGGCCGAGTCGTTACCGCGCCACACCGCACCGCGCCAGGTCAGGCCCAGGCCCTTGAACGTGCCCGAGGGGATCACGTAATCGACACGCAGGTCGCGCTCCCACTCGCTGTTGTCGCGACCTGCCGTCTGGATGTGGCTGCCGCGGATGTAGGTCACGCTCGAGCGCAGGCCCGGAAGGCCAAGGCTGCTGAAGTCGTAGGCGTAGCTGCCTACCGTGGCCTGTTCCCCGGCATTGACGAACTTCAGCGACTGGGAGTTGGTGATCAGGTACAGCGAACGACCCTGCCCCTGGTTGATATGCGGAAAGTCACTTTCACCGGTGGTCTTCTGATAACCGAGGCTCAGCGAATGCCCGTACAGGCCGTAGGTGAACAGCGCACTCCACAGACGGTTGTCGACCTTGCCGGCGTTGACGCCCGCGCCGTAATACCCCGAGCTGACATAGCCTTCGCCACGCCCGGCGGCGCTGGCGTTCTTGCCGTCGGCGGTGCTGTAGAAATAGCGCAGGTCAGTCTTGAACTGCCCCACCGGCAACTGCCAGTTGTGGATCAGGCCCAAGAAGTGCTGCTGGTAAAAGTTCTCCAGGTTGGCGTAGTAGTACTGCAGTTGCAGTTGCTTGCTGACGGCGTAATCCACCCCACCGTAGTAGAACTGGTTGCTGGACTTGCCCTTGACCGGATCATTCGCACCGGCAATGGACATGCCCTGGCCGTTACTGGAGTTACGGTCCAGTACCTGCTCGATTTTACCGGCGATCAGGTTGAAGCCCTGCAGGTCCTTGGAGTCCACTTGATAGCCACGGAACGTCTGCGGCAACAGCCGGCCGTCTTCAGTCGTCAGCACGGGCAGCTTGGGCATCAGCGTGCCGGCTTTGAGCTGGGTCTGGGAGATACGCATCTTGCCGGTGGCGCCGGTCTTGCTGAAGTCGTTGGCGGCCTTGCCATCGGACAACGGGAAAACACTGCCGGGGGTGTTGTCTTCACCAGCCTTGCCCGCGCGCCCCGAGGCGTCCAGGCGCAGGCCGTACATGGCTTGCAGGTCCAGACCAAAACCGACCAGTCCCTCGGTGAAACCGGACTGGTAGTTGAACATGAACGCCTGGCCCCACTCCTTATCCGTAGGGGCTTTGGCGTTACGGGTGTCCTGGTTGTAGTAGAAATTGCGCAGGTCGAGGGTGGCTTTGCTGTCGTCGATAAAACCCGACGCAGCCACCTGCTGCGCGGCGCCCAGGGAGACGGCGAGCGCCATGCAAGTCTTGTGGTTCATGAAGGCTCCTGAAAGTAATTGAGGCGACCCGTCACAGCCCAACCCTGTTCTTTGTCAGTCGGGTGGTGCTGCATCTAACGGGTGCGCGCACGGTATAGCGTTGGGCGGCCGGGAAATAGTCGCTAAAACCGTCATTCAGTTTTTCACTTTTTGTAACAATCGCCGGAGCCCGCGAGCCTCGCCGGGGCGTGCAAGCCTTCACGGGGTGCCGGCGGCGGGCACTTCACGGCACCGGCAACCAAGCGCTGAAACCGCCACGCCGGGTCAACGGGCACCAGGCGAAGTCCCAGGCGGGAGGCGGCAACGGCGGCTGTTCATCAAGCGCAAACGCGCTGCCCTTCCAATCGAAGACTTCCGAACCCTGCCAGGCCAGGACCACACCCTGGGCCTGGCTGTCATCGGTGTCGACCCACCGCGCCGCCGCCGCGGCCATGAACGCGTCGATCGGTTCATCGTCGATCTGCGCGCGGTACGGCGAGCCCAGCAGCCAGCGACCGATGTTCAGGTGCCAGGTCCAGTCCTGCGCCAGCTGGTTGTGGTAGGCCCAGGTCATGAAACTGCGAAACAGGTTCAAGCCCTCGGGCGGGTCGAGCTTGAGCAGCGCCGGGCAGATGTCGAACAAGGTGTGCCAATAGGGCAACAGGCGCGCATCCAGATGCACGAAACTACGCGAATTGCTCGGGTATTCCGGCCGCGCCGGCTCCGTGTGCAGGCGGCGCGCCGCCTTGCTGACCAGGCGGCTGGCGCCGGCAGGCAATAGAGGCTTCATAAAACGCACTCACAGTCGTGACGATAAAACGCCTCCTGATCACAGGAAGCCCAAGGCACACGTCAGAATGCGGGGGATGCGCGGGGGTTGGCCGAGGGCCAGGAATAACGCGGCGGCGCCTTGTTGCGCCGTTCATGGGCCGGTCGTGGGGTCTGGCCGAGGCCCAGCAGCCAGGCCAGGCCGATCAGGAACACGATGGCCACGCTCGCGGCAGCGCACAGCGGGCAGGCAAAGTAGTTCGAGATATCGCTGGAAGCCGGGCTAGCCAACCCTTTGTCGGAAAGTGGCGCCTGGTCGCTGTCCACCGAACAGAACGCGCCACCGACACCATTGAGCTGCTGGCCGAGCATCTGGCCATGGCCCAAACCGCACACGAACAGGTTCAGCAGGACACAGAAGTACAGGGTCCAGGCGATCAGCGAACGGTCCGAGCGGCGCAGTTTCATGGCGGCGACTCTACCATCGAAGCCCCGCAGGGATGAAGCGCGGCGCGCCCCTGTGGCAGAACGTCGCAGATTACGCGCATCGGCCAGGGTTGGTAGACTTGGCGCCCTCCGCGTTTACTCCTTTTCAACGCCTGGCGTATAGATCCAGAGCAAGGCAGGCGCTTCACAGGATGCACAGTTGATGAGTACGTTATTCACCCGCCGCAAGGTCCTGACCGGCATGGGCCTGTTGGGTCTGGGCCTGCTGGCCGGTTGTGACAACAGCCCCAAGTTGAATTTCAAGTACGGCAAGGACT
This sequence comes from Pseudomonas sp. PSPC2-3, assembly GCF_049898265.1. Classification (NCBI taxonomy): domain Bacteria; kingdom Pseudomonadati; phylum Pseudomonadota; class Gammaproteobacteria; order Pseudomonadales; family Pseudomonadaceae; genus Pseudomonas; species Pseudomonas sp. PSPC2-3. Next base: position 68,130 of record NZ_JAFCXJ010000006.1, on the reverse strand, counting down.
TGAGCGACAAGATCATGGGCCGCACCTTCAAGCTCAAGAATACCCAGGGTGAAACCGTCACCTTGAGTTCGTACCGTGGCCTGATGCCGGTGGTGTTTTTCGGCTTCACCCAGTGCCCGGCCGTGTGCCCGACCACCCTCGCCCGCGCCGCCCAGGCCAAGAAACTGATGGGCCGCGACGGCGAGATCATGCAGGTGATCTTTATCACCCTCGACCCCGAGCGCGACACGCCAGAGATCCTCGACCGCTACGTCAAGGCCTTCGACCCCAGCTTCGAAGCGCTGTACGGCACCCCGGAAGAGATCGCCGTGGCCGCCAAGGAATTCGGGATCTTTTATGAAAAGGTCCCCGCCGGCGACACCTACACCCTGTCCCACACCGCCACCAGTTTCGTGTTCGACACCCGCGGCAACCTGCGCCTGGGCCTGTCGGCATCCCTTAACGCTAAAGAGTGTGCAGAAGACCTGCTCACCGTCATGGAGGTCTGCTAATGACTGCCGTTCAACACCTCAAGCGCACCCTGATCGGCCTGTCCCTGCTGGGCCTCGCCGCGCACGCCAGCGCCCAGGTCCAGGTCAGCGACGCGTGGGTGCGCGCCACGGTGCCGGGCCAGCCATCCAGTGGCGCGTTCATGACCGTGACGGCCGACAGCGACAGCAAACTGCTGCGCGTCGCCTCGCCGGTGGCCAAGGACGTGCAGATCCATGAAATGAGCATGAAGGACGACGTGATGCGAATGGGCCCGGTGGACTCGATCACCCTGCCCGCAGGCACCCCGGTCAAGCTCGACCCGGACGGTTATCACGTGATGCTGATGGGCCTGACCGGGCAGATCAAGGAAGGCGACCAGGTGCCGCTGACCTTGACCGTGGAAAACGCCAAGGGCGAGCGGCAGACCGTCGAGGTCAAGGCCGCTGCCCGTGGGTTGGATGGCATGGCCCCTGGCAAGATGCATTGATGGGCTGGCGCCGGTTCAATCCACGATGAACAGCTTGGCGCCAACCCGCGTCGAGGAGCGATGCCCTTCCATGTTGTTTCCCACCTGATAACTCATCCCGGCCGTCAGCGTGAATTGGCGGCCATCTTCCAGTTCCGTGTGCAGCTCGCCTTCGAGGCACAGCAGCACATGCCCACGCCAGCACCAGTGATCGGCCAGGTAGCCGGGGGTGTATTCGACCATGCGTACACGGGTGGTGCCGAAGTGGCCAGTGCGCCACCAGGCACTGCCGGTGATGCCTGGATGAAGCTCGGGTTCGAGGGTGGACCAGTCGGTGATGCCAAACGGGACAGCAGTGAGTTCCATGGTGGGCTCGGTCGTCAGTTAACGTGAACCGACCCTAACCACCTGGAGTGCTGCGCGACAGACACAGATCGCCGGCTTTTTTGGGATACACGCCCACTGCAACCCCGACGGCGAGTGGTGAATCGCCTCATCGTGCCCCACCTACCCGCACCGCCGGTAACGGGTGGCCGCATTCAACCTCGCATCCAGCACCAACTCCTCGATCCTGAGCGTCCTCGCCAGCGCTTCGAGGTGATCCAGCATCGCCTTGCCATCGCCTGCCGAGGCCCTTTGCATCCGATATTTATGCTCACTTCCCAGCTTAATAATATTTTATTAAAAACCGCCCGCCCCCTACCTTGAAGTCATGCCCAAGCTGAATCCAACTGCATTACGCAAGGACAGACACATGACGCAAGCAATCACCCAAACAGACACCCTGGTGGTAGGCGCCGGCCAGGCCGGCGTGGCCATGAGCGAGCATTTGAGCAAGCACGGCGTGCCGCACCTGGTGCTGGAACGCAGCCGGATCGCCGAGCGCTGGCGCAGCGGCCGCTGGGATTCGTTGGTGGCCAACGGGCCGGCCTGGCACGACCGCTTTCCCGGCCTCGCCTTCGAAGGGCTCGCCCCGGATGCCTTCGCGCCGAAAGAGCGCGTGGCGGATTACTTCGAAGCCTATGCACGCCAGTTCAATGCGCCGATCCGCACCGGCGTGGAAGTCACCTCGGTGCTGCGCAATGTCGGCCGCCCCGGTTTTACCGTACACACCAGCGACGGCGTGATCGAAGCCAACCGCGTGGTGGCGGCGACCGGGCCGTTCCAGACGCCGGTGATCCCGGCGATCGCGCCGACAGATACAGCGCTGCATCAGATCCATTCCGCCGACTATCGCAACCCCGGCCAACTGCCCCAAGGCGCGGTGCTGGTGGTGGGCGCCGGCTCGTCGGGGGTGCAGATCGCCGATGAACTGCAGCGCAGCGGCCGTCAGGTTTACTTGTCGGTCGGCGCCCACGACCGCCCGCCGCGCGCCTATCGCCAGCGTGATTTCTGCTGGTGGCTCGGTGTGCTGGGCGAATGGGACCAGGCCGCGATCAAGCCCGGCCGCGAACACGTGACCATTGCCGTGAGCGGCGCCCACGGCGGCAAGACCATCGACTTCCGCGAGTTGGCCCTGCGCGGCATGACCCTGGTCGGGCCCACCGAGTCTTTCCATGGCGGCGTGGCCACCTTCCAACCCACCCTGCTGGAGAACCTCGCACGCGGCGACGAAAACTACCTGGCCCTGCTGGACGCGGCGGATGCGTATATCGAACGCAACGGCCTCGACCTGCCCGTGGAGCCCGAAGCCCGGCGCATCTTCGCCGATGCCGAGTGCGTGAAACAGCCGATCCTGCAACTGGACCTGGCCCGCGCCGGCATCACCTCGATCATCTGGGCCACCGGCTTTGCCGTGGATTACGGCTGGCTGAAGGTCGATGCGTTCGACGCCGCCGGCAAGCCGCAGCACCAGCGCGGCGTGTCCAGCGAGGCCGGCATCTACTTCCTCGGTTTGCCCTGGCAGTCGCGCCGTGGCTCGTCGTTTATCTGGGGCGTGTGGCATGACGCCAAATACCTCGCCGACCATATCGCCACCCAGCGTCAGTACCTCGAATATCGCGTCGCGGCCCCGCTCGTGCGCCCGTCCCCTGTCAGCGCCTGATCATCTTTCCCGGAGTTTTTTGATGCCTACCCACACGCGCATCCGCATGTTCAACACCAAACAAACCTACCCCAACCAGAGCCTGGACAATGACCTGTGCCAGGCCGTGCGCGCCGGCAACACCGTGTATGTGCGCGGCCAGGTCGGCAGCGATTTCGACGGCAACCTGGTGGGCCTCGGCGACCCGCGTGCCCAGGCCGAGCAGGCCATGCGCAACGTCAAGCAACTGCTGGAAGAAGCCGGCAGCGACCTCAGCCATATCGTCAAGACCACCACCTACCTGATCGACCCGCGCTACCGCGAGCCGGTGTACCAGGAAGTCGGCAAATGGCTCAAGGGCGTGTTCCCGATTTCCACCGGGCTGGTGGTATCGGCCCTGGGCCAGCCGCAGTGGCTGATGGAAATCGATGTGATCGCCGTGATTCCCGAGTAAGGAGCCGTACATGACCTTTTCAATCGTCGGCCGTTGCGCCGACACCGGCCAACTGGGCATCGCCATCAGCTCTTCGAGCATCGCCGTCGGCGCACGCTGCCCCTGGCTGCGGCCGGGTGTCGGTGCAGTCGCGACCCAGAACATCACGCTGCCGGCCCTCGGCCCGGACGTGCTCGACCTGCTGCAACAAGGCCTGGCCCCCGCCGCCGCAATCGACCAGGCGCTGACCCGCAACGGCTACAGCCAATACCGCCAACTGACCGCGATCGATCACCTGGGCCGCAGCGTGCATTTCAGCGGCAGCCAAACCCTCGGCAAGCACCACGCGGTGTCGGGCGAACAGTGCGTCGCGGCCGGCAATATGCTCGCCGACCGCGCAGTGATCGAGGCGATGGTCCAGGCCTTCGAGCAAGGCGAAGGCCAACTGGCCGAGCGACTCTTGGCCGCGATGCATGCCGCCATCGCCGCCGGTGGCGAAGCCGGCCCGGTGCATTCGGCCGCGTTGCAGGTGGTGGGCGAGCTGACCTGGCCGATCATCGACCTGCGGGTGGATTGGGCCGACGCCAACCCGATCGGCCAACTGCACACGCTGTGGGATGCCTATCGCCCACAAGTGCAGGCCTACATCGACCGCGCCCTGGCCCCCGACCACGCGCCCGGCTATGGCGTCGCCGGGGACGAGCGATGAGCCGCAGCCGCGCATTGCTGCAGACGCTGGTGGGGTTCGATACCACCAGCCGCGAGTCCAACCTGCAGTTGATCGCCTTTGTGCGCGATTACCTGGCGAGTCACGGCGTGGCCAGCGAACTGATCTACAACGAGGCCCGCACCAAGGCCAACCTGTTTGCCAGCATCGGCCCGGTGGAGGTGCCCGGGATTGTGCTGTCCGGGCATACCGATGTCGTGCCGGTGGATGGGCAGCCGTGGAGCGTGCCGCCGTTTGAACTGACCGAACGCGACGGCCGGCTGTTCGGCCGGGGCACTGCGGACATGAAGGGCTACATCGCCTGTGTGCTGGCCCTGGTGCCAGCGCTGGTCGCGGCGACGCTGCGCCGGCCGGTGCATATCGCCCTCTCCTACGACGAAGAAGTCGGTTGCCTGGGCGTGCGCTCGTTGCTCAGCGTGCTGGCACAACGGCCGGTGAAGCCGATGCTGTGCATCATCGGTGAACCGACCGAACTCAAACCGGTGCTCGGCCATAAAGGCAAGCTGGCGATGCGCTGCGATGTGCATGGCGCGGCCTGTCATTCGGCGTATGCGCCCCATGGCGTGAATGCGATCGAGCATGCCGCCGAATTGATCGGCGAACTGGGACGCATCGGCCAACGGCTGCGCGATAAGCAGGATGCGCGCTTTGATCCGCCGTTCAGTACGGTGCAAACCGGGGTGATTGGCGGGGGCAAGGCGTTGAACATCGTGCCCGCCGACTGCCGGTTTGATTTTGAGGTCCGCGCGCTGCCGGGCCAGGCCCCCCAAGCGGTGGCGGATGAATTGCGCGCCTACGCCGAGCAGCAGGTATTGCCGCGCATGCAGGCGGTGAGCGCGCAGAGTGCGATTCGCTTTACCGAGCTGTCGGCGTATCCGGGGCTGATGACCGATCAGCAGAGCGAGGCGGCCGAGTTGATCGCGGCATTTTGCGGCTCGCGGGCGTTCGGCACGGTAGCGTTCGGCACCGAGGGCGGGTTGTTCGACGCGGTGGGCATTCCCACGGTGGTGTGCGGGCCCGGCAGCATGGACCAGGGGCATAAGCCGGACGAGTTTGTGAGTGTGGCGCAGTTGGCACAGTGCGATCAGATGTTGCACAGCATGCTGAACGCGCTGCGTTGACAGCCCTCGGCTGTGCCGGCGACATACCCTGCATCAATCGCTACCCGCAGCTGATGGAACCGTACTTGAAGGCGGCCCACATAGGAAAACGGCTAATAGCCGTTTTCACTTCAACAGCCTTTGAGTATTGACCATGATAGGAATTCCACCGCACTCGCCGTTGAACAACCCGCTCAACGCTGCGCCGCCTGAAGAGTTGCGTCAGCGCCCCGAAGCGGGTGTACCTGACAGGGAAAGCATACGCATGGCCGTAAGAGAAGAGGATGCATACCGCACGCTAGATGCCTTTTTTGACGTGGCAGAAGCTAACGGCATCAAGGATCTGAACCCGAGCCACGGCAGGCCCTACCTCGATAACAACTTGAACCCGCCGGGCAACGTGGTGCCGCTGTCCGTCCACTTCCGCCCGGACCGTCCGGATGACACTTACAGCCCGGGGCACTTGAAGGCGGTCAACAACTTCGGCACACAACTCGACGCACGGTTGAAGCAACTGAACATCCGGAATGTCGGGCCCGAGGAGTAATCCCAGCGCCGATCAGAGTTGACGCCTGCGTGACCCAGGACAGCCGGGCCGATGCGTTGTTGGCCCAGGCTTGAGCGCGCCGATCAGGCGAGCAAACGCGCCAGTTCCTCGCGGCAGTAATCGACGAACAACTGCACCGGCTTGGTCAACGGTGCGCGGCGCAACCACACGGCCGACAAGCCCGAGCCGGTGACGGTTTCTGCCAGCGGCAGGCACACGACTTTCTGGCCGTCATAGGTGTACTCGGTAAACGGCCTGGTCACCAGGATCGAAAAGCCAAACCCGCGCCCCACCATGCCCCGCACCATCTCGATCGACGGCGAGCTGAACACGATGTTCGGCGTCAAGCCGCGCTCTTCAAAGATGCTCACGAAGTACGTGCGGCTCGGCAGTACATCCAGCAGGATCATCGGCTCCAGCACCAGGTCCGCCAGCGACACCTTGGCCTGCTGCGCAAAGCGGTGATCGGCCGGCAACAGCGCATACGGCTGCTGCGGCGGCATCAACGGCGTGGTCTCGATGGTCGCGCCCAGGTCATGCTCGAACAGCATCGCCACGTCGATACTGCCGGCCGTCAGCGCCTGCACCAACTCCTGCTGCTCGCCATCGCGCATGCGGATTTCCACCCCCGGCCAGCGCGCCTTGAAACCGGCGATCAAACGCGGCAAGTACAGCGGCGCGACGGTTTCGAAGCAGCCGATATCGATCTGCCCCGCCACCACGTCATTGTCGGCCAGGGCGTTCTGCTCGAACTCGTGGGCCACCCGCAGCAGCTCCAGCGCCTTGCGATAAAAGCGCGCGCCGCTGGGGGTGAGCGACACGCCCTGGGCATGATGGCGGATAAACAACTGCACGCCAAAGCTGTCTTCCAGTTGCTTGATCGCGGTGGACACCGACGGTTGCGCGATATACAGCTTGCGCGACGCCTCGGCGACGCTGCCGCACTCGGCCGTGGTGACGAAATATCTGAGCTGGCGCAGGTTATAGGCAGCCATCGGGCCCTCCGCAAATGTGGGACTTCGCCCCAGGACACAAGCGGGCAACATACCGGAGCGCGTGGCCACGCGAGATACTTTTTTTAAGGTCTATAGCAACAAACTTACTAATTTACCTCCCCGCCCCCATTGCAGATGATCGCTCCAACAACAAAGCGCCGCTGAGCGGCGCACAGCGAAGTACGTCAACGTACTCACCTTGCCTTGGAGCTCGTCATGGTTACCACTGCAACATCCAGCGCCCCGCTTATCGAAAAACACACGATTGGATACGTGCCCCCGGAAGATCGCCACGGAAAGGTAAGAGACCTGTTCACCCTGTGGTTCGGCGGCAACATCGCGCCGTTGCCGATCGTCACGGGTGCGCTGGGCGTGCAACTGTTCCACCTCAACCTGATCTGGGGCATTGTCGCCATCCTCGTCGGCCACCTGGTCGGCGGCGTGCTGATGGCATTGCACTCGGCCCAGGGCCCGCAGATGGGCATCCCGCAAATGATCCAGAGCCGCGCACAATTCGGCTCCCTCGGCGCGTTGCTGGTGGTGGTGATCGCCGGGGTGATGTACATCGGCTTCTTCGCCTCCAACATCGTGCTGGCCGGTAAATCCCTGCACGGCGTGGTCGACAGCGTGCCCGTGCCGGTGGGCATCGTGATCGGCGCCATCGGTTCCGGGATCATCGGCATCATCGGCTACCGTTTCATCCACGTACTCAACCGCATCGGCACCTGGGTACTGGGCGCGGGGATCGTGCTGGGTTTCGGCTACATCTTCAGCCATATACAGACCAGCGACTTTCTGACCCGCGGCAGCTTCAACCTCTCCGGCTGGCTGGCCACCGTGTCCCTGGCGGCGCTGTGGCAGATCGCGTTCGCGCCCTACGTCTCCGACTATTCGCGCTACCTGCCGGCCGACGTACCCGTCGCGTCGACCTTCTGGACCACCTACCTGGGCTCGGCGCTGGGCTCGAGCCTGTCGTTCATCTTCGGCGCCGTCGCGGTGCTCGCCACCCCGGTGGGCATGGACACCATGGACGCGGTCAAACTCGCCACCGGCGCCATCGGCCCGCTGATGCTGGTGCTGTTCTTGCTCAGCGTGATCAGCCACAACGCCCTCAACCTGTACGGTGCGGTGCTGTCGATCATCACCCTGGTGCAGACCTTCGCCTACCGCTGGATCCCCACCGCGAAAAGCCGCGCCGTGATCTCGATCATCGTACTCGCGGCCTGTTCGGTGGCCGCGGTATTCGCCTCGAAAGACTTTATCGGCCACTTCGTCGACATGGTCCTGGTGCTGCTGGTGGTACTGGTGCCGTGGACGGCGATCAACCTGATCGACTTCTACGCGATCCATAAAGGCAAGTACGACATTGCATCGATCTTCCGCGTGGACGGCGGGATCTACGGGCGCTACAACCCCCAGGCGCTGCTGGCCTATGCGGTGGGGATCGCGGTGCAGATTCCGTTCATGAACACACCGCTGTACGTGGGGCCGATTTCGCAGCACATCAACGGCGCGGATTTGTCGTGGGTGGTGGGGTTGGTGGTGACGTCGCCGTTGTATTTCTGGTTGGCGAGTCGGGACAGTGCGTATAAGCGGCGGATGGCGGAGGGGACGCTGGTGGGTGGAGTTTGAAACAGCCTGTCGGTTGCGCCTCGATTAACCGCACCTTATAGTTCGCCCCGTCGCTGGCATTGGTCGGCGACAGGGTTTCGCAGCCCTACACAATAGAATCAACCTGCACAGTCATCAGACCCTCAGGCGGTGTCCGTCTGCGCCTCGTTTATGGCGGCTGTGCGTGGGAGACCTTCGGGTCTGCCGGGGGTGATTCTTCCTGGTCTGCGAACCCGCGCACAGTTGCCACCCAATCTGTTTCGCAGCAGCAAGGTGGTGATTCTTTTTACCCAAATAGAATCGAACCTCATGACCAATCAAAATCCGCCCCGCCGCTTCACCCCCATGTCCCAAACCGCAACCGACTACCCGGTCCTGCTGATCGACAGCGACGCCCCGCTCAGCGAGTTGCACGCCTGCGCCAGCGAGCGCCTCAATGCCGCGCTCGCCTACCTGCACCTGATGGCCTGTTCCAAAGTGTCCGACTATGCCGAGCACGACATCAATACCGTCGCCAACACCGCCCGGATCATGGTCCAGGATGTGGCGGATGTGTTTACGGTGATGGAGCGGCGTGGGTTTGATTCGCCTGCGGTGAGTTGATGTGATGTAAGTGCTGAGGAAACCCGCTTTGGCGGGTTTTCTGGTTTCTGGTGAACTGGAAGTTGGCGAGTGAAGTGGATTTGATGGCGTTTGTCCCGCCGCCATCGCAGCCTCGCTGGGGCTCGACAGCTCCCACCGTTGACCGAGACCGGCCTCCAGAAGTGGGTCGGTCATCAAGCCCCGTCACTTGGCCCCGCTAAACCTCGCTGGCCGAACATCCTGTGTCGACCCAGAGGCCACAATGGCGGCGCTATTGACACCCCGCTATCATGTGGCCTTTCACTTACCCCCCGAGGAAACCGCATGCCCGCCCTCTCCTTTCGCAACGCCCTCCCCAGCGACGCCGCCCATTGCTTCGACATTGAAACCAGCGCCTACGAAGGCGACGAAGCCGCGACCCTGGAAAAGATCGCCACGCGCATTGCCCAATACCCGCAAGGCTTTTTGATCCTGGAGGCAGATGGCGAGGTGGTGGGCTTCATCAACAGCGGCTGCGCCCACAAGGTGGTGATGTCGGATGAGGCGTTCAAGGAGTTGGTCGGCCATGCGGCCGAGGCGCCGAATGTGGTGATCATGTCGGTGGTGGTCGCCCCGGCGCACCAGGGCAAGGGCTATTCCACCGCGTTGATGCGCGAGTTTGTGCAGCGCATGCGCGCGCTGGGCAAGCAGACGATTCACTTGATGTGCAAGGACCGCCATGTGGCGCTGTACACACGCCTGGGCTACCGCTACGTGCAGCCGTCGGCGTCGGACCATGGAGGGATGGCGTGGCACGAGATGGTAATGGCCTTTTAATAGCCACCCTGGGAACTTATCCCTGTTACAGCGCCCAACAAGGCACCACGAATTGACTCGGACTGCTTTGATGTCCAGGGCACGTATCAGCCGCTTGTTGACCTCCTCTTTGATCGCAGCCCCGTTGATGGCCATGGTGCCGGTTGCATTCGGTGCCACTGCGCAGGACATCGAGCACCTCCGAAACTTATCCGTCGACCAGTTCCGCCGGGAGGCCAAGCAACGCGCCGAGGAGCAGGCGCGCCAGGAAGCCAGGGAAAAGCAGTTGCAGGAAGAGGAGGTACGCGCTTTATTGGTCGAAAAACCCTGATCACGCCCACACTCAATCGTATAAAGAACTGTCTAGACGCTTGTCGGACAACGGGCCACAAGGAATCCAGCGCGATGCAGCCTCCTCTCATTGAAATCAGCGACCAGCCCAACCCCGACGCCGAACGCATCCTCGGCAACGGCCTGGCGGCGTTCAACGAACAAGCCACCGGCTACCATGACCGGCGCCCGCTGAGCGTGCTGGTCAAAGACCCGCACACCCAGCAGGTGCTCGGCGGCATCACCGGCCGGAGCGCATTCGGCATGGCCTTCCTCGACCTCTTCCACTTGCCCGAGACCCTGCGCGGTTCCGGCATCGGCAGCCGATTGCTGCGCGCCTTCGAAGACGAAGCCCGACGCCGCGGCTGTCGCAATGCCGTGCTCTACACCATCAGCTTCCAGGCACCGGGGTTCTATGAGAAGAACGGCTGGGTGCGGTTTGGCGAAATCGCCTGTGAACCCGAGGGCAACAGCCGGGTGTTTCTGTCGAAACAGCTGTGAGATTCAGGCGTTCACTCGTTGGAGATCAACGTGCCGCTACCGACGAGTGAATAGATGATGGCCTGGGTATCCAGGTTCTTGATGCCCGAGCTGATTTCTTCAATCCATCGATACGGCCTCCCAAAAGCAAACCAATATCATTTGCGCACAACCCGACGCTTTGGTTTAATCGCGACCAATTCTTATTTACGCCAAAGCCTTTGCGCTGGATGGACAGTGTGTCGACCTCCTTCACCCACCTCTATGGCACCCACCACAGCTGGCTGCTCGGCCTGCTGCGGCGGCGCCTGAACGACCGCTGGGATGCCGCCGACCTGGCCCACGACACGTTTATCCGCATCCTCGGCCGCCCGTTGGCCGAAACCGATCACGTCGGCCAACGCTCGTACCTGGCCACCATCGCCCGTGGCCTGTGCATCGACCACTGGCGCCGCCGCCAACTGGAACGCGCCTGGCTGCAAACCCTGGCCGAACGCCCGGAAGCGCGGCAGCCGTCGCCGGAGCAACGGGCGATCATCGTCGAAACCCTCTACGAAGTGGACACGATGCTCGCGCGCCTGCCGAAGAAGGTCAGCGAGGCCTTTTTACTCGCGCACTTGCACGGTCTGCCCTACAAGCAGATCGCCGTACAGCTTGGCGTGTGCGAGCGCATGGTCAAGAAGTACATGGCCCAGGCCCTGCTGCACTGCGCGATTCTGGAAGCCGAACTCGACGGGATGCTGGTGCAATGAGCCGCCCCGGCCAGCTCAGCCACGCCAGCCTGGAGCAGGCTGCGCACTGGTACGTGCGCCTGCAGGCCCCAGGCGGTGCGCTCGAACAGTTGCGCTGGCAAACCTGGGTCGCGCAAAGCCCCGAGCACCTGGCGGCCTGGCAGTACGTGCAGCGCGTCAGCCAGCGTTTTGCGCCGTTGCTGGAGCAACCCCATGGCGCCAGCCGGGCCTTGCGCAGCTCGCGGCGCCAGACGCTCAAGACCCTGCTGGTGCTGGGTGTCGGCTCGACACTGGCCTGGGGCACCTGGCGCCACAGCCCCCTGCCCCGCCTGGCAAGCGGCTGGAGTGCCGACTATGCGACTGCCAACGGCGAGACCCGCGACGCGCTGCTGGCCGATGGCAGCCACGTGTGGCTGAACGCACTGAGCGCGCTGGATGTGCGCTTCGATGCCGCGCAACGCTTGCTGCGCCTGCGCTTTGGCGAAGTGTTGATCGACACCGCCAAGGACCCCAACCGTCCGTTCCTGGTGGACACCGAACAAGGCCGGCTGCAGGCGCTGGGCACGCGCTTCAGCGTGGTGCAAGGCGATGAACATACCCAGCTCACGGTATTCGAGGGCCGGGTGCGGGTCAGTACGCTCAACCCGCACCCACGGATTGTCGACACCGGCCAACAGCTGACGTTTACCCGCAACCACTTCAACACCGCCAGCGTCGCCTCCCCGGCCCGTGAAGCCTGGAGCCGTGGCGTGCTGCTGGCGGACAACCTGCCGCTCGGCGAGTTGATCGCCGAACTCAACCGCTATAGCCCCGGCCACCTGGGCTGCGACCCGGCCGTGGCGCAGTTGCCGGTGATGGGTTCGTTCCCGCTCAAGGACAGCGACCAGGCCCTGCACCTGCTGCAAGCCGCGCTGCCGATTCGGGTCGAGCGGCCGATGCCGTGGTGGGTCAGCGTGGGGCCGCAGTAAAAAACCTCACCCGCCAGTTCCCTTTTTCGACACTCGTTCGGTTAACCCTGCAGACGCTTTCAACTCGCCGATCGACTTGATCCAAAGGGACACCTCCATGCCGCAACCTGCTCGCTTCGCGCTGCGCCCACTGGCGCTGGCCACCTCCCTGCTTTGCCTCGGCGCACCGACGCTGTACGCCGCCGAGCCGACCTCGACCCAGGAAGCCGCGCGCAGTTATCGCATCGCGGGCGGCGCCCTGGTCGCCGTGCTGAACAGCTTCGCCGAACAGTCCGGAATGTTCATCGCCGGCCATAACAGCCTCGCCGCCGGTAAAACCAGCCCCGGCCTGAACGGCAGCTACACTCCGACCAGCGGTTTGCAGCACCTGTTGCAGGGCAGCGGTTTGCAGGCGCTGCCCCAAGGCAACAACGGTTACGTGCTGGAGCTGATCCCCGCCCACAGCGGCGCGCTGGAGCTGGGCGCCACGACGATTTCCGGCCAGGGCCTGGGCGCTATCACCGAAGACACCCATGCCTACACTACCGGTGTCATGGCCTCGGCCACCGGCCTGCCGCTGTCGATGCGCGACACCCCGCAGTCGGTCACGGTGATCACCCGCCAGCAGATGGACGACCAGGGCTCCAACAGCATCGCCGACACCCTGCGCCGCGCCCCCGGCGTGAGCGTGCAGAACTACGACAGCGAACGCTGGGAGTTCTCCAGCCGTGGCCTGCCGATCACCAATTTCCAGTACGACGGCGTCAACGCCACCTATGACGGCGTGTACGACTACGGCACCACCAGCACCGACATGGCAGTGTACGACCACCTGGAAATCATCAAGGGCTCGGCCGGCCTGCTCAGCGGTTCCGGCGACCCGTCGGCCACGGTCAACCTGATCCGCAAAAAGCCCACGCGGGAATTCAAGGCCTCGGTCACCCAGACCTTCGGCTCCTGGGACAACTACCGCACCGAAGGCGATATTTCCGGCCCCTTGACCGAGTCGGGCAATCTGCGCGGACGCTTTGTCGGCGTGTATCAGGACCGCCAGTCGTATCTCGATCACTACCAGCACACCAAGGACATCGGCTACGGCATCCTTGAAGCGGACCTTACGCCCGACACCCTGCTGACCTTCGGTATCGACCAGCAAGACACCCGCTCCCGTGGCGCCAGCTGGACCGGTTTCCCGATGTTCTTCAGCGACGGCTCGCGCACGCACTTCTCGCGCTCGTTCAACCCGGCGGCCGACTGGAGCCGCCGCGACTTCCAGAACCAGACGCTGTTCGCCTCGGTGCAACAGCAGTTGGCGAACGACTGGTCGTTCAAGGTCAGCCTCGACCGCAAGCGCAGTCAGCACGACACCCTGCTCGCCTCCGCCAGCGGCGGCAACCCGGACCCGGTCAGCGGCGACGGCATGTACATGTTCATGGGCAAGTACAAGGGCGACCAGTTACAGAACACCCTAGACGTCAATCTCAGCGGGCCGTTCAACCTGTTTGGCCGCGAGCACGAGCTGATCATGGGCTTTATGGCCACCCGCTCGAAGCAGGACGTGCCGGTCTACGGTTCGATTTACCCCGCCGTGGGCGGCAGCATTTTCGACTGGCACGGCGAGTACGCCAAACCGGATATCCCGCGCAGCGGCCAGAACGATATCGTGCAACGCCAGACCGGCGCCTACCTGGCCACGCGCTTGAAACCCACGGACGATTTGTCAGTGATCCTCGGCACGCGCGTCAGCACGTTCAGCGGCACCGACACCACCGATTTCTATGACCCGACCAAGGCCGACAACCGCACCACCTACCGCCAGAGCGGCGTGGTCACGCCGTATGCCGGGATCGTCTACGACCTCAACGACACCTGGTCGGTGTACACCAGCTACACCCAGATCTACCGACCGCAAAGCAGCAAGGACGCCGACCGCAAACTGCTCGACCCGATCGAAGGCGCCACCTATGAAGCCGGGCTCAAGGCAGCGTTCTACGACGGCCGCCTGAATGCCAGTTTTGCCGCGTTCCGCATCGAGCAGGACAATGTCGCCGAGTACGTGTCGGGCTTCGAGAGCGATTCGGTGTACCGCCCGATTGCCGGCGCCACCACCAAGGGCTTCGAGGCGCAACTGTCGGGTGAAGTGCTGGACGGCTGGAACATCTCGGCCGGCTACACCTACCAGCACACCCGCGATGCCAACAACGGTTATGTGTACAGCTCGGTGCTGCAAACCACCACGCCGCAGCAGGTGGTGCGCCTGTTCAGTAGCTATCGCCTGCCCGGCGCGCTGGAGCATGTCACCGTGGGCGGCGGCGTGAATTGGCAGAGCGAGTTCTTCGGCAACGTGTTCCAACCCGACCCGAACGACACGCTCAACTTCGGCCAGAACGCGCGCATCACCCAGGACAGTTACTACCTGGTCGACCTGATGGCCCGCTACCGCTTCAACGAGCACCTGAGCACCACACTGAACGTGAAGAACCTGTTCGATAAAAAGTACTACACGGGCCTGGGCAACTTCGGCACCGGCTTCTACGGCGAACCGCGCAGCCTGCAACTGGCGACTAAATGGGACTTCTAGGCTGACGGCCCCGGCAGTCTGTGCAATGATCCTCCCTCGATCTCCCGAGGGATGGAGCCGCCGCCATGTCGCTGAACACCGCCACTCACCCCGCGCAAGCGCCGCGCTTCTGGCGCGACGAGCGCTTGCCGTTCATCGAAGCGCGGACCATCGCCGATGGGCGCAAGGTCACCTACACCCGCCACGCCCACGAGCATTTCTCCATCGGCGCGATCACCACCGGGCGCAGCTATTACCACTACGGCGCGGACACCTTCCAGATCAGCGCCGGCACGGTGGTGCTGATGAACCCCGGCGATGTGCATGCGTGCAACCCGATCCACGACCAACCCTGGTCGTATCACATGCTCTACCTCGACACGCCCTGGCTGACGGACCTGCAATACCAGTTGGGCTTCAGCACCGACCAGGGTTATCGACCGTTCAATACGCCCTATACCCGCGACCCGGTGCTGTACAACGGCCTGATCGAGCTGTACCGGACGCTGTTGGATGAGCACGCCGAACTCCTGCAAAAACAGAGCCTGCTGGTGAGTTATTTCAGTGAGGTGCAGCAGCGCCTGAACCCTTCGAACACGCCGGTGCGGGAGGTCAATCACAAACTGGAACGCGCCGCCGAATACATCCGCGAACACTGCACCCAGGCCTTGAAACTCGAAGACATCTGCCTGGCGGCCGAGCTGTCGCCGTCTTATCTGATCCGCGCCTTCAAGCAGTATTACGGCTTGACGCCCCATGCGTTTCTGGTGAACCGGCGCATCCAGTTCGCCCGCACCCAATTGCGCAACGGCGAACTGATCGCCGACGTCGCCCTGGCCGCCGGCTTTGCCGACCAGGCGCACTTCCAGCGCACCTTCAAGCAGCACTTCGCCGCCACGCCGGGGCAGTACCGCGACTTGCTCAAGCCATCAGCAAATAACCCACACTGGCCACCAGCAACGCGGCCATCGAACGGTTGAACACCCGCACGCCCTGCGCGTTGCCGAGGTAACGGCGCAAAAACGTGCCGGCGTAGGCCCAGCAGGCTACCGACAGGTAGCAGATCACCAGGTAGAGCGCCGCAAACAGCCACACTTGCCGGGCGTCGCCATCCGCGACAAACAACCCCATGCCCGCTACGCAGGCCAGCCAGGCTTTGGGGTTCAGCCATTGCATGATCGCGCCGTAGAGCATCGACGGCGCCGTTGCGGTGCCTTCGGCGTCCAGCCGGCCATCGTCCACCGCAAGTTTCCAGGCCATGTACAGCAGGAAGGCGACCCCGCCCCACTGGATCAACTGGGTCAGAATGGGCCAGCGCAGCAGCACTTCATGCAGCCCCAGGCCGATCAGCACCAGCAATAGCGTGAAGCCGGTGGCGGCACCGAACACGTGTTTCTGGCTGGCGACAAAACCGAAGCGCGCGCCCGAACTGAGGGCGACCACATTCACCGGGCCCGGTGTGATGGAGGTGGCCAACGCGAAGGCGGCCATGGAAAGGATCAAGCTCATTGCGGTTCCCTGTTGTGGTGATGAACAGGGGCCACGGTAAACACCCCGGCGAGCCGGGTATTGAAGAAAATGCCCCTGCTACTCGCCGGTCATGCGTTCCAGGCTGTTGCTCAGGTGCAACAACATGGCGGCGCGGGCGGCGTCGGGGTCCTGGCGACGGATGGCGTTGAGGATCGCCTCGTGTTCCAGGTTGGCCAACTGGCCGAGTTTCATCAGGTCGGTATCGCCGCGCTCTTCGGCGTTGATGCGCGTGCGCGGGATCACCGAGTTGCCCAGGTGCTGGATCACATCGGTGAAGTAGGTGTTGCCGGTGGCCTGGGCAATCAACTGATGGAAGCGCACGTCGGGTTCGACGCTGCTGTCGTTGTTGGCCAGCGAGGCCTGGTAGTCGTCGAGGGCCTCGCGCATGTGCTG
This sequence comes from Pseudomonas sp. PSPC2-3, assembly GCF_049898265.1. Lineage (NCBI taxonomy): Bacteria > Pseudomonadati > Pseudomonadota > Gammaproteobacteria > Pseudomonadales > Pseudomonadaceae > Pseudomonas > Pseudomonas sp. PSPC2-3. The sequence goes on along the minus strand of NZ_JAFCXJ010000006.1, from coordinate 51,409 downwards.
CAACTGCACCTCGCTGCGGCGCAGCGCGGCCAGGGCGGCGGCCTGGGTTTCCAGGCCCAGGCGCAACTCGAGGATGCCGCGCACGCTGACCGCGGTGTCGTGGTTCAGGTGCAGGCCCTGGCGCTGGTCCCGCGCCAGCACAAAGGTGCCCACCCCGTGCCGGGTTTCCACCAGCCCTGCCGCCTGTAACTTCGACAGCGCCTCACGCACCACCGTGCGACTGACACCGTACTCGCCGACAATGGCCGACTCGGAAGGCAGCTTCTCGCCCGGCGCCAGTTGGCCGAGGAGAATGCGCTGGGTCAGCGTGGTCACGATGTCATGGGCCAGGCCCTGGGAGCGCTTGCGGGGGGTGTCGTTGTGCATCGGTCATTCCATCGGTTGGGCGCAGTCAATACTAACATCCCCTTGCACCACCTACTTGTATGACAACAAACAAATTCCGCCACAACTGCGCCGCGTTTTCACGGGAGCCGATTTGCCTGCGATTGTATCGGCGCGATTGATTTTATGCGCTATGGCGCCTGCAAACAGGTACGCCAGCCCTGTCGCGTGCTCGTACAGCCAAAATTTACGTTGCGACGCGGAAAAAAGCAGTTGTATGATGTCTATCAAGTTGCCAGGCACCCCCGGCAGCCCTGAATCCATCCCCGCACAACAATAATCCGTGGGAGTTCTACCCCGTGACCTCTTCCAACCCTGCGACAGCTGCGCCTGCCCTCGACCCCGTCCTGGCCCGCGCGATCAAGAAAGTGAAGCAGCATGTGCTGCCACTGTTCGTGATCATGTTCATCGTCAACTACATCGACCGCGTCAACATCGGCTTTGTCCGCACCCACATGGAACACGACCTGGGCATCGGCGCGGCCGCTTACGGTTTCGGCGCCGGCTTGTTCTTCATCGGTTATGCGTTGTTCGAAGTGCCCTCCAACCTGCTGCTGCAAAAAGTCGGCGCGCGTATCTGGCTGACCCGCATCATGTTCACCTGGGGCATCACCGCGACGCTGATGGCCTTTATCCAGAACGAAACCCACTTCTATATCCTGCGTTTTCTGCTGGGCGTGGCCGAGGCCGGGTTCTTTCCGGGGGTGATCTACTACTTCACCCGCTGGCTGCCCGGGGTGGAGCGCGGCAAGGCGATTGCGATCTTCCTCAGCGGCTCGGCCCTGGCCTCGCTGATCTCCGGCCCGCTGTCCGGCGTGCTGCTGCAAATCAGCGGGCTGGGCCTGCACGGCTGGCAATGGATGTACATCATCGAAGGCATGGCCTCGGTGCTGTTGTGCTTTTTCGTGTGGTTCTGGCTCGACTCCAAACCCCATGACGCCAAGTGGCTCAGCCGCGCCGAACAGGACGCGCTGGTGGGCGAGATCGAACGCGAACAACGCGAGCGTGACGCCGCCACGACGGTCAAGCCGAGCCTGGGCACACTGCTCAAGGACCGCCAGATCATGCTGTTCTGCGCCCTGTATTTCTGCATCCAACTGACCATCTACGCCGCCACGTTCTGGCTGCCGAGCATCATCAAGAAGATGGGCGACCTGAGTGACATCCAGGTGGGTTTCTACAATTCCATTCCCTGGCTGATTTCGATCATCGCCATGTATTCGTTCGCGGCCCTGGCCGGCAAGTACAAGCACCAACAGGCGTGGGTGGCCACGGCGCTGTTGATTGCCGCGGCGGGAATGTTTTTCTCCACCACCGGCGGGCCGATCTTTGCCTTTGTCGCCATCTGTTTTGCGGCGATCGGGTTCAAGTCGGCATCGTCGCTGTTCTGGCCGATCCCCCAGGGCTACCTGGATGCGCGCATCGCCGCGGCGGTGATCGCGCTGATCAACTCCATCGGCAACCTCGGCGGGTTTGTCGCGCCCACCACCTTCGGCTTTCTGGAGCAGACCACCGGGTCGATCCAGGGTGGTTTGTATGGGCTGGCCGGCACCTCGATCCTCGCGGCCATCCTGGTGTTCTTCGCCAAGACCCGGCCCGGCGCCCAGAGCCCGAGCGTGCTGCACCCCGCCCCCGTCTTGAGCAAATAAGGAAGCGTTTTGATGAATACAGAACACCAGCACCACGCCAGCCATGCCCCCATCGTCACCCACCTGCAAGTGATCCCGGTGGCCGGCCACGACAGCATGCTGCTCAACCTCAGCGGCGCCCACGGGCCGTTTTTCACGCGCAATATCGTGATTCTCAAGGACAGCGCCGGGCACATCGGCGTGGGCGAAGTACCGGGCGGCGAACGCATCCGCGAAACCCTGGAAGACGCGCGCAGCCTGGTGATCGGCAAGCCGATCGGCGCGTACCAGAGCATTCTCAATGCCATGCGCCGCACCTTTGCCGCCCGCGACAGCGGCGGCCGCGGCCTGCAGACGTTCGACCTGCGCATCACCATCCACGCCGTCACCGCGATGGAAGCGGCGCTGCTCGATCTGCTCGGCCAGTTCCTTGAAGTGCCGGTGGCCGCCCTGCTCGGCGAAGGCCAGCAGCGCGACGCGGTGAAGATGCTCGGCTACCTGTTCTACATCGGCGACCGCCAGCAGACCGACCTGGCCTACCGCAGCGAAGCCGATGGCGACAATTGGTGCCGCCTGCGCCATGAACCGGCCCTGACCCCGGACGCCATCGTGCGCCTGGCCGAAGCCGCCCAGGCCAAGTACGGCTTCAACGACTTCAAGCTCAAGGGCGGCGTGTTGCGCGGCGCCGAAGAAATCGAAGCGGTCACGGCCCTCGCCGAGCGCTTCCCCGACGCACGCATCACCCTGGACCCGAACGGCGCCTGGTCACTCAAGGAAGCCATCGCCCTGTGCCGCGACCAGCATCACGTATTGGCCTACGCCGAAGACCCGTGCGGCGCGGAAAACGGCTATTCGGGCCGCGAAGTCATGGCTGAATTCCGCCGCGCCACCGGCCTGCCCACCGCCACCAATATGATCGCCACCGACTGGCGCGAAATGGGCCACGCGATCCAGTTGCAATCGGTGGACATTCCCCTCGCCGACCCGCACTTCTGGACGATGCAAGGCTCGGTGCGCGTGGCGCAGATGTGCCATGAATGGGGCCTGACCTGGGGCTCGCATTCCAACAATCACTTCGATATTTCCCTGGCGATGTTCACCCAGGTGGCCGCCGCCGCACCGGGCGACATCACCGCGATCGACACTCACTGGATCTGGCAGGACGGCCAGCGCCTGACCAAGGCGCCGTTGCAGATTGTCGACGGTCACATCCAGGTGCCTACCAAGCCGGGACTGGGTGTCGAGATCGACATGGACGCGGTGGCCCAGGCTCACGAACGCTACAAAGGCATGGGCCTGGGTGCGCGCAATGACAGCGTGGCCATGCAGTTTCTGATCCCCGGTTGGAGTTTCGATAACAAGCGCCCGTGCCTGGTGCGCTGAGCGCCGATCCCGGCCAGCCTCAACCGTGGATCAACGAAACGTGCGCGCCCACCCCGGCGCGCACGCCCTCGGCCACCGCCAGCGCCACGGAACCGGCGGCAAGGGACGCATCGCCACCGGCAAACACGCCAGCCACGGAGGTCTGGCGGGTTTCGTTGGTGTGCAGGTACGGGCCGGTGGGGCCGTCGGCCAGCACACAGCCCAACTGCTCGGCCAAGGGGCTGAGGCGAGTGCGGGACATCGTGAATACGCCGTCCAGCTGAATCACGCGGCCATCGGCCAGTTCCAGAGCCACGCGCTCACCGCTGATCCGGGTCACCGCCGTGCGCTCCACGCGGACCCCGCGCCGATCCAACTGCGCCTGTTGCTCGGCATCCGGGGTGAACACGCCGTTGGTGAACAAGGTGGTGGTGCCCCAGTCCGGCAACATCAGCGCATGGTGCATCGCCAGCGGCGAGGTGGCCAACACACCGATGCGGCCTTGATCCAGCTCATAGCCGTGGCAGTAAGGGCAATGAAACACGTGCTTGCCCCAGCGCTCCGCCAAGCCTTCGAGGGCGGGCAATTCGTCCACCACCCCGGTGGCGAGGATCAGGCGTCGCCCCTCGAATCCGCCGTTGTATTGCGTGTGCACCCTGAAACCGCCCGGCGCCGTAGCCGCCTGTAATACGCTGTCCTGCACCCAGGTGACGCTCGGATACTCCATCAGTTGGCTACGACCTTCGGCGGCAATGACGTCCGGCGCCTGGCCGTCCTGGCCGAGAAAGCCATGGGCGGTGGCGGCAAACCGATTGCGCCGCTGCCCCGCGTCGATCACCAGAACCTTGCGTCGCGCCCGCGCCAATTGCAGGCCGGCGGACAAGCCGGCATAGCTGCCGCCCACGATAATGACGTCATGCATCATGAAAGTGCCCCTTGTCAGGTGCGCGCGGTTATCCGCGCGCTTTCACGACACACCATAAGTTACGTAAAAATAGCACGTCAAGTGTCTCGCAACTTTTTGGGTTACGAAGGATACTTTCGACCGAATCGACTTGAGGTTTTTTGATGAGAAACGACACCCGCCTCTCGCGCATGCTGCACGTGCTGATCCATATGGACCGCCATGAAGCGCGCGCCACCTCGGAGACCATCGCGCAGATGCTCGGCACCAACCCGGTGGTGGTGCGGCGCACACTGGGGCTGCTCAAGGAAAAAGGCTATGTCCGCTCGGAAAAAGGTCATCAGGGCGGCTGGACCCTGGGCAAACCCTTGAGTGAAATCACCTTGCTGGATATCCACAATGCCTTGGGCACGCCGTCGATATTCGCCATCGGCCTGTCCACCGACCACCCGCAATGCCTGGTGGAACAGGCAGTGAACGCGGCACTGAGCGACGCGTTCGACCAGGCCCAGGCACTGTTACTGGCGCGGCTGGGGGATGTGACGCTGGCGCAGTTGGCCGAGGATTTCGACGAGCGTTGCCGCCTCGCCCCGGCACCCTGATCGCACTACAGCCGGCGCTTGCGCAACCACTGCAGGAACCCCTTCTTCACCGGCACCACCGGTGCTTCCTGGGTCAGGGTCTGCGCCGCATGTATGCGGAAATCCAGCAGCGCTTTCATCGCTTCGCCGATGTCATGCCGCGCATCCAGGCACGGCTTGAGGTATTCCTTCTCGATGCGATAGAGGGTGCAGAAGGTCTTGGCGCGAAAGTCCGCCAGCGTGGCCTCGTCGGACAAGATCCCAGCCTCGCCGATCACCTCCCCCGGCCCCATGCGCCCGGCTTCGAACATGTGCCCAGCCTTGTCCAGCATCACCGAGACCACGCCGGATTCGACGATAAACAAATGATCGCTGACCTCCCCCGCCGGCAGGATCACCGCGCCGGCACGGTAGCTGTGCAGGGTCATGTTCTGGCTGAAGGTGTCTTTCTCTTCCTGGCGCAGGGTGGAGAAAATCGACGAGCGCTCCAGCAACGCCCGCGCCCCCGACAGCGCCGGCGGCGTGCTGCTTTCGGTGGCAGACAGCAAACCGACGCCCGCCGCCTGCAAGTGCCGGAAAGCCAGGTCGTACAGCTGGTTGCGCACTTCGCGCTTGAGCGGCATCGACGGCACAAAGCCGCTGATTTCATACTCCACGCCGTCGCTGGCCGAGGTTTTGAACGCCACGCTCGGCGCCGGTTTGGCCAGCAGCGGCCGGCACCCTTGCATCGCCCGCTCCAGCGCCTCGATCACCGTTTGCGGGCGGGCGTGGGGGCTGACTTGCAGGCTGACCGACAGGCCGAACATATCCGCCGGGCGCGAAAAGTTGACGATCTTGGCCTTGGCTGCCAACGAATTGGGGATCACCGCCATGCTGCCCTGGGAGGTCTGCAACCGCGTAGCGCGCCAATCGATATCGGTGACGCGCCCCTCGGTGCCGTCGATAGAAATCCAGTCATCGAGCTGGTACGGCTTGGTGGTGTTGAGCACGATCCCGGAAAACACATCGCTGAGGGTGCTTTGCAGCGCCAGGCCGACGATGATCGCCACCGCACCGGAGGTGGCGAGCACGCCCTTGACCGGCAGGTCGAGCACGTAGGCCATGGCGGCGATGATCGCAATCAGGAAAATCACCGCGCCCAGCAGGTCCTGCAACAGCCGACCGGTGTGGCCCACGCGCTGCATCATCACCGCGCCGAGCAACACTGTCAGGGTCCGCGCCGCGAACAGCCACCAACCGATCTGCAACGCGGTGGCGGCCAGGTGCAGCGCGGTGTTGTCGGCATACGGCGCGACGAGCATCGGGTTCATGCCGTCGTTGAACAACACGGCGCTGAACACCGCAAAAATCACCAACCGCGCCGCCAGCTTCCAATTGGCCAGCTCAGCGGAAATCAAGCGCCACACACCGATGTCGATAAAGATCAGCGCCAGGGCGCACAACATGGGGTGATCAGCGATAAATGAGGGCATCCAGGCGACTCCAGGGTGAATGCCGAGAAGATCGCATGAAATGGGGATGTGGGGGTATAGCGCGGAGCAAAATGCGGGTGGGAAATTGCACCGTATCTGAGCACCTGATTGCATCAGCACCGACCAGGCGTTTGCAGCGCGCCGGATTATCTAGACACCTTGTAAACTCATACTGATGTTTCTTCAGACCGCTATGCCTCGTCGCTTACACAAAGGAGTTCCCTATGCGTAAGGATTACCTCGCCTTTTTTATCTCGCTCTTTCTATCGAGGCTGGCGGATCAGATCCTGTTGTTTATTGTGCCGCTGGTGGTGTTCCAGACCACCAATAGCGCTTCATGGGCAGGGCTAGCGTTTTTCGTCGAATCGCTGCCGCGATTTCTCGCGTTCCCGCTGTGCGGCGCGCTGTGCGACAAGTACCCGCCTATTAAGATCCTGCATATCAGTCAGGTCTACCGGGCATTGCTCTGTGTGCTGGGGGTGGTGCTCTACGGAATCTTTGGTGGCATCGGTTGGGTAGTGGTGCTGTCGGCACTGTGCGGGGTGCTGACCACGCAAGGCATCATGGCTCGCGAAGTGCTGATGCCGCATATCTTCCAGCACTACAGCTACACCAAGACGTTGTCCTACTCCCAGATCGCCGACCAGGCGGGACTGGTCCTCGGGCCTCTGGTGGCGGCACTGATGCTTGAGGTTTGGGCTTGGCACTGGGTGGTGCTTTGGATCGCCGGATTGTTCCTGCTGGCAGACATGAGCATGCTGGCGTGGCAACGTCTTAGCCGTATGACGCTAGAGGTGTTCGAGCAGCATCAAGACATCTGGCTGCAGCCCTTGAGGATCGCTTTTGGGCATATCCGTAGCCTGGCGGAATTGAAAAAAATCATCATTCTGGCGGTAGGCGTCAACCTGATCGTTGGTGTCACCTTGGCAACTTCGGCGGCCATGGTGATCGGCCAGTACAGCGCCGGCAAGGATAGCTATGCAGGGCTTCAGGCGGCGGGTGCGGTGACAACAATCGTGATCTTGTTCCTTCTCGCTCGGGTGGTGCTGCCTCTGCGAGTCCTCGGGGGTGTCGGATATTCGATGATCGCAACGGGGGCATTCATCAGCGCCCTGAGTCCGAGTCTGCTCGGCTATGTGCTGGGTTTCCTGTTGATCGCAGGCTTCGACAAAATGTTCAACGTCTACATACGCACTATCCGGCAGCGGGTGATACCGCCTCAGGACTTCGGTAAGACGGTAGGTGTGATCACGCTGCTGAACAACATGTCCCAGCCTCTGGCAGGTTTACTGGTGGCTTTGTTAGCTGCGCCCTTGGGCACCCAGACCGTAATCCTGATTCTGGCCGTGTTAACGACTATTCTTGGGACATTTGCCCTGTGGTGGTTCGCAAAGGCTCGCGGCCCATCCCCGAGCTTGATTCTCGAAGCTGACCAAGAAGCCGGAAAATAGAAAGTTGCGTCGGCAGGCTTGTAAGCATTTTCCAAGGAAGCACACGGATCATGTCCGCAAAGAAGAGTCTGCCGGTTCGAACTCATGATCGCCGCCGAACGTTTACAGCATAACGACCACTCTCGGCCTCACGGGTCAAGTCCATGCAATTACGCATGTGGGGGCTTGCCCGCTCCCACATTAGGCTTGGCGTCAACCTTTCAGTGCTGCATCTGCCCGAAATGACCGGAGTGGAAATCAGCAAACGCCTGATGGATTTCCTGCTCAGTATTCATCACGAACGGACCATGGCCGATGATCGGCTCGTCGATCGGCTCGCCACTGAGCAACAGCACCCTGGCGTCGTCGCTGGGCTCCAGAGACAGTTGCGTGCCGTCGCGCTCAAACAGTGCCAATTGCCCCTGGCGCGCGATTTCTGCGCCATTGACCAGCACCGTGCCGCGCAAGATCACCAGCGCCGTGTTCCGCCCGGCGTGCAGGTCCAGGGTCAGCGCCTTGCCGGCGTTGAGGCGCAGGTCCCACACGTCGATCGGCGTGAAGGTGCGCGCCGGGCCTTTGGTGCCTGCGAACTCACCGGCAATCAGGCGCAGCTGGCCAGCCTCATTGGCCAGCGGCAGCAGCGGAATATCGCTGTCGACAATCGTCTGGTAACCGGCGTCGGCCATTTTGTCCTTGGCCGGCAGGTTGACCCACAGTTGCACCATCTCCAGCACCCCGCCGCTACGGGCGAAGGCTTCGGAGTGGAACTCTTCGTGGAGGATGCCCTTGGCGGCGGTCATCCATTGCACGTCGCCGGGGCCGATCGTGCCGCCAGCCCCGGTGGAGTCGCGGTGCTCGACTTCGCCGTCGTAGACGATGGTCACGGTTTCAAAGCCGCGATGCGGGTGCTGGCCGACGCCGCGACGTTGTGTGGTCGGGGTGAAATCGGCCGGGCCCGCGTGGTCCAACAACAGGAAGGGGCTGATGTGCTTGCCCAGGGTGTCGTAGGAAAACAGCGTGCGTACCGGAAAACCGTCGCCGACCCAGTGGGCGCGGGGGCTGGTGTAGATGCCGATGAGTTTTTTCATGGTGTACCTCCAAAGTGCCTACACCATAAGTCCCAAGGGCCTTGGGGACTAGCCGGCAACCGCGGCGTTGTTCGTTCTATGCATAGGACAATCAGCACGTCCTCAGTTTGTTTTTGCTGGCTGGGGACGCCGTCCCACTAGACCGACCTCAACCAAGGCCCCTGCACCGCGCTGACCCGATTGCGCCCGCTGCTCTTGGCGTCATATAACGCCTGGTCGGCATCGTTGAGCCAACTGGTCGAATCGCTATGCCCGACCCGATAAGGCGCCAGGCCGATGCTCAAGCTGACACGCAGGGTCGGGTCCTGGGCATAGGCCAGCGCATTGAAGCGATCGCGCAGGGTATCCATCACTTGCGTGGCGCGGTTGAGCGGCACGTCCGGCAGGATCACGCAGAACTCGTCACCGCCGTAGCGTCCGGCCAGGTCGGTGGCGCGCAGGTTCTGGCGCAGCACTTTACTGAGCTGGCGCAGGACGAGATCGCCGGTGACATGGCCGTAGGTGTCGTTGATCACTTTGAAATGATCGATGTCGATCAGGGCAATCACCGCGCCCTGCTGCCCGCCGTGGCAGCGCTGGAACTCGATGTCCAGATGGTCCTTCCACGCGCCATGGTTGAGCAGGCCGGACAAGCTGTCGGTGCGACTCAGGGCCAGCAGCTCACGCTTGTGCCCGGCCAGGGACACCGCCTGGCGATAGCAAATCCAGCCCAGGGCCAGCGGATACAGCATCAGGATCGGTAAACAGGCATACAACTGCGCCTGGCTGGTCATGCCGATGAAGGCCGGGGTGAAGATCAGCAGCGACACGCCGACGCCCAACGCCTGCGCCACCCAGCCCGCCAGCATGAAACGGGGACCACCGATGGCCACATTGTTCATGGTCATCATCGACAACGTGGTGACGCTGGGCAGTGGGTTGAAGTGCATGGCACCGACCCAGAAGCCACCGCAAAACGAATCGAACAGCAGGTTGTGGCGCTCGCAACGCAATGTGTTGGCGGTGCGGCGTGCCCATTGATAAGCCAGGTGCGGCCAGACAAAGCCGTTGATCAGCATCAACGCCCACACCCAAAGCGGTGGGTTCAACGCAGACATGCCGAAGGCCACGCAGGCAAAGCCAAGTGTCAGCCCCAACGTGCGGGTTTTGTACAAGCGGGTAGCGAGCGGAACTCCATTTCCTCCGGCGGCTGGCATGGTGAGGTGCGATCCTGGGTAGGTGCCTGGAGTCTATCAGGGCAACAGCATATCGCCACTACCCCTTGTAAGCTCAGCGCCGTCAGTGGGAAAAGCCCCGCGCCAGCATCCCGGCGACGCCCAGCAACAACAATGCCGTGATCCGTTGCAACCAGACCCGCCGCCGGGGGTTTTCCAGTACCGGCTTGATGCGCTGGCCAAAATAGCCATACAGGCAGCCGCTGGCGAACTGCAGCACCAGAAAGGTCAGCCCGAGGATAGCGATGTCCGCCATCGAGTTGTGCTCCCCGGCCCCGGCGAATTGTGGGAACACGGCGCTGAACATAATGATCGCCTTGGGGTTGGAAAACCCGGTCAGCAAGCCCTTGCCGAACAGACTGCGTGCGCCTTCCACGGCAACGACCCCGTCGATGGACACGCCGCTGCCGGTCCACTGTTTGTAGGCCAGGTAGAGAATGTAGGCGACGCCGACCATCTGGATACCCTGGGTGATGGCGAGGTTGCCTTTGATCAACTCCGAGAAACCCACGGCAAAGATCAGGATAGAGACCAGGTACGACACACTGGCGCCGAGCTGCGCCGGGATCGAGCCGCGCAAGCCGTCCTTCAAGCCCAGGCTCAACAGCAGCAAGGTCATGGGGCCGGGGCTGAACGTCACGGTGGCGCAAAACAGCAGAAAGTAGAGAAACGAAGAGAGCGTCAACGCGCTTGTCATAGCCTTGGACCTTGGGAAGACAGCCGGAAAGTGGCCGGATAGCCGGCAGTCTAGGGCCGCGGCATTGCGCAGGGCAGGTAAAGTAAGGCCTAATCCGGCCCTACTTCACCGGTAAAATCACCAGCAAAGACAAGGAAGCCGCATGTTTGTATCCGCCATCGCCTTTCGGGCTGGCGCACCCAAGGTGCAACAGATCGTCGAGGCGTTCAGCCAGGCCATCGAGAACGGCGAATGGGCGCCCGGCAGCAAGTTGCCGTCGGTGCGTGAACTGACCCAGACCCTGGGCGTGAGCAAGTTCACCCTCAACGAAGCGCTGGACCGCCTGCGCGGGCGCAACCTGTTGACCTCGAGCCAGGGCCTTGGCCACTTTGTGACAACAGACATCATCCGCGCCGCCTCGACGAGCTGGGTCGACCTGTTGCCCCAGGACTTGCTCAGCGTGTTACGCCGGCCGTTGGTCACCGTCAATGGAGATCTGCGCCCCGGTGGCGGGCATTTGCCGGAGGAGTGGCTGAACAGCGAGGCGCTTCGCCAAGCCATGCGTAGCGTGGTGCGCGCGCCGTCGCTGCGCCTTGCCGGGATGGGCACGCCGGCCGGGTTCCTGCCGTTGCGCCAGGCACTGCAACACAAACTGCATGCCGAAGGGTTGTCGGTACCGGTGGAGCAAATCATCACCACGCCCAACACCCTGCAAGGCCTGGACATGCTCATGCGCTTGCTCGCCCGCCCCGGCGACACGGTGCTGCTCGACGCGCCCTGCTACTTCAACTTCCACGCCAACCTGGCCCTGCACGGGGTCAAGGTGGTGACGATCGAGCGGCGCCCGGATGGCTTCGATTTCGACGCCCTCGAACAGTTGCTGGCCGAACATCGCCCCAGCCTGTACCTCACCACCAGTGTGTTGCATAACCCCACCGGGCACTCTTTCAGCCCCAGCCAGGCGTTTCGTCTGCTGCAACTGACCCGCCAGTACCACTGCCATATCGTCGAGGATGACCTCTACGGCGACCTGCATCCCAACCCGCCGCCGCGCCTGGCCACCATCGCCGGCCTGGACCAGGTCACCTACCTGTCGGGCTTCTCGAAAATCCTCAGCGCCAACACCCGCGTCAGCTACGTGGTGGCCGCGCCGCAACTGGCGGCCAACCTGACCCATATGAAGTTGATGAGCGGCGGCGTGACCTCGGAGCTGTTCGAGCAGATCGTCTACCGCATGCTCAGCGAAGGCAGTTACGCCCGGCACCGCAAGCGCATGGTGCAGCGCTTGCTGGAAGCCGGTGCGCGTGTCGAACAATGGCTCAAGCGCTGCGGCTGCCAATTGCCGATGGCGTATGAAGGCGGCATGTTCATCTGGGCCCGCCTGCCGCCGGGGGTGAACGGCGAACAGTTGGCCCAGGAGGCGTTGAAGCAGAACATGGTGCTGGCGCCGGGGGCATTGTTCGGCTACGACCCGGCGCTGCCTGATTCGATGCGCTTCAATGTGGCCCACAGTGACGGGCCCGGGGTGCAACAAGCCTTCGAAACGCTGTTGCTCAAGGCTGTGCGCGAGCCGCGATCACTATCGACATAAAGGCTCATCGGCGATGCGCCAACGACCTGACGCAGCGATCCCCCAGGCTTTGCACGCCCTGCACGAGCACCACCAACACCACCACCGTCACCACCATGATCTGGTTGTTGAAACGCTGGTAGCCGTAGCGAATCGCCAAGTCGCCCAACCCACCGCCGCCGATCACCCCGGCCATGGAGGAAAAGCCGATCAGCATCACCAGGGTCAACGTGACCCCGGCCACCAGCGCCGGCAAGGCTTCGGGCAGCAGCACCTTGAAAATCACATGGCGGATATCGCCGCCCATGGCCACGATCGCCTCGATGCGGCCCTTGTCCACGTCATCCAGGGCGGTCTCGACGATGCGTGCGAAAAACGGAAAAGCACCGATGGTGATCGGCACCACCGCCGCCGTGCTGCCCAGGGTGGTGCCGACAATCAGGCGGGTCAGCGGAATCAGCGCGATCAGCATCACCACAAACGGCAGCGAACGCCCGAGGTTGATCACCGCACCCAACGCACGGTTGAGCCTTGGCAGCGGGAACAGCCCACCCGCGCGGCTGATAAACAGCAGCACGCCCAACGGCAGGCCGATCAACAAGGTGAACAGCCCCGCCAGCAGCACCATGTACAGGGTTTCGCCGGTGGCGTTGAGCAGCAGTTGGAGAACTTCATCCCAGTCGGTTTTCATCCCGCCCTCACCACCTGCAGGTTGGGCGCCAGCGCACGGCCCAGGCGCGAGGACGGGTCGGCCTGCAGTTGCAGCAGCGTGCCGCTTTCCACCACGCGCCCCGCCGCCAGGGAAACCGCGCTGTCGCAGATCGCCTTGACCACGTCCAGCTCATGGGTGATCAACACGATGGTCACCCCCAGTTGCCGGTTGATATCGCGCAACAGCGCCAGGATCGAAGCGGTGGTTTCCGGGTCCAGGGCGCTGGTGGCTTCATCCGACAATAAATACGCCGGGCGCGCGGCCAGTGCGCGAGCGATGCCGACACGCTGCTTCTGCCCACCGGAGAGTTGCGACGGAAACGCCGCCGCCTTGTCGCTCAAGCCAACCAACGCCAGCAACTGTGCCACCCGCGCGACGCGCTCGGCCTTGGGCACCCCGGCAATCTCCAACGGCACCGCGACGTTATCCGCCACGTTGCGCGAGTGCAGCAGGTTGAACCCCTGGAAGATCATGCCGATGCGCTGGCGTTGCTGGCGCAGCGCCTTGCCGGTTAACCGGGTCAGGTCCTGGCCATCCATGAGGATGCGCCCGGACGTCGGCCGCTCCAACAGATTAAGGCAGCGCAGCAACGTGCTTTTACCGGCGCCGCTGCGGCCGACGATGCCAAAGATCGAACCATCGGCGATCTGCAACGACACGTTGTCCAGCGCCGCCGGCTGGCCGTCGGCGTAGGTTTTGCTGACACCCTCGACGACGATCATTCGAGCGCCACCGGGATCACCGAACCGGCATATTTCTCGCTGATGAACTTGGCCACCGCCGGCGAGCGCAGGTCTTTGGCCAGTTGCTGGATGCGCGGGTCCTGCGCCAGTTTGGGCGTGGTCACCAGAATATTTGCGTAAGGGTTGCCCTGAGCCTTCTCCAGCCCCAGCGCATCCTTGGCCGGTTGCAGCCCGGCTTCCAGGGCGAAGTTGCCATTGATCACTGCCAGGTCGACATCCTCCAGCGCCCGGGGAATCTGCGGCGATTCGATTTCCAGGATCTTCAGGTGCTTGGGGTTCTCGGCAATGTCCTTGGGCGTGGCCTGGTCCTTGGACGCATCGTTGAAGCCCGGCTTGAGGGTGATCAGGCCATTGGCTTGCAACAGGTACAGGGCGCGGCTGAGGTTGGTGACGTTATTCGGCACGGCGACGGTGCCTTTGTCCGGCACCTGGTCGAAGCGGGTGTGGCGGTGCGAATAGATCCCCAACGGTTCGATATGCACGGTGGCCGCAACCGCGAACGCCTGGCCGAGCGCCTGTTCCTGGGCCTTGAGGTACGGCAGGTGCTGGAAGTAATTGGCGTCGACATCGCCATGGGCCAGCAACTCATTGGAGTTCACGCCGCTGGGGATCTCGATGATGTTCAGCTTCAGGTCCGGGTCGAGCTTCTGCACGTATTCGAGGATTTGCGCATGGGGAATCGGGTCGGCAGCGACGCGCAAGGCATCGGCGGCCGCCACATTGAAAGCGCTCAGCAAGGCCGCCAGGGTTAGTGTGAAGGTCTTCAACAGAGTGATCTCCTGATCAGGCGGACAGTGCATGGGGCAGTGTGGCGTCGGCGTAGAAACGCTGGGCCACATCCGGGTGGGAGCGCAGGCGGCCCTTGAGGTAGTTCCAGCCGACGTCGCGCAGCAACGGGTTGCGCGGGTCGCTGGTGGGGCCGTGGGCATCGCGCAGCAGTTCGGGCGCCAGCGGGTACACCGGCACCACCGCATCCAGCTGCGCGCCGAGGAAAAATGCCAGGGACACGCGCTCGCGGCCCACCGGCGGCGACACCACGCGGTGGACCGTAGCGCGCAGATAGCCGTTACTGGCCAGCTCGAGCAATTCGCCGATATTCACCACCAGCGTGTCGGGCCGCGGCGCGGCGTCGATCCAGCGCCCCTCCTCCACTTCCACCTGCAAACCGGCCTGCTGGTCTTGCAGCAGGAAACTCAGGAAGCCGGAGTCCTTGTGCGCGCCAACGCCCTGGCGACTCTGCCCGGCGTGGCGACCGGGGTAGCGGATCAGCTTGATATGTTCGTTGGGCTTGTCGCCGTACAGCGCGTCGAACGCATTTTCGGGCAGGGACAAGGCCTGGGCGAACGCGCGCAGCAGGCGCAACGACATCCGGGTCATCGCGTGCTGCCAGGCCAACACCCGAGGTTTGAGCTCGGGCAGCGCCGCCGGCCATTGATTGGGGCCTTGCAGGCGCGCCCAGGCCTCGGGGTGTTGCGCGACGGCCAAGGGTTCGCGCTCGGCACCGACGTCGAACTGCTCACGCAGGTCCGGCTGGCCCCGGGTGATTTCCGAGGCCGCGCGGTTATAGCCGCGAAAGTGCGGAGAGTTGATCATCCCGACGGCCAGCTTGTCTGCCTCGGGCAAGGCGAAAAAAGCCCGCGCCTGCTGCTGCACCTCGGCCAGCAACGCCGGGGCGATACCGTGACCGGTGAGGTAGAAGAAGCCGACATGCCGCGCGGCAAAACGCAGCTCATCGAGAAACGCGCTGCGCTGCGCCGGGCTGCCATCGAGCAGCGACAGGTCCAGCAGCGGCAAGGCGGTGATTGATTGCAGCATCGGCGGCTCACTCCATGAACGTCTTGGGGGAGCAACCAAGCTAAACGATCTTAAAAATCGGTAATAAATACCTTTTTAGAATTAGCTTAAGCCGTCGTCGGATCCGGGCGGACCGCGCAGGTAAAGCGCAGAATCGACAGCACCGGGCAGGCGTCGGTGGCGCCGAGCTGCAGTGATCCGATGCTGGCTTCGCTGGCAAATTCCTGGCGGTTTAAGGCAATTAGTCGCCCCGTCACCCGGCCTCATTTATAGAAAAATTAAATCGCCATTGGCCTAAAAACCAATTGACCTAAGATACTTATCGCACACTAACAATCTGCACTAGCATATGTGTACACCCATGCAAACGCCCCACCCGCAACACCTCCCTCCCACCCCGCCGCAGCCTTTAGAATAAAGCTACGAATGTTAAAATTTGTCACGTTTTGGCGGAATCAATTCGATTAGTATCTAACGCTAGCGGCGATTGAACTGTCGGCCTTGCATGCCAGAAAAGGGAGTAGGTGATGCATTTTTCCAACGTCCTCGCTATTGCACGGACTGCGTCTAAAACTGAGGATTTCAGAGCACTTATAGTTCGTACTGTACCGAATGATTTAAAAGTCGATACACGCAGCTACGGTCAACTAGTCGGTCATCATGAAGATCACGCCGATTATCGCGCCATCGTCATAGAAATCGACACGCCTTCTGCCAGCAATCAAACCCTGGACATCATAAAAAAAACCAGGCATAAAAACCCGACTGGCCTGATAGTTGTCTTCATCACGTTCGCCTCTACTCAAAGTAAAACCAAATATTATTTGGCCGGCGCGGACTACTGCCTAAAAGTCACCGAAACCTCCCCTGAAGAAAAGTTGAGTTTAGTCGAGGCGTTTCTCAATGAAACGTATCGCTTGGACTGCTGCAAACTTATTCTCGATCAGGACCGGATGTGCATTTACGGCAACGGTCAGAAACTTGAGATTTCCTTCATCGAAATGAAAGTTCTCGAGGCACTGATCTATAACCGACTGCTCAGTCACGATGAAATCGCCAATGTTATGGGGCTCAACACCAAATTCTACGACTCCCGAGCCCTGGAAAAATCCATCAGCCGCCTGCGCAGCAAAATCAAGGCGCGCTATGGCGAAAATATCATTCAGAACATCCGTGGCTACGGTTACAAGTTGAGCCGTGGAATTATTTCCGCCCAGTATTTGCACCCAACCCAGGAGAGATAGCGTCGTGAATAACGAGAAAATATCGCCTGTCACAATAGCCCAACCCAAGCTCTTCAGACAAGCGATAGTTGAGCGCAGTTGCGCACTTTGGGGCAATGAGATTCGCGTAACCAGCGCACATAATCTGCTCAATCTCCCAGAGCATTCGCAGCCTTTGTATCGCGCTCAACTTAAATGCGCCTACCGTGACGCCCTGTCGCGCATCGACCCACGCATGACTGCCGATTTTAGCCATTTACCACTTGCTTCTGCACAGCCGGTGACTCATAAATTTCTGCGCATCGAGCAATCAGCGCTTATGTCCGAAGACACGCTCAAGGAACTTATCCAGGTCGCGCATGTCTTGGAAAGCTATAAGCAGCAACTCGTTATCACTATAGAAAACCCCTTGGACGCACTTCCCGGCCCCGCAGAACGCCGCGCGATGGTGCGCCAACTGTATAACCTCAAAGACCGCAGCAGTATCAAGCTTGCCTACAATAACTACACTCTGGATACAAAGCAGGCCGACCTATTGATCGAACTGAAACTCTATGACTATATAAAAATGCCATTTCCGGATGTGCTCCTGAGACTCAGCCTGAATATACGCTCGGATCTGTTCGACCGGCTCTACGACCGCATGTTAGAGCTGATAAGCACCAGCCGAGCCTCATTCATTGCAGACAAAGTTGAATTCTCTGACAGTGCAACACTCGCTAAGCGTTTGCCTTTCAATTACTTTCAGGGCGGTTATTACTCGCCGGCC
This sequence comes from Pseudomonas sp. PSPC2-3, assembly GCF_049898265.1. Classification (NCBI taxonomy): domain Bacteria; kingdom Pseudomonadati; phylum Pseudomonadota; class Gammaproteobacteria; order Pseudomonadales; family Pseudomonadaceae; genus Pseudomonas; species Pseudomonas sp. PSPC2-3. The sequence goes on along the minus strand of NZ_JAFCXJ010000006.1, from coordinate 33,859 downwards.
GAAAATGTATAAACCTCAACCCATAGGACCATGGTAACCACTATGAGCTCACTCAAAAAACACCTATCCACCACTACGCCCACCTTTATTCCGCTGCCCGACTTTGCGTCGCATGCGGAGTTACTCTATGGCGATATCGCTTGCCCGCTGCGAACCAAGACAGCAGAAACCCAGGCAACCAGCACGCCATTGTTTGGCAACCAGTATTTCAATTCGCACTACACTAACAATTCAACGATCGAAAAACCCGACAGCGCCAATAACGCATCAACGCCGGTCATTTACAAAACATTGCAACCCTACAATAAACTGGAACTAAACGTTCAACTCCACAGCACCGACAGGCCTCAAAAAGCGCTGGCGACCCAGACCGAAAAACCTCCGCTACAGGCACCCGACTACTGGACCTTTACACAACATGATCGAATGTTGGTCAAGGGTGGTTTACGCATTTCCTTGACCACGATCGAGTCAGCACTTATCAAAAAAATGTTACATCATGAAGAACGCGTGGTGAGTAAAGAAGAACTTATTCGCAATATTGGTCGTGAACCTGAGTTGTATCGCGGCCTGGAAATGTGCCTCAGCCGACTTCAGGAAAAATTCAAGCGCGTCAACGATGGCGAGCGTTTGTTCCGTTCGGTGAGAAATCGGGGCTATTGCTTGACCCAGAGGATAAAAAACCCCCTGGAACTCGCCCAGCAGTTTCGCTGAAAAAAAATATAATAATTCTAGAGTCGTTAATCTTGGCGTTGATCACGCTCCACTCTCTGCCTTTTTATAACAATCCGTCTCACCCAACAGCCACTTAACTATCGCTATGTGCCTGTTATAACTCGTCAGCTACTGCCCCCTGCCGTTGATTAATATCAATCTGTGCGCGCCTACGCGTGCCTGTCTATTTGGCTGTTTCAATGCCACGCCTCGCTTAAGCCTGCCACCATGAGTGGTCACCACTGGGAGCAGTAGTATGCTGAATAACCGGAGAATGCATCGTAACCTAACACCCAAAGGTCTGACCTTTTGGGGGCAGTGGACGCTGGCGTCAAGTTTGGTCGTCACACTGTTATTTGCATTGGTTATTTTAAAGACTGGCCAGCTGGAATATCCCTACCGGGTATTGGCTGCCTTTAGCATATTGGCCTCGATCCCGGCCTATATGTTATGTGACGTCTACAGCAAGAAAGATGATTACGCGGTGGGACTGGGCCGACTCTTCATGGGTTGGTTACTTACCCTGCTGATACTGGTTGCGGTGGGTATTGCCTGCAATGCTAACGCGTTGTTCCCCCTCGAAATCCTGCTACTGTGGGCGGCGATTAGTTATGCCGTGCTGGCGCTCTGTTACATCCCGATCCACAGTCTTTCCCGCTATTACCACGGGCAACTTCACGAGCGACATAAATCGCTGATCGTGGGTACCGGTAAACTTGCTGCCGACCTGGCGAAAACACTTTCCCGGCAAAAACGCTCACCGTTGGTCGGCCTCGTCGGCGCCACGGCGACTGCAGCCCCGGGCGTGCAATCGCAGATACTCGGCGAGCTGCCGGACCTCCCGCAGTTGATCCGGCAGCACGGCATCCGCAGGCTGTACATCACCCATTCGCTGCAGGAAGCCACCCATATCGAGGCGCTGTACATCAACCTGCTGGAGATCAGCGTCGACGTCATCTGGGTCCCCGACCTCAACAACATGCTGCTGCTCAATCACTGCGTGGCCGAGGTGGACGGCCTGCCGGCGATTTTCCTCAATGAAAGCCCGCTGACCAGCCGTCCGACCGCCGCACTGAGCAAGTCGCTGCTGGACAAAAGCGTGGCCTTGCTCGCGCTCATCCTGCTGAGCCCGCTGCTGTTGCTGTTCGCCGTGCTGATCAAACTGACCTCCCCCGGCCCGGTGATCTTCAAGCAGGACCGTCACGGCTGGAACGGTCAGGTGATCAAGGTCTGGAAGTTCCGCTCGATGCGCGTGCATGACGACCACGAAGTACGCCAGGCCAGCCGCCACGATTCACGCATCACCCCCGTGGGGCGTTTCATGCGCCGCACGTCCATCGATGAACTGCCGCAGTTGTTCAACGTGTTGCAAGGGCACATGGCCCTGGTCGGTCCAAGGCCCCATGCAGTTGCGCACAACGACTACTACTCAGGGAAGATTCACGCGTACATGGCGCGCCACCGTATCAAGCCCGGTATCACGGGGCTGGCGCAGATCAATGGGTGCCGGGGCGAGACCGAGACCCTGGAGAAGATGCAAAAGCGCGTCGACATCGACCTGCGCTACATCAACACCTGGTCACTGTGGCTGGACATCAAGATCCTGCTGAAAACGCCGTTCACACTGCTGTCCAAAGACATTTACTGAGGCAAACAAAGGGGGACTTCACGTCCCCCTTTCCTTGTCTATTCAGTGATCTTCTCGAAGTTCCGATAGAACAGATCACTGTCACGGCCATCGGTCATCGTATGCAGCGAATACGCGCGATTGAGGCGCGCGCCGCCATCGCGGGTCAGCGGCGCCCACACCAGATTGGCGCGGCGCATCGTCGACAGGCTCATCAGCTCATCAAAGGGAATTGACAGGTAAAGGCCTTTGTCGAAGCTGCCTTCGCCAAAGGCTTCTTTTGACGCGGTGGTGCGGGTGACCCAGGCGCCAATCCGCACGCCATTGTTGAACTCGCGCGACAAGTCCAGGGTGGCGCCCCAGTCCCGGGCCAGGTAGCGACCGACACTCAGCGCACCCTGTGTGTTGAACGGCAAGTCGGTGTAGCCGGTGATATGCCCCGTGACCGTGCGGTAGTCGCGCAGGCTGAAGTCCTGTTCGAACCCGCGCTGACGCACGTAGTTCAGGTCGGCGCCCAAGGCCCAGCGCTGGCCCATCGGCCGGTACAGCACCTCACTGCCGACACCGGCGTACATCGATTCCAGCAACCCGCCGTAGACCATGCCATACAGGTCCTGATCCAGTCGCACCGCGTGGTTGAGCTGGAACGTCGGCACGGTCACGTCAGAGCTGGTCATGTACTTGCGCAGATCGGTACGCACGCGCGGCAAGCCGCTGGGCGCGTCGTAGGTGAAGCCATCGTAGTTGTTCAGCAGGTTGACGCTGAGCAGGCCGCTCCACCAGGTGTTGCGGGTGAAGCGGTATTCGGCGTCGAGGTCGGCGGAAATCTGATACAGCAGGCCATCCGGCCCGCCGACGTTCTGCTTGTAACCCAGCCCGACGCCGTAGCTCAGGGGCTTGGGCGCTTGGGTGTAAAGCAGCGTTTGCGCCTGGGCGCTGGGCGGGTTGACTTCGGTCTGGCGATGCAGGGTCTGCAGGGGCTCGCGTTGGTTGACCACCTCGCGGAACGTCTCGCGGGGCACGCTGGTTTCTTCGATCGGCATGGCGTACCGCTCGCTCACCAGGGTGAACCAGCTGATCTGGTCATTGACGCTGTCGTCCAGGATACGGCTGGCGCGCCCCACGGCCTTGGCGCTGTAGAAATAGCGCTGCTGCTCGCCATACACCAATAACTCAGGGCCGCGCTGGGCAATCCGCTGCACGTTATAGCCGGCATTGTCCTGCAAACGCTTGGACACCGCGGCCCAATCCACCTGATCCATCGCGACGCTCGGCGCCTGGACGGGCAGCTTGGGCGCCGGCGGGTCGTAGGTTTTGACCGGCGCCTTGCGGCTGACGAAATTGGTGTGCAGGGTGATACCGAACATCGCCGTGTTGCCGCGCTCCCACGCGGCACTCAGGTCGACGGAGTCGGCCACCTTGTAAACCAGCCCGAGGTTGACCGGCGAGTCCTGGCGCAGATGGTTGTTTCGAGGCTCGTTTTGGTAGTCGTTGCCCTCGTATTCCAGCTTGAGGCTCAACGGCGCCCAGGGTGTCTGGTAGGCGACGCCGCCAAACAGCGCGGGCCGGCCGCGGAAGTAACCGTTGGAGAAATTGCCTGAACCTTCGGCGGTGGGCCGCTCGTTGAAGCGATCACTCAGCGCGCCCAGCGGGTTGCCGAAATCGCCCCGGCTGCCCAGGTAACCCCAGGCGATGCCCGCACTGAAATCGAATTCGCCATAACGCTTGTTGGCCACCAGGTACTCGCTGGAAAACAGCCCGGTGCCGCCCAGGTCGAGCATCCCCAGCGCGACCTGGGGCAACCAGTGGCTTTCCTCGTAGAGACGCACTTTGGCGTCGACGGCCTTGTCCTTGTAGCTCTGGCTGCCACTGAACGATTCGGGGCCATAGGGGCGGTTGGTGATGGCGGTGTAGCGAAAGGTGCCTTCGAGCCAGTCCAGCGGTTGCGCGGAAAAACTGTAGCGACTGTAAGGTTCGGTGCGGTTGGCATTGACGCTGAGTTCGCCGGCCGGGGCCATGCGTGCGGTCGGGGTTTGCAACAGCCCGACCCCGCCAAAATCACTCTGGGTGTAACGCGGATCGCCGTGCGCGACGCCACAGGGCACCAGCAGCACGGCTGCAATACATAATTTCAAGGCGTGACCTCAGCCAGGGGTTGGGTGGCAAGAAACTCGGCCAGTTGTTGGTTCAGCTCAGGGGTGGGCGGTTCCAGGTCGTCGCTGCGCAGCGGCACCAGCAGCGTGCTGCCCGGTGCAGGCGCGGCCGCCGTCTCGCGGTTCCAGGGGGCAATGCCCAGGCGCGTGACCAGGCCGTCGGGCTGGATCAGCCACAGATAGTCGACGTCGGCCCCCGCCACCGCCGGGCATTCGTCGAGGTAATCGCGTGCCGCCCGCATCGGTTGGAACACCAGGGTGCAAGGCTGCGCGACCGCGCCCAGGACGCGCACACCTGCCGGCCTGGGCGGGTAGATCAGTCGATCGCCGTCGCTGACCCGCAGGTTGGGCGCAAAGCCGACCTCCACCGCCACCGGGTCCAGCATCGCGCGTTGCCGGCCGGTCACCGGCAAGGCCTGCACCTGTCGGTAAACGCGCGCCGCCAAGTCGGCCCGGCTGTCGTACCCGGCGGCCAAGGCAGCCTGGCGCAACGTATCCAGGTCAAACAGCACGCCGGCTTTGAGCCGGGCCTGGGGCTCGATCAATGGCTGGTGCAGCCAGGCCGCCGCCAGCCAATAGCCCTGGGCATCCGGTTGTGACGCGATGATCGCGTCGAGCAAACGCGCCTCGGGCGGCAGGGCGATCGGCCCGGGGTGCAGGACTTGGCCGCTCACCGTCAGGGCGGCGTGGCATGCACTGGCACAACTCCACAACAGCGCCAGCGCCCATCGTTTGCGGGCGGTCATCGGGCCTCCTTGCGGGCGGGTTGCAGTTGGGTGATTTTCAACGTGAGGCGCGGGCTGAGGTGCTGTTCGCTCTGCACAATGAAGCCGTCAGTGGGGTCGACCCAATAACGGTTGCGCGCACGAAACCCCAGCGCCTCGGCTTCGATGTCCTCATCGACGCGCAACAAGGTGTAAGGCTTGTCGAGGATCTCGAGCGTCTCCATGCCCTCGCGGGTCAGACGGCTGGTGACGGTGATGCCGACGCGATAGCCATCCACCAGGTCGATCTGCCGGCTGCTGCGGTAGCCGTCCGGCACGCGGTGCAGCCCCTGCTGGAACGGCGACTGCCCTTGCCAGCGCGTGCCATCCAGATCAGTGCCGAGGCCAACGGTACGCACCACCAGGCCATCGCGCATCAATAGCACCTGTTTGCCGGAGGCGACCCAGAACTGCAGGTCGTCGCGCTGACGAATCAACGCCATCACGCCTTCGCTGGACACCGTGGTCACTTTGATCTGGGGAAACGGCACGGCGTCCACCTGGGCCTGGCTCAGCACCAATGGCGCAGGCCCGACGACGGCCGCCTTGAAGGTATCGAGCGAGGCCTGCATCAGTGGATTGCAGCCGCACAACAGCCACGCAAGGCACACGTAAATACCGGTTTTCACACTGTTCACGCAGGTTCCACCCTTATCGGCTGTTGGCTTCGCTCAGGTTGTTTTGGGTGGAAGCACCGGTGCCGATGATCGAGGCGGAAGGTATCAACTGACTGATGACCCGGTTCCAGCGGGTGATATTGGCGGGGCCGACGAACACCACGTCCTGGGGCTGCACGTCGAAGCGCGTGGCCAGGGCCATGGCTGCCGGGGAGCCGGCTTGCAGATGGAAGACCTTGGCCGGTTGCGTGTCCAGGTTCTGTGCGCCGCGGATCACGTAGATCGCATCGGCGTTCGAGGTGTTCTGGTTGATGCCGCCCACCGAGCCCAACACATCCGTGAGGTTCATGCTGCGTGTCTTGAAACTCAATGCGCGGGGCTGCATGACCTCGCCCATCACATAGATGCGCTTGCGGTCGTTGTAGGGCAGGTACAACTGGTCACCGTCCTTGAGGTAGATATCGTTCAAGCGCGACGGGTTGAGATTGAACGTGTCCAGGTCGAGTGTGTAGCGCTTGCCGCCGCGGGTCAGCGTGAGGTTCGAGAGATCGGCATTGATCGGATCGACGCCGGAAGCACCGATGGCCTCCATGACGCTCATCGGGATGGTGGTGATCGGTACAGGCCCAGCCTTGAGCACTGCCCCGGTGATCACCACTCGCTGGCTGGCAAAACGCAGCACACTGATATCCACCTGGGGGCTGTCGATGTACTGACGGAGCTTATCGGTGATTTCACTGCGCAGCGCCGCGAGGGTGCGGCCCTTGGCAACCACTTCGCCCACGTAGGGGTAGAACAGGTTGCCGTCGGGGTTGACCAGGCGCCCGTTGGCATCGATTTGCTGCTGCGGACCGGAAGGCGCAGTCAATTCCGGATGGTCCCAGACCGTGATGTACAACGCATCATTTGGGCCAATCAAATAGGGCCCGGGTTTATAATCGAGCAGTTCTTTGGGAAGCGCATAAGAGACTTGAGTCGCCGCGTCCATGGCCAGCAACTTTGGAGTAATCGGGATCAACTCCACGCGACTGCTTTCAGCACCGCCCTCCTTGGTCATTGCCTGGGTGTCCATATATTGACCGGGCGCAAACATGCAGCCTTGTAACAATGCGGAGGCCACGACCGCCACAGAAAAAATACGCATCATAGTGCTAAGACACTCGCGATAAACGACAAGAAAAAAAGACTACTTGGGAGGGGTTTCCAAGCAGTCTTATAAAGCGGAAGGCGTTCTGTTAGTTGCCGGTACCGGTGGTACCCGTGGTGCCAGTGGTGCCTGTGGTGGTGCCTCCATTGGCGCTGCCACCGCTGCTGGACGCGGCGGCGACGCCCGCGACCAGGGCCGCGCCGACCAGCAGGGTTTCCCCCACCGTCACAGAGCCGACCACCGCGGTACTCAGGCCAAGCGGCAACTCGGCAGCCATGGCAGAAGTACTCAAGAGACTGAGCACAATAATAGCCAGTTGTTTTCTCATATCAGACTCCTTATCGATAGTGAGCATTTAGCAAACGAGCGGGTGCCGCTGAAATACACCTTGATAGTGCCACTCAAGTAAACAACGCACCAGCCCGGACATTACCCGGAAAGTTGAACGTATTCGTTCGAAAATAACATTTCTCGAAGCCAGCCCCCGTGTATCAACACGTTGAGGCCGCGAAACTAACAAGGCTGGCGGTTTAACATCGGAGCAAATGTTATTAATTGTCGGAAAACCTCAGGCCCGGCCGTACTTGTCTTCGAAACGCACAATATCGTCCTCGCCCAGATAAGAACCCGACTGCACTTCGATCAATTCCAGCGCAATCACGCCAGGGTTCTCCAAGGCATGCACCTGGCCAATGGGGATGTAGGTCGATTGGTTCTCCGAGACCAGGTACGTCTGTTCGCCATTGGTGACCTTGGCCGTACCGCTGACCACGATCCAGTGCTCCGCACGGTGATGATGCATCTGCACCGACAGCTTGGCGCCGGGCTTCACGGTGATGCGTTTGACCTGGTAGCGGTGGCCGCTGTCGATGGCGTCATACATGCCCCAGGGCCGGTAGACCTCACGATGGTTGAGGTGCTCATGACGCCCGTCGCGCTTGAGTTGGTCGACAATGCCCTTGACCTGCTGCACCTGGTCCTTGTGCGCCACCAGCACCGCGTCCTTGGTTTCGACGATGATCAGGTCCTGCACGCCCACCGTGGCGACCAGGCGGCTGTCGGCGTTCACGTAGGTATCGCGGGTATCCAGTTGCAGCACATCGCCCTGCAGCACGTTGCCGCCGTCGGTTTTCTCGCTGGCTTCCCATAACGCCGACCAGGAACCGATATCACTCCAACCGGCCTGCAACGGCACCATGATCGCGTCGCTGGTTTTTTCCATCACCGCATAATCGATGGAGTCGTCCGGGCAGGCGGCGAATAGCGCCTCATCGACCCGGGTGAACAACTGATCCTGGCTACCCGCGGCCAACGCCGCGCGGCAGGCCGTGAGAATCGCCGGCTGCAAGCGTGCCAAGGCGTCCAGGTAACGGCTGGCACGGAACATGAACATGCCGCTGTTCCAGTAATGATCGCCCCGCGCCACGTAGTCGGCAGCGGTGGCGGCATCCGGCTTCTCGACGAAACGCTTCACCGCATACCCGCCCTCGCCCACCGCCTCGCCCTGCTCGATATAGCCGTACCCGGTGTGCGCGCTGGTCGGCGTGATGCCGAACGTCACCAGCTTTCCGGCCTCGGCCAGCGGCAGCGCCACCGCGAGGCTGGCATGAAACGCGGGAACATCTTCAATCAGATGATCCGCCGCCAGCACCAGCAGGATCGGGTCGCGGGACTCGTCGAGCGCCTTGCAGGCCGCCAGCGCAATCGCCGGCGCGGTATTGCGCCCCATGGGTTCGAGCAGGATGCTCGCCTGCTCCATGCCCAATTGACGCAATTGTTCGGCCACCAGAAAACGGTGCTGCTCATTGCAGATCACTTGCGGCAAGGCGACATCCGCGCCCTCCAGTCGACCGATGGTCTGCTGCAACATCGACAGGCTTTTATGGGTCAGGCGTAAGAACTGTTTGGGGTTCAGTTGCCGCGAGAGCGGCCACAGGCGCGAACCCGAACCGCCCGCCAAGATCACCGGTAATAACATGAACGCGTCCTTCGATAGAGGGTCAGAAATAGGCACGGGTGTTCTCGTGTACACGTGGGCTGTAGCGCAGCTCATCCAGCGGCCACCAGCGGTAATGCCGATGCTGCTCGGTGGGCGGTTCCAGGACCTGATTCTCGGCAAGGGTCAGGCAATAACCCAGCACCACGTAGTGGGTGTCCGGGCCGTTCCCGGCGTTGGCGAAGACGCTGTCGTCGTAGAAGTGCTCGAACACACCCAGCAGCTGCGCATCGGCGCGTTCGAAGGTGTGGCCGAGTTCTTCGTGGGTCAGGCGGCGGAAGGCGTCGTCCAGGGTTTCGTTTTTCTGGATGCGCCCGCCGGGGACGAACCAGAAGCCATAGGCCGGCCGGTTGATCCGCAAGCCCAGCAGCGTATCGCCGTTGGGTTTCCTCACGATCAAGTCGATGGCCACCAACGGCGTCGACGTCACGACCGTATTGAAGGTCGGTAAATCAAGCCACATAAGCGTCAGACCTGTGCCATAAAGCGTTGGAGGACACGCTCTTTATCGAGAAAATCCGCGGCGTAGTTCAACGCCACCCTGTTGCGCACAGGCAATGCCAGCACCCGCTCGATCCCTGCATTCAGGGCGCTGACCGATTCGGGTTCGACCCGCACGGCAATGCCCGGATGCTCGTCGCACAGCCGGCCAAGGGTGGTGTCGGGGTCAGCGGTGATGATCGCATTGCCGCCGACGGCCAGAATATTGGTCAACTTGGAGGGCAATACCGAATCCGCCGCGCCGCGTTTCTGGATCACCAGGTGGACGTCCGCCGAGGCCAACAGCGCAGGCAAGTCTTCATAGGCCTGCAACGGGGCGAAGACCACGTTGTGCAGGCCCTCGCTGCGCGCGCGCTGCAGCAGGCGGGCCTGGCCGGCGCCCTGGCCGACGATCAGAAACACCAGCTCCGGGCGATGGACGTGAGCCTGGGCGGCATCGAGGATCAGTTCGAGCCCCTGCTTCTCGCCGATGTTGCCCGAGTACAACAGCACCCGCTTTCCCGCCGGCACGCCGAGCCGTTCCAGCAGCCCGCTGTTGCGCGGTACGTCGAGGAAACGCTCGGTCTCCGACCAGTTGGGAAAGAACAGCAGGCGCTGCGCCTCGACGCCTTTGCCGGCCGCCTTCTCCAGCATGCCGCTGGATATCGTCGAGACCCGGTCAAAGCGCCGCAGCAAGCCGCGCTCCACGCCCCACGCGAGTCGCCGCAGTAACGGGCTGCCGCCCAGGCCCAGGCCGAACATCGCATCGACTTCATAATCCTGGATATGCAGCACGGACTTGGCGCCACACAGCCTGGCCAACAACAAGGCCTGGGGCGCGCAGAACAAGGTCGGCACCACCAGGATGACCAGGTCCGGTTTCCAGCGCAGTTGCCCCAATACCGCCAGGCACGAGCTGGCGGAAAAGCTGATCAGGTGCAGCAAGCGCTTCAGCGCCGTGGGCTTGCGCGGCACGTACAACGGGCAGCGCACCACCGTCACGCCGTCGACCTGTTCGGTGCGAAAACGCCACGCCGAGTAGCCCTCGCCGACCTGCCATTGCGGGTAATACGGCGGCGCCGTGACCACCCGCACCGCGTGACCCTTGCTGGCGAGCCAGCGCGCCTGTTCACCGCTGTACTTGCCGATGCCGGTCAGCTCGGGGCTGTAGTTGATGCCATACAAAAGGATCTTCATTAATGGCCCCGAGGCTGTTCGAGGGCCGCGAGATACGCGTTGTAGGCATCGCGCAGCCCCTCCTCCAACGGCACGTAGGCTTCCCAGCCGAGGGCGTTGATACGGCTGACATCGAGCAACTTGCGCGGCGCACCGTCGGGTTTGCTGGTATCGAACCGCAAACGGCCCTTGAAGCCCGTGACCCGGGCCAGCGCCTCGGCCAGTTCGCGGATGGTGCAATCCACGCCGGTGCCGACGTTGACGTGGGAACGCATGGGCTCGGTGTGTTCGCCATAGCCCTCCTGGCTGAGTTCCATCACATGCACGCTGGCGGCCGCCATGTCATCCACATGCAGGAACTCGCGCCGTGGCGCGCCGCTGCCCCAGATCAGCACTTCTTCGTCACCGCGCTGTACCGCCTCATGAAAACGGCGCAGCAAGCCGGCGATCACATGGCTGTTGTCCGGGTGGTAGTTGTCGCCCGGGCCGTACAGGTTGGTCGGCATCACACTGCGGTAATCGCGCCCGTGCTGGCGGTTGTAGCTTTCGCACAACTTGATGCCGGCGATCTTGGCCACGGCGTAGGGTTCGTTGGTCGGTTCCAGCGAGCCGGCAAGCAGCGCCTGCTCGGTCATCGGCTGGGCGGCGAGCACCGGGTAGATGCACGACGATCCGAGGAACAACAACTTGAACACCCCATGAGTGTGGGCGGCGTGGATCACATTGGCCTGGATCATCAGGTTCTGGTAGATGAAATCGGCGGGGTACGTGGCGTTGGCGTGAATCCCACCGACCCTGGCCGCCGCCAGGTACACCTGGTCGACCCGTTGTTCGGCGAAATACGCGTGCACGGCCGCGGGGTCCAACAGGTCCAGTCGATCGCGGCCGGCGGTGAGGATCTGGGTATAGCCCAAGGCCCAGAGGCGGCGCACGATGGCCGAGCCGACCATACCGCGATGGCCGGCGACAAAGATCCGTGCGTTCAGATCACGTGCCATGCTCAGTTCTCCACGGCAATCGGCGCATCGTGGCCGTGCAGGCGCAGCAACGCATGGCGCCGCGCGATTTGCAGGTCTTCGCGGACCATCTCCGCACACATCTGCTGGGCGCTGATTTCCGGCACCCAGCCCAGCTTCTGCTTGGCCTTGGACGGGTCGCCCAGCAGCGTCTCGACTTCCGCCGGGCGGAAGTAACGCGGGTCCACCCGCACAATCACGTCACCCACCAGCATGCCGGGCGCCAGGTCGCCGTCGATGTGCTCGACCACCCCGACTTCCTCCACGCCCTCGCCGACAAAGCGCAAGCGCAGCCCCAGTTCCGCCGCCGACCAGCGAATGAAATCGCGCACCGAATACTGCACCCCGGTGGCAATCACGAAGTCTTCGGGGCTGTCCTGCTGCAGCATCATCCACTGCATGCGAACGTAGTCCTTGGCATGGCCCCAGTCGCGCAAGGCGTCCATATTGCCCATGTACAGGCATTGCTCCAGGCCCAGGGCGATGTTGGTCAAGGCGCGGGTGATCTTGCGGGTGACGAAGGTTTCGCCACGACGGGGCGACTCGTGGTTGAACAGGATGCCGTTGCAGGCATACAGCCCGTAGGCTTCGCGGAAATTCACGGTGATCCAGTAGGCATACAGCTTGGCCACGGCATAGGGCGAGCGCGGATAGAACGGCGTGGTTTCCTTTTGCGGGGTTTCCTGCACCAGCCCGTACAACTCGGACGTGGAGGCCTGGTAGAAGCGGGTCTTCTTTTCCAGGCCAAGCAGACGGATGGCCTCGAGGATGCGCAAGGTGCCGAGGGCGTCTACGTCGGCGGTGTATTCCGGCGAATCGAAGCTGACGGCCACGTGGGATTGGGCGCCGAGGTTATAGATCTCGTCCGGCTGGATCTGCTGGATGATGCGCGTCAGGTTGGACGAGTCCGCCAGGTCGCCATAATGCAGGATCAGGTTTTTATGCAGGGCTTGGGGGTCTTGGTAAATGTGATCGATGCGCTGGGTATTGAACGACGAAGAGCGGCGTTTCAAGCCATGCACGACGTAGCCTTTTTCCAGCAACAGTTCCGCCAGGTAAGAACCATCCTGCCCGGTAATCCCGGTAATAAGCGCGACTTTTTTCATGTCTATCTCCCAAATAATAGGCGAGCGAAGGCCGACACCCGAACTTGGGTGTTTGTTAAAAACGGTCAGTTATTTCGGTATGGGCAGCGTCAAGTTATGTCCGGTCAACTTTGAAAGTTCGCGGACGATTGAGTCCTTATCGTCTAAGTGAGCGATCGCGGTTTCCAGTTCAAGCACCTTGGCGCCCACCAGAAAGCGGTACCAGTAACCTTGCAGCAAGTGATAAACCAGGCCGCTGCGGCCATCGAGAAAACCCAGTTGAACGATGTAGCGCCAGAGGAAGTACGCCGTCGAACTCAAGGTAAACGGCACGCGGTTATACACCCGGTTTTTAACCAGGCGCTTGAGCTTGGCCTGGAACGAACTGTGGCCCTCATTCAATTCATGGCGCACCGCAAACAACCCCAGGCGCGAGTTGATGATCTCAATCGCTTCACGGGTCGCGTACTGGTTGTGCTTGTGGGTGAAGAACGTCAAGTCGTGCAGGTTGTGATCGGCAAACCCGCCCTCCAGGGTGATGGTGCGACCCTCGGCCACCGAGATGTGCTCGTCCATCCAGCGATCTTCGATGCGCCCCTGCCCCGTGCGCCACAGCCGCAGCATCTTCAACGGGTAGCGGCCGCCATGGCGCACCCAGCGGCCCATGAAAATATGCTTGCGCTTGAAATTGATGCCGGTGATGCCCTGGTCCAGCGTCGGCAGCCGCGTGTTGATCTGCGCCGCCAGATCGGCCTCGATTATTTCATCGGCGTCCAGGCGCATCGTCCAGTTACCGGTGATCGGCAAATTATCCAGCGCCCACTGGAACTGCCTGGCCTGGTTGACGAACGCGTGCTGCACCACCAGGGCGCCGTGGCGCCGGGCGATCTCGCAGGTGTCGTCGCTGGAGAACGAGTCGACCACCAGCACTTCGTCGCTGAAGGCGCGCACCGACTCGATCGCGCGGGCGATATGCAGGCTTTCGTTGTAGGTGAGGATGATCACACTGACGGTTTCGCGTTTCATGTCAGCCACCGTGCAGTTGCAGAATTTCGGCGGTCTGACGCCGTGGCGAACGCGCGGCCCGGAAGTGGCTTTCCAGAGGCTTGCCCACCGCGATCATCATGATCAACCGCTCGCTGGCTTCGATACCGCCCACGCTGCGAATTTTCTTTTCCACTGCGTTCAGGATCGCCAGGTTCAACGGGCAAGCGCCCAGCCCATTGGCATGACACGCCAGCAGCAAGCCCATGGAAAACAACGCACCGTCGACATACAGCTGGTTACGCTGGCCGGCACCACCCCAGGCGGTCACTTCTGAGGTGACCACGAACAGGTTGTCCACGGAATGCGCAAAGCCACGTGAGCCACCTTGCAGCTCGAGCATTTGCGCAATCACCGCACGGTCCTGGTAGACATGCACCCGCGACGACTGGCGATTGCATTGCGACGGTGCCGACTGCGCCAGCTCCACCAGCGAGGTAAGCAAGCAGCTGTCAAGCTTGCCGGGCTGGAACATCCGGCAACTGGAGCGCGACTGCAGGAACGCCTTGGCGTCCAACTCGCCATTGCCCAGCCACGGCGCGGCGCGCTTGGTGCCGCCATTGCCTAGGGTGCCGTCGCGCTTAAGATGCTCGACATAAGCATCCAGATAAAACAGAAAGTCATCGCTCAAACCCAGAGTACGATGCAGGTCGAGATAACCCTGGAAGGCGCCCAGATCCATTTCCAGCGGTAACGCTGAGTAGGTGCGGTCGTACTCGTTGAGCATATGAATGATGCCGTTGATTTTGTCCTTTCCGAACAACGGTTTGGGCTCCTTGAGCGACAAGCCTTTTTCAACGGTGTGGGTTTCAATTAGGATTTTGTAAAACAACTTCTTGTTGCGGTTCGCGAACGGCGAATACCCGTTGTGGCGAACAAACGTATACATGTCGCGAAAAAACTCGCTCAAGAAAAACATCAACTTCCATGTCTTATCCATCATGCGCTTTACCTGTTTCATTGTGCGATGTCTCTCGGTTTGATGGGGCGGCAGGGCGCGCCGACGCAAATCATCCAGGCCGGCAAATCGGTGGTGACCACCGAGCGCGCGCCAACCACACAACCCTCGCCCACCAGACAACCCGGATGGATGAACGACTCGGCGGCAACCCATACGTGGTCCTTGATGACGATCTCTCGAGTTACCAGCGGCCGCAGCAAGCTGCGAGTGTCATGGGTGCCCGCGCATAAAAAACTGCGTTGGCTGATGGCGACTTTTGATCCAATGGTGATCCTGGCCATGGCGTACACATCCACTCCATCGGCGATGGCTGTAAAGTCACCGACTTCAAGGTTCCACGGTGCCCAGATGCAGCATGTGGGTGCGATGCGGCAACCAACACCGATCCTGGCGCCGAAACAGCGCAGCAGGAAACACCGCCAGCCATGCAGCATCCAGCGTGGCGTGGGGCGAAACAGCAACTGATACACCGCGCCCCATACCAGGCGCCGAGCCTTGTTGCTGCGGGGCAAGGTGTCTACATACTTCAGGCGTTCAAAACCACTCATGACTTGATCGCCGCAAGCTGTTCCAACAAATAGCGCTCACCCACTTGCTGCAACGCCTGACGCCGAGCGCGCACCGCGACCCAGTCAATCGGCGCAGCAATCAAGCTATGCACCTGATCGGTGTTGTCAGCCGGCAAAAAGCGCTGGGACAGTTCCAGCTTTGCCAGCAGATTGCGCACGCGGGCGTTGAGCGAGGCCTTGCTGCCCGGCAAGCCAACGGCAATAAACGGCTTCTCGAAAATGATCGCGAACACTGTTGCATGGAAAGAGTTGGTCACCACATATGCCGACTCCTTCAACAACTTGAGCCAGTCCTGCGGTCCTACTTGCACCGTCTGGCCGATCTGCCGCCAGCGCCGGTGCGCGTTATAGGGTGAAACAATCGGTCCAGCGACGTGCCAGGACAACGCCTGGGCGACCTCCCTGACGCCGACGCCAGTACGCAGCGCATAACAGAACACATGGCCGCTGCGCGTCTGGGTGGACGTGGCCAGCAACGCCGAGTAATCGCGGTGCAGCAGCGTCGGGTCGGGCACACACTGGGCCGTCAGCCCCGAAACCTGTTGGACAATTTCCACCCCGCTCTCTTCACGCACGCTGACCGCTGACAGTTGCTTGAGCAGCACCTCGGCTTCAGCATGGTACTCAGGCTCCAGGTACTCCTTGCCAAAGCTCGCGGCGTAAGAGATGCGCCGAATAGCCTTGTCGCAATCGAAAGCGAGAAAATAGGCGGGGTCCAGGCCTGTCTGGCCCGAAGGATTCCAAATCTGGTCACTGCCTGCCACCAGCAACTGCTGGCCGCGGACCGCTTGGTTGAGCTGATCTGCACAGGTATAGCGCGGCCCGTCGATATTCAGGAAGCGCACCTTGAACGCCTCAAACTGACGAGATTGGGCGTTAGCCCCAAACACCCGGGTTTTCAAAGACAGGGTTTTCAAGTACAGCGCCTTGAGATTGCCCTTGAAGTGACGTGGATTCAGCAGCTGTTTGAGCTCGCTGCCGTCTTCGACGTACGCCGGATGGTAGTTAATCAGGCTGACCTGCAAGCCCTGTTGCTGCAACCAACGCTGCAACGCATAGGCTTGCAACACAGCGCCGAAGTTCTCACTGAAATGGTACGTCAGTATCCCAGCCCTGACGGGGCGTACAGATGCGCTCATGATCCAGCCTGTCTTAATAAGGAATGTGTAGAGGGTGTAGGCAGGACAAAGGCCTGGCGCGCAGGTGCTGCTTTATTGAGCAGACCGATGAATATCGACCACACCAACAAATAGCTGCCGTCAAAAGTGGTGAAGAACTGATAACTGGTCTTGAACGAAAAGATCAGCAGGATCGCCCCCACCGCCAGCGACACGGAGTTGCGTGGCAAGGTGCTGAACAGGAGACCAAATAGCACGACCCCCACCAAGCCCAACTTCGCGAGTACGCCCCAATACCCGTTCTCGATGTCAAACTTGGAATTCTCGAACCAACGCTCGTCATTGGTTGGCACCCCCGGCGTCAATTGCTTCGCCAGGCCATTACCGAGAAACACCGTGGCCGGGCTCTCCAGAAAGGACGTCTTGGCGTGAGAGATCTCGAAGGCACGGGTGACGTCCTCGCCCTTCTCCTCAAACAAATATGTGGCAAAGCGCGACACAGCCAGGGGGCTGGCATAAAACGTCAGAGTGCCCAAGGCAACAATGGCCACTACTAGCACCGCAAGAGATTTGAGCTTGCGCTGGGTGATCGCTGATAACAGGATCATCACCGCCATCGCCGCCAGGATGGTCTTGGAGCCGGCCGCCAGCAGTGTCACCGCAAGGATCAGCATCAACGCGATCTTGCGCTGGCAACAGGCATAGAAAAACAGCAGCACGGCCGAGCTAGTGGGAAACAGCATGATCCTGCCCACCTCGTCACTGGACTTGGAGGCAGCGTTGGTCAAGTCAATACCAACGCCATACAGGCTCACTTGCAGCAACTGACCAAGAGCAAAAATGTAAATCGCCCGTTCGATGATGCGGCGATAGCTGACGCTGTGGGCGCGGGCAATTTTCTCCACATTGGCCAGCGCATAGCTATAGCCGGCCAACAGCAGCACAAAATAGAAAAACGGAATTCCGGAACGCAAGAATTGATACAAGGAAATTTTCGAGCCGCTGGACACCAGCACCTGCAGGACGCTGGCGCCAACCACGAGCGACAGCAAGGCTGCAGCCCGGGTGAATCCGCGCGCCGCATACACCACAAAGGGCAATAGCAGCAGCAATGCCAAGGGCTGCGATAGGTTATTGCTCAACGCCAACGGCAAGGCGAAAAACGTCAGCGGCAGGTATAGGGTCAGGCGCGCCTGGGACAACGTCATGGGGAAACCTCCCCAGCGAACTGCACCTTACTAATCAACCGCAGATACACCAACACCACCAGCTCTGGCAGCGACAACAACAACGAAGCCCCCAACAACGGGTCAATCCGGTCAATGCACAGCATCCACAATAGCAACACCAACAGGCTGCTCAGCGCGTAAATCACCGATGTACGGGTATGACGATTAGTGGAGATCAACATCGCCGCGAGAATGAACCAGGCCACGTTCAAAATTGTATGGGAGCCGATCAGCGCCAATGACACCCGGTCAATCTGCACCAAACCATGGCTCCACAGCGCAATAATCTGTGGGCCGCCCCAGATACCGGCGCCGTACACCAGCACGCACACACTCAGCACCAGGGAACTGGCGCGCTGGGTAAAGCGCCGAGCTTCCTCGAACTGGCCGCGCCCGGCCAGGCGCGAGATTTCTGGGGTCAGCGCATTGCTGCAGGTGATGCCCAACTGGATGATCAACCGCATCAAGGTTCGTGCCATGGTGTAACCCACCACTACGCTTGGGCCGGCGATCTGGTTCAGCAACTGCAAACCGCCTTGAAGGGTGATCAACTGTGCTAGCGGGATGGCTGCGCTGCCCACGGCGGGTTTCCAAATACCCCGAAACTCTGCCCAGGAGGCCGACGCCAGTCCAAGCAGCGGCCACGGCGAAACACGTCGCACAAACAGCGTCACCAACACAACGAACAGCGCTTGGCTGAAGAACATGCCTTGGGCCAACTGCAGCTCGGTACCGCCCAGCATCAGGATGAGAATCGACAGCACGATATCCAAAGTTCTGCGATTGGCCATGATAAAGACACCGCCGACGGTTTTGTCGATCACCCGGAACCATGCCTCAATCGGCCCACCCAATAAACGCGTACACAGGTAACCGGACATGAACACCACCACCAGGCTCGCCTGGCCAGGGTCGAGGCTCTTGAGCTTCAATAACCCAACCCAGTCGATCCACCGACCCAGGGTCAATGAGAACAGCAACACCAGTGCAACCACCACCAGGGTGAATGCCAACGCAGTCTGCACACTGCGCCGCGCACCCGGCACATCCCCTTGGCTTGCGCGTACCGTAGCGCGAGTGGCAGAGGCTTGGGCAACGCCCAGGTCCAACAGGCTGAGCATCGACGGAATACCGGTGAGTACCAACCAATCGGCATAACGCCCGGTACCCCAGGCATGCAGGAAGAACGGCACCAGTACCAATTGCGCCGCCAGTGTCACCAGCTGGGTATAGCCATAACTCAAAACATTGAGGCGAAACCGGCTCGACAGCGAACGGGATACCAGCGGCGGCTTCTCAAGAACCTTGCTCATAAGTCGTCAGGCTTTGTCGGACTGGTAGGCGTAGTGGTAGTAACCGTAATCGCCGTAGCCGTAACTGGCAGAACGACGTTTTTCCACACCATTGAAGATCGCGCCCTTGAGCTCGATGCCGTTCTGATTAAAGCGCCGTAGGGTCAGCTCGACTTCCTTCGCCGAATTGATGCCAAAACGGGTCACCAGCAGGCTTGTTCCGGATTGACGCCCGACAATGGCGGCATCCGTCACCGCCAGCAATGGCGGCGTATCAATGATCACTAGGTCATACAGCTCGCTGACCTCGGCCAACAACGCAGCGAAATTGGGATGCATCAGCAATTCGGACGGGTTGGGTGGGATCTGCCCGCGACCGATGAAATCAAACAGTTCTACATCAGTTTTTTGAGTCGCCTCCTGCAATTGGCACCGTTTGACCAACAGATCCGACAAACCTATTTCCGCCGTAGTACCGAGCATTTTGTGCATATAGCCCTTGCGCATATCCGCATCGATCAGCAATACCCGCTGCCCAGACTGGGCCACCACCGCAGCCAGGTTTGCCGAGACAAACGTCTTGCCCACCCCCGGGCTGGGACCACAAATCATCAGGCGATTGTCCTTCGCCTCCAGCATCGCGAAATGCAGGCTGGTGCGCAGGCTGCGCATTGCCTCCATAACCAGGTCATTAGGATGATTCATGGCCAGCAGCGACGGCACCGCTGAGCGACCCTTGAAGGCACGGATTTCCTCGGTCTTTTGCAACGAGCTGAATGGGATCGATGCATACACCGGCAAGCCGAGTTTCTCGATGTCATCGGGGTTTTCCAAGCCACGGCTGAGCAGGCTGCGCATCAGCACCAGGCCCACCGAAAGCATGCCGCCGAGCAGCATCGCCAGCAGTACCACAATGACCTTGCGCGGCTCTACGGGCTTGCTGATGTTAGCGTCGGCGCTGTCGATCAAGCGCACGTTACCCACGGTGCCGGCCCGCATCACATCCAGTTCCTGGGAACGATTGAGCAGTTGGGTATAAATCTCGGTGCCCACCTGTACATCTCGGGTCAGGCTCAACAGTTCTTGCTGGGTGCTGGGCAGACCTTCGATCCGTTTGGTCAATTGCGCCTGCTTACCGGTGAGTTCATCAAGCTTGGCCAATAACGCACGGTAGGCCGGATGTTGACGGGTGAACTTGCGGTCCATTTCGGCCTGTTGCAGCTTGAGCTCGGAGATGCCGGTGTCCAGGGCCACCACCTGATCGAGCACAGCCTTGGCTTCGAGGCTAATGTCGATGGATTTGCTCCGGGTCTGAAAGCTATTCAGCGCGCTTTCAGCCTTCTCCAAGTCGCGGCGCACCTGTGGCAATTGATCATTGAGGAACGCTAGGCTCTGCGCCGCCTCGGCTGAAGTGCGGTCAACATTTTGGCGCACATACAGGCTGGAGATTTCATTCAGCGTACGCACCGCCAAAGCTGGGTGTGTGCTCTCCAGCGATAGGCTGATGATCCCCGATTCCTTACCGCGTTCCACCACATTGAGCAGGTCCTGATAATCAGCAACTGCATCCAGGCGTGGCTTGCGTACAATCTTGAAACGCGCCCCCGGGTTAGCCCGCAGGACTTCGACCAGCACCTCCACGCCGTCCTCGGCGAAAGGTTCGCCGACGCGGCCCGCAGCGATCTGCCGATCGTCCTCGTCAAACAGTTGGTAGCTCTGATCATCTCCGGTCACCAGCACCAGGGTGGTACCCAGTAGTGCGGCCGGTAGCTTCAACGTCGCTAGGCTCAGGCGCTCTCCACCGGCACTATAGCGGCTGATGCCGAACAGTGGCGGTGCGATATCGCCCGGGGTTTGCGGCGCATAATGCCGGGCAAGAAAGCCGCCAATCAACGGGAAGTGCTGGGGTGTGATGGTAATGTCCAACTTCAAGGTATCGACCGTCTTGCCGATGATCGTGCGCGACTTGATCAGCTCGATCTCAGTCACCGCCGGTGATTCCTTGCCCAACAGACTACTCACATCGGAGAAACCGAGCATATCGTTTTTCTTCGGTTCCACTTGGATCAAGGCGTTGGCCTGGTACACCGGAGACGACAGGACCGCGTAGGCTGCGCCGATCAACATGCACGTACCGGTGACTCCCGCAATAAGCCATTTGTGATCGATCAGCGTGCCCAACATGCCGAGCAAATCGATCTCGTCATGATGCGGATTGTCAGCGGAGGCGTTCTGGGGTGAATACATAAATCGACTCTTCGTCCTTGCAATCGTTAAAAGGGCGTCAGCGCGCCAAGCGCTGTGCCCAGGCCTCTGCGGCCTGCTCAATCAAGGCATAGGCCTGCACAAAGGCAGGCTTGCCCTGTCGATAGGGGTCCCTGATTTCACGCTCTTGCTGCCACTTACCCAGCAGGAACACTTTGCCCCGGGCCTCGGGAGCGAGGTTGAGTACGCCGTCAACGTGATGCTGCTCCATCACCAGGATCAGGTCAGCCTCGCTCACGGCCTCAACGCTCAGTTGCCGGGCCCTGTGCTCCTGGGGAACATGCCCATGCTCTCGCAGGACTTCGCTTGCCGTGGACTCCAGCGGGTGATCACGCAATGCCGCCAAGCCCGCCGAACTCACCTTGATATCGGATGGTTGAAGGGCGGCCCCTAGCAGTTGTTGCGCAGTGGGACTGCGGCAAATATTGCCGATACACACAATCAAAACTTTTTTGAACAAGGCAACCTCCCACACACCGCACAGTAATAAATCGGCAAAGGGACTACCTTATCTCCAACTTTCAACAACCAACAACTTACGACCCTTTAATTATGATCACAGCTGACATAGGGCGACTATCTGTCGAGCAGGACAATAAATAACAATAATTGTATTATCCGACTAAAAATAACATTCCCTTACTTTTGCGCCTCTTCATAATAAAGTGCCTACCGAGTACAGCAACGAGGCACGGCCATGAAAAGTTCAAAGTTACTGGTAGAGCGTATTGGCCTGTTCCCGTCTTCGGGAAACATTCATGTCAATGTCGACAACTCGACAACGGTGGTTGAGCGAATGCACATGTTATATGCCAGCAACTCTTTAGACTTCGACGAATCCGGTTCCGGGCTGTCCATGGTCTTCGCCGACTGGCGCTTCAAGTTGCAAGTCAGTAATGCCCTGTCCGTCTGCCTGTGCGTAGAGAGCCGTGGCGACCGCCATTTCATGCAAACCAAGACCGACGAGCTGCTGGCGAACATCTTCAACACCGAGGGACGCCCATCAACCGGTATGCCCGTTCAAGACACGCCTCCACTCATTGCGCCTTGATCGGCCCGGAGCCGACGCGCCACGCGGGCTCCTGATGGGCGCGTGACGCCCCGGAGACGCTGACGGCGACATGGTTAAGCAGGTTCTCGGCGTTGTACTTGGGCACCAGCGCACTCAATAACACGACCACTGCCCCAGCGCCGATCAGCGATGGCGACACATTGACCTGCGCGACATCTATTCGCCACAAGAACGTCAGCGCGGCCACCGCGCCCAATAACCCGCCCGCCAGCGCCTCGTTCAGAGGGTGGATGTACGGCGCGACACAATAAGCACTGAACCAACCGGTGGCGATCAATCCGGCGAGCGCCGCGGGCCAGCGCAAGGCCGGGTTGAACTGGCGCGCCACCAAACTCATTGCCACGGTGACCACCAGGCATGTGTTCATGGCGTGGCCACTGAGCACGGCAATATCAAGGTGTTGAAACGAAACGCCCCAGCCCTTGAACAGCAACTTGCTGAACGCCACGATTGAATAAGTGCAAGCGACGGTGATGAGCCATCCCTTGAGCGCCCGCGGCGACGAATAGCGCAGCCACACAGCGATGACCAGCGCGGCCGGAATCATGACGGTAATACCGCCATAGTGTGCGAGTTCTTCGCGCATGAGTGACCCACCTGACCCAGCAATTTTCCGCGCCCATCAGACCTCAGGCCCAGGGAAAACACAACGTTATCTACGGTCAGGTTAAAGCCCTTGCCGCCCGCGCCCCTACACGCCCACAGGGGTCAAGCGGCGTTGCGGATCTTGTGCAAGGCGTCCGCCACCCACTTGCCGAACGCATCCACCGGCCCTTGCAGGTTACCGAGGAAGTGCGGGTAGATCAGCCACAGGTTCATCACCGGCTTGAAGTCCTTGAGCGGCATCACTGCCAGTTGCTCGCGGTGGGCGCTACGCTCCAGCAACGGGCGCGGCACCAGGCCCAGGCCCAGGCCGTCCGCCACCAGGCCCAGTTGCAGCTCGGTGCCGAAGGTTTCCAGGTTCACCCGCAACGCCAGGCCCTGATCGGACAAGGTGCGTTGCAAGCCGGCACGGAAGCCGCAGCCGTCCGGGTTGAGGATCCAGCCGTTCTGGTACACATCGGCCAGCTTGCACGGTTTCTTCGGCAACTGTGCCTTGGCGCAGACCACCACCAACTCCATCTTGCCGATGGATTCCCCCACCACGTTGTCCGGGAAGATCTTGCCGGCCGGGAACAACGCCGCCGCCGCATCCAGCTCGCCGCGTTCGATCTTGCCGACCAATTGGCTGCCCCAGCCGGTGGCGACCTGGGCGCGCAGGTCAGGGTATTCGGTGCGCAGGTGCTTGA
Organism: Pseudomonas sp. PSPC2-3; assembly: GCF_049898265.1. NCBI lineage: Bacteria > Pseudomonadati > Pseudomonadota > Gammaproteobacteria > Pseudomonadales > Pseudomonadaceae > Pseudomonas > Pseudomonas sp. PSPC2-3. The sequence goes on along the minus strand of NZ_JAFCXJ010000006.1, from coordinate 10,245 downwards.
GCGCATCGAGCAGCACCACGTCGCCGATGGTTTGCGGCACACCGAGGCGCAACAGCCCGGTGGGCGGCGCATCGGTGGCCACCAGTTCGCGCAGGGCATCCATCTCACGCAGGATCAGCCGGCACTGCTCATAGACGCGCGTGCCGATCAGCGTAGGCTTGAGGGGCTTGGTGTTGCGGTCGAACAGCTCCACGCCCAACGCCTGCTCGAAGTTCTGCACACGGCGGGTGATGGCCGGCTGGGTCAGTTGCAACGACTCGGCGGCATGGCTGATGGACTGGCACCGAATCACTTCGACAAAAGCATCGATATCGTCAATTTTCATTTGGGCCGCACATAGAAAACAGTCATTAAGATGTGTGCGAAGCATAGTTGCAGGCACGTTTTCTGGATAGCCCGGGCTGTGTTCGATAACGTCTAACACTATGCAGAGCGGTTCTAAATCACCTTCAGCTATAAGCTAATCATTAAAAAATAGCATATTAACTACAAACATTATGCTTAGATAAACCGATCAACAGTAGCCGATGGAAGTGTCATGACCCAGGCCAAGCACCCCGAAAGACTCAGGGCCTTCATAGGCGCCCTGGCGGAATTGATCGACGCTAATCCACGCGAAGGCGACCTGTTGCACCGTGGCGGCAAGCTGCTCGCGCAACTGGTCAGCCATGACGACTGGCTCCCCGACGAATACGCCCAACCCGACCCCGAGCGCTACCAGCAATTTTTGCTGCATGCCGATTCGCGCCAGCGCTTCAGCATCGTCAGTTTCGTATGGGGGCCGGGGCAAAGCACGCCGATTCATGACCATCGGGTCTGGGGCCTAATCGGCATGCTGCGCGGTTCGGAATTCTCCCAAGGCTTCGCGCGCGCCACCGACGGGCGCCTGGTCGCCGCGGGCCAGCCGATCCAACTGGTGCCGGGCCAGGTCGAGGCCGTGTCGCCCAAGGTCGGCGATATCCATCAGGTCAGCAATGCTCACCCCGATCAGGCGTCGATCAGCATTCATGTGTACGGCGCCAATATCGGTGCCGTGCGCCGCGCGGTGTACCAGCCTGACGGCAGCGAGAAGCTGTTTATCTCCGGTTATTCCAACGCCTTTCTCCCGAACATCTGGGACTTGTCCAAAGAAAAGAGCCCTGCCCTATGAGCACCGTATCGCACCGCAGCTTTGCCCAGATTCGCCAGGCCCTGTTGGACCGCGAAGAAGTCGCCCTGGTGGACGTGCGCGAAGAAGCGCCGTTTGCCGAATCCCACCCGCTGTTCGCCGCGAACATCCCGCTGTCCAAGCTGGAACTGGAGGTGTACTCGCGCATCCCGCGGCGCGATACCCAGGTGACGGTCTACGACAACGGCGAAGGGCTCGCCAGCCGCGCCGCCGAGCGCCTGGTTGCGCTGGGCTACACCGCGGTCAGCCTGTTGGAGGGCGGCCTGGACGGTTGGCGCAACGCCGGTGGCGAGCTGTTTATCGACGTCAACGTGCCGAGCAAGGCCTTCGGCGAGTTGGTGGAGAGTGAACGCCACACGCCGTCCCTGGCCGCCGAAGAGGTGCAGGCCCTGCTCGACAGCCAGGCCGATGTGGTGGTGCTCGACGCCCGCCGCTTCGACGAATACCAGACCATGAGCATCCCCACCGGCATCAGCGTGCCCGGCGCCGAGCTGGTGTTGCGCGCCCGTGAGCTGGCGCCGGACCCGGCCACCCGCATCATCGTCAACTGCGCCGGGCGCACCCGCAGCATTATCGGCACCCAGTCGCTGATCAATGCCGGCGTGGCCAACCCCGTGTCGGCCCTGCGCAATGGCACCATCGGCTGGACCCTGGCCGGGCAGACACTCGCCCACGGCCAGTCGCGCCGCTTTGCGCCGACCGGCGAAGCCCATCGCCAGCTCGCTGCCCAGGATGCACGCCGAGTGGCCGACCGGGCCCGCGTCGGCCGCGCAAGCCTGGCCGACCTGCAACGCTGGCAACAGGACACGACGCGCACCACCTACCTGTTCGATGTACGCACCCCGGAAGAATTCGACACCGGCCACCTGCCCGGCGCCCGTTCCACCCCGGGCGGCCAACTGGTCCAGGAAACCGACCATGTCGCCAGCGTGCGCGGTGCGCGATTGGTGCTGGCCGATGACGACGGTGTGCGGGCGAATATGTCTGCGTCCTGGCTGGCCCAACTGGGCTGGGAAGTGCATGTGCTGGATGACCTGCAACCGGCACACTTCAGTGAAACCGGCGCCTGGATCGCCCCGGTGCCCGCCGCGCCCCAGGCCGAACTGATCAGCCCGCAGACCCTGGCCGAGTGGCAGGCCCATGGCGACACCGTGGTGCTGGACTTCACCGCCAGCGCCAACTACGTCAAGCGCCACATCCCCGGCGCCTGGTGGACCCTGCGCGCGCAACTGCCGCAAGCCCTGGCCAAAGTGCCGAACGCCGAGCGCTACGTCCTGACCTGCGGCAGCAGCCAACTGGCGCGCCTGGCCGTGGCCGAAGTCGAAGCCCTCACCGGCAAACACGTGTTCCTGCTGCAAGACGGCACCGCCGGCTGGATCGCCGCCCAACTGCCGCTGGAAACAGGTGAAACCCGCCTGGCCTCGCCGCGCATCGACCGCTACCGCCGGCCGTATGAAGGCACCGACAATCCCAAGGAAGCCATGCAGGCCTATCTGGATTGGGAGTTTGGACTGGTGGAGCAATTGGCTCGGGATGGGACACATGGGTTTTATGTGATCTGAGTCTGCCATCAGCGCGGGCTGCGTGTGCATAGGTCATTTTCACCAGCGTTTCGCGCCCGTTCTTCTGGCTGCGTACTTCGATCAAGCGGTGTTCAGCGTCGTAGGCAAAATGTTGCAAACCCCGTGCGGCGCTGCGTTTTTCGATCAGTCGGCCAAAGCCGTCATAGCGGTAACGCTTGTCCTGATAGGTCAGCAGTTTGTTATGCCGTACCCATCCGCCCCTTACTTGCGGACCGTCGAGTAGGTTGGCGGCGGCGTCGTAGGCGAAGGTTTCGCGCTGGCCTTTTACGTTGTCCTGGCTGGCGATGATTCGAGCGGTCGCGTCGTAATGCAGTAACTGGTGTTGGCTCCCTTCCCGGCGGCCGATCAGGTTGTCGGCCGGGTCGTATTCGAAGTTCTTTTGGTGGGGCGGCGGCAGTTGCCAGGGCTGGCCGGTGGGGCTGCGTTTACGCTGGCGCAGGCGGCGGCGGCCGTAGTAGAGGCGATTGAGCCAGCGGCCGTCGGGCGGGGGCCCTCAGAGGCAGAACACGAGCGCCTGCTATGATCCCGCTAGGTGGAACGGTTTTTTGAGAGAACCTGTAGTTGTACTTATTCCTCGTCGACATCTTCCTCATCAATCAGCCCCTGAACGAATTTGAGGAAATTTGAGCAAATGGGTTTTTCGAATTCAGCATGGTTTTCTTCAGAGCTGAGGTCGCTATCAAACGTATCAGTTGTGAAATAACTGACTGTCCCGGTATCGAGATTCAGGCAAAAAAAGTTGCCGCCCCAATCGTTCGCGAAAGGTAGGAGGTGTGCAGGAATAACCTTTTTTTCCAGCATTAACTGATAAGTGGATAGCACCGTGGATTCGCCATCCGAAATCGGCTTGAAAACGGACACTTCTACGGGCTCTTCAAAGTCTTCATCTTGCCAATAAGTTCGTTCAGGGGTGCCGCCGTTGTATTTGAGGTAGTGATTTCGGAAGGGCGGCGGCAGCGTCTTGCCGATAGCAGACTCCAAGTGGTCCAAGTCTGCTGCGGTGATAGCTGAGCTACTACCTGAGAATTTGTTTTCGATCATCGTTATCTCCAATCATGAGCAGCGCCCAGGTTTGAGTTTGTTTTTGGGGATTTGAACGAGCCCCATGAAAGACAGGACACCGTTTCCCCCTTACGATAAGGGATAGGCAAACGGGTATGTTTATGACTAACAGCAATGATAAGGGTGGTGAGCTGCTCGGCCAGGAACGCCGACGCCGCTGGAGCACCGACCAGAAGCTGGCCATGGTTCGCGAGAGTCTTGAGCCGGGACAAAGCGTGTCCGTGGTGGCCCGACGCAACGGCATCAACGCCAATCAGCTGTTCCTGTGGCGCAAGCTGTACCAGGACGGAAGTCTGTCGGCGGTCAGTGCTGGCGAAGCCGTTGTACCGGCGTCGGAACTGACCGATGCGCTCAAGCAGATCCGCGAATTGCAGCGGATGCTGGGCAAGAAGACGATGGAAGCCGAAGTCCTAAAAGAGGCCGTGGAGATTGCCCGGTCGCGAAAATGGATTGCGCACTCACCCTTGTTGCCGGGGGACGACCAGTGAAACTGGTCAGCAAATGTCTCGGTGTGTCGCGCTCGCAATTAACGGTTCGGATCAAGCAATCGGTATCGCCTAAAGTACGGCGACGTCGGCTCGTGAACGATACGGAGTTGGTCGCCGAGATTAAGGAGCAGGTCAGCGAGTTACCGAGCTATGGCTACCGCCGTGTTTGGGGGTTGCTGCGCCGCGAGCGTGAAGTTCAGTCACTGGCTCCGATCAATGTGAAGCGGGTTTACCGCGTCATGCGCGATCACAATCTGCTGTTAGAACGCCGCATCAAGCAGCCTGGCGTGCAGCGCCGGCATGAAGGCCGAATTGCCGTTACTACCAGCGATACGCGCTGGTGCTCGGACGGCTTCGAGTTTCGCTGCGACGACGGTGCGAAGTTGAGCGTGACTTTTGCCCTGGACTGCTGTGACCGCGAAGCCATCGGCTGGGTCGCCAGCCCGACGGGCTACAGCGGTGACGACATCCGAGACTTGATGTTGGAAAGCGTGGAGAAGCGATTTGGGGATCAACTACCGAGCACGCCGGTGCAGTGGTTGAGCGATAACGGCTCGGCTTATATCGCCGAGCAGACGCGTCTGTTTGCTCGCCAGATCGGCTTGCAGCCGGTGACCACACCGGTACGCAGGCCGCAAAGTAACGGCATGGCAGAGAGCTTTGTGAAGACGATCAAGCGTGATTACGTGGCGCACATGCCCAAACCGAATCGAGAAACCGCGCTGCGCAATCTGACGATTGCCTTCGAGCATTACAACGAGCAGCATCCGCACAGCGCCTTGAAATATCGGTCGCCGAGAGAGTTTAGGCGTTTGGCAGCAGCATCAATTTAACGGGGAGTTGGTGTCCGGTCTGGTAGGGGCAAGTCCAGGATTTTGTTCGCCAGCCAACCCTTTTTGGAGGCCGCAAGGACTGCTTCGCCTTTGTCGTAGTTAACCTTGAAGTGTTTTTCGAACTGCGTGACCGATCCGCCATGCGGGAACGAGGCTTCATGGGCAGAGGTTTTGACCAACTGCATGGTCGTTGTACCCGTTTTGGGGTTGAAGTCATCAACATGGTGCCAGGTGTAGCCCGTTGCAGCGCTTTTGGGAATGCCTGCCTCTTTGAAGGCTTGGGTGAAATCTCGCGTTCTGCGGCCTTGCATCTTGATGGTAACGATATTTCGTTGTGAGCCTGTGGTTGGGAAGAAGTCACTGCCGCCAGTAAAGTCCACCCCTGCATACGCCCAGCCCCATGGATCGGCCCATCCAATTGGGTTTGGCGCGTATTGGTAAAGATTGAGGCCTCCTTCCAACCCAATCGGATCCGGCGTCGTAAATCGCCCCACATCCGGGTCATAAAACCTGAACGTATTGAAATGCAGCCCCGTCTCCCGATCCAGATACTGCCCCTGAAATCGCAGGTTTTGCTCTTCAATGTAATAAGGTTCACGCACCTCCTCCAGCGTGTTACCCCACACCCGATAAGTCGCGCGCCAGACGTTGTGCCCGTCGCCTTCGGTCAATTGTTCCGGCAAGCCGTTGAGGTCGTTGTGGTAGTAGCGGATTTTTTGCAGCGGGCCAATGCCGTCGACTCGCGCTAAGGGTTCGTAGCCTTCGTCTTCGTAGACGTACAGGCTTGTTTGACTGTGTTTATGTTCCTGCAACAACCGCAGGCCATCCCACATGAACCGCGTCTCGCCCGGCGGATAGCCGTCGCGGCCATGCTCGGTTTTTTTAACGCGTCGGCCCAGCGGGTTATAGGTCATCCTGACCACGCTGCCGTTTTCATTGCGGACTTCAATCAGTCGGCTTTCGGCGTTGTAGCCATAGCCCACGAGTACTTCACGGCGTTGATCGGTATAAAAACGCTCGATGCGAGTGACGCCTTACCTCGCACTGAACACCGCGCTGCCTAATGTAATAGAGCCTATGTCGATGGGTCGACCCTGTTCGTCGGTGTAGACAATAGTCTCGCCGCTTTCGGGATGAGGCTGGGTCTCAACACAAACCTTTAACGAAGTCCTTCCACTAGTATCTGGTCTTTCTCCCCACCCCAAGGGTCATCCAGTAGATACTTGGCTGGAACTTTTCCCTCGGATGGAATCAGCGTGATCTTGTAAAAAATCTCGTCGCCTTCGCAGACCTCGAAATACAACGCATAGTCACGTTTTTCTAGATCAAGCTCGACTTTGAATTTCTCAGCGGCGGATGAAATTTCCACATGATTGGGATCTGTCACATGAAACGGTACGACAATGCACCGCTGGGCGGTTTCATCAAGATCGAAATCGCTTGCCAGTTTTAGATGTATGTTCGCACCGAATGCGTCTTCGGGAATAGGGTCAAACACAACATAGTCGTTATGAACAACGGCACCTTGCTCCAGATTAACCTTACCCCATTGGCTTGAAGCCTCGTCAAAGGGGCGTGAGCGAAATTGAACTTGGCTGTGGGATATTAGTAGATCCACAGATTGATCTTTATTTGTCATCAGTAAACCTCGAGTTTAACTCTGGTCCCATTGGGTAGGTCGGATAGGGCATTGCCAATGCTCGAGCCAGCACCCCGATTATCGCTAGGACCGATGTACTTGACGCTGGCGCCACTACCACCTTCTTTGAACATTGCCATCGGCCATTCATCTCGATCCTTGTCTGTCTTGGTTTTTATATCTTTCAAGCTGAGTTTGCGGTTGAGCTTAGCGGCGTCGCGTTGAATGGTCACAATGTAGGGGTGGCCTTTCTTAATTGCACCATCAATATGACCGAATGTCTGCGGGTACTCCGAACGCTTCAATCTCAGCTTGTAGTCGTACTGTTTTGACCGGGTTTTGCTCAGCGTACAGCCGGCAAGGCCTAGAGGGTCCAGCCAGGTGAATGGGTTCAAAACGAACGCGTACAAATTGAATCCACCCGCCAACCCAATCGGATCAGGCGTCGTAAACCGCCCCACATCTGGATCATAAAACCTGAACGTATTGAAATGCAGCCCCGTCTCCCGATCCAGATACTGTCCCTGAAATCGCAGGTTCTGCTCTTCGATAAAGTAAGGCTCACGTACCTCTTCTACCGCATTCCCCCACACCTGATACCGCGCCCGCCACACCGTTTTCCCGTCGGCTTCGGTCAACTGTTCCGGCAACCCATTCAAGTCGTTGTGGTAGTAGCGCACGCTCTGGTGTTCGCCCATGCCATCAACCTGGGCCAGCGGTGTATAGCCATCGTCCTCATAAAGATACAGGCTGGTTTGAGCGCAATGGGGTTCAAATGCTCGGGTGATCCCCGTTCAATCGTTAAATTTCAAGCGGTCCATTCTTTTTCGGAACACCATTGCTGCACATCCGCGATCAGCTGTGCTGAAACCGGTTGCAGATCGGGGAGTTTTTTTTCGTACTTTTTAATGCTCTCAACAAAAAACTTAATGAACGCAGCACCTATTAATCTGCGCTGGGCGGCCTTATCTTTTTTCAATGAAATGAAGTCTTCCTCATCCATAGCGATATCCAGCCCGAACATCTTGTCTTTGGCGTAGTAACGACAAAATGTTTGTCTTTTCAGATCCTTCGGCAAGCATCGCAGGCAGACCACCAGTTCCCAGTCGAGTGAGGGGTACTTTTTTTCAAGAATCTTACTCAAGCTATTTAGCTCGTCACTGATTTCAAAGACTTTTGTCCAGCTCGGTGAGTCAGATGTTGTATCTATTCGCATAAAGCAATCCTCAAGTCAGTGTCTGCATTTGTTACCCGGAGGCAGCTTACCTCGGCGTTTGAAATATTTTCCGATCTTTAACCTTTCCCATATCTGCAGGTTGCCCTTCGCTGGGGCAGCCATAATGCGTTTGTACGCAAGGTTTTTATCTTTAAGCCACTTATATGTATATCGCCTGTTCGGGTTGATGGTTTCCCCGACCTTCCACACTTCGCCTTTTTTCAAATAGACTTGGCCTACTGGCTTTTTAAAACCCCACTCCATTTCATCATAAAAGCCGTTCTTCTTCGCAATCAGATAATATAGTTCGGGAGCTAGCCCCCATGGATCAATCCAGGATATTGGATTCGGGGCGTACTGGTAAAAATTGACGCCTCCATCCAATCCAATCGGATCCGGCGTCGTAAATCGCCCCACATCCGGATCATAAAACCTGAACGTATTGAAATGCAGCCCCGTCTCCCGATCCAGATACTGTCCCTGAAATCGCAGGTTCTGCTCTTCAATGTAATAAGGCTCACGCACCTCCTCCAGCGTATTGCCCCACACCCGATAAGTCGCGCGCCAGACGTTGTGCCCGTCGCCTTCGGTCAATTGTTCCGGCAAGCCGTTAAGGTCGTTGTGGTAGTAGCGGATTTTTTGCAGCGGGCCGATGCCGTCGACTCGCGCTAAGGGTTCGTAGCCTTCGTCTGCGTAGACGTAAAGGCTGGTCTGGCTGTGTTTATGCTCCTGCAACAAACGCAGGCCATCCCAGGTGAATCGGGTTTCTCCCAGCGCATAACCCCGGCTGTCGTGTTCGGTTTTAGTGATACGTCGACCGAGCGGGTCGTAGGTCATGTTCACCAGCGTTTCGCGCCCGTTCTTCTGGCTGCGTACTTCGATCAAGCGGTGTTCAGCGTCGTAGGCAAAATGTTGCAAACCCCGTGCGGCGCTGCGTTTTTCGATCAGTCGGCCAAAGCCGTCGTAGCGGTAACGCTTGTCCTGGTAGGTCAGCAGTTTGTTATGCACCACCAGCCCGGCGCCGGTTTGCGGGCCGTCGAGCAGGTTGGCGGCCGCGTCGTAGGCGAAGGTTTCGCGCTGGCCGCGCAGGTTGTCCTGGCTGGCGATGATGCGGCCGGTGGCGTCGTAGTGCAGCAGTTGGCGATGTTGCGCGGCGGGTTGCTGGTCGAGTTTGCCGATCAGGTTGTCGGCGGGGTCGTACTCGAAGTGTTTTTGTGTGGCCGCCGGCATCAACGAGGGCTGGCTGGCGTGGCGGCGCTGGCGTGCGCGCAGGCGGCCGCTGCGGTCGTATTCGCTGCGGGTGCTGAGTTGGCCTTGGGTGCGCAGCACTTCGCGGTGCAGGCGGTCGCGTTCGAAGTCGCTGATGACCTGGCCGTCGAGGTTGATCTGGTGCAGGTGGCCGCTGCCGTAGTAGAGGCGATTGAGCCAGCGGCCGTCCGGTAGTTGCGTCTGGATCAGGTTGCCGAGTTCGTCGTAGTGGTGGTGCAGATTGCCCGCTGAACTCTGTCCGGCAAGCAACTGGCCAAGGGCGTCGTAAGCGAAACCAAGAGCCTGGGTATTGCCCTGCAAGTCGGTGAAGGTGACGGCGGTTAGCTGGTCCACCGCATCGTAGCTGTAGTCGGTGCGGCCATCGTCGGTGGTCTTGGCAATCAACCGGCCAACCACATCGCGCTCCAGCCTATGAACGATGGGGGGCGCTGGCATCTCGGGAACCACCGCCAAGCCATTGCCATAAGGCCCCGCAACGGCGGTCACTGCCGTGATGTTATCCAGCCGGTCGTAGGTGTAGCGCTTGGCGCTGCCGTCGAGGTCTTGTTGTTGGGTCAGCCGATCCCCGGCATCCCACGCGAACCGATAGCTTTCGCCGTTCTCGTTGACCAGCGCTTGCAGCCGCCCATAGCTGTCATAGCCGAATTGCACCTGTCGTCCATGGGCGTCGGTGCGCTGGCGTACCTGACCGCGACGGTTGTGCTGGTAGAGCGTGGTGTGCCCGGCCGGGTCGGTGTAGCCCACCAACTGGCCGCTGGCATCACGCCGATATTGCTCGGTGCGCCCGTCCGGCAGTTGGCTGCTGAGCAAGCGTCCTTGAGCGTTGTAGCTGAATTGAGTGCGTTCGCCGAGGGCGTCGGTGATGACCTGCAAATAGCCGCGCTCGTCGTAGCGAAAGCGCGTGGGGTAGCCTGAGCAATCGACATGCTCGACCAGTTGCCCGAACGGGTTCCAGCGCAGCTTTTTACTTTTGCCGGTGGCGTCGAT